>PLNN01000012.1 GCA_003142795.1 Candidatus Omnitrophota bacterium
CGACGCATCACATTCTACCACGGGATGAGAAAAATTTTATATCCTTATATCTTTGAAAACAGGTTCACCATTTCGATGGCCGACATGGCCGCGTCGCGGCCTTTATTGCCGTCTTTTGTGCCCGCCCTCTCGATAGCCTGCTCAAGATTATCCGCGGTTATCACTCCGAATATGCACGGCGTGCCGGTGTCGAGCGATACTTTAGCTACCCCTTTTGACGCTTCGCTTGCCACGAATTCGAAATGGGGAGTTGCGCCTCTTATCACCGTTCCCAGGCATATCACCGCGTCGTATTTTTTCGACTTCGCCAATTTCAGCGCCGTGAGAGGGATCTCAAAAGCGCCCGGTACCCAGACTACATCCTGGCTAGCCTCCTGAGCGCCGTGCCTTACAAGAGTGTCGAGGCATCCTTCCAGAAGCTTCGATGATATGAATTCGTTAAAACGCGATATCACTATCGCAAATTTCTTACCCTTTGCCGCCAGATCCGCCTTTATTACGTTTGCCATGCATTCTCTCCTTTTTTAAACTTCTATTTCATGCCCCATTTTCTCTTTTTTTGTCGCAAGATACCGCCTGTTAGCTTTGTTGGGCCGTATAACAAGCGGCACCCTCTCTACGACCTCCAGGCCGTATCCTTCCAATCCCACTATCTTTTTAGGATTATTCGTCAATAGCCTTATCTTTTTCAATCCCAGGTCCACAAGTATCTGGGCGCCGATACCGTAATCTCTTAGATCCGGCTTGAACCCTAATGCCGTATTTGCCTCAACGGTGTCGAGACCTCTATCCTGGAGTTCATACGCTTTAAGCTTATTGGCAAGGCCGATGCCGCGGCCTTCCTGCCTCATGTAAAGTATCACGCCGCTCGGGCTTTTTTCTATAAGCCTCATCGCCTCATGCAGCTGCTCCCCGCAATCGCATCTCCTGGAACCGAACACGTCGCCGGTCAGGCATTCGGAATGCACTCTCACCAGGGTACTTTTCGCGCCGGGAGATCCTTTGACAAGAGCCAGATGGTGATATTTATCCGTAACGGATTCGTAGACATGGACCTTAAATTTGCCGAATTGCGTCGGGATAAAGGTCTGCGCTATTTTTTTAATGAGCTTCTCAGACCTTCTCCTGTATTCGATAAGATCGGCGATGGTGCAGATCTTTAAATTATGGGTTTTTGCGAATTCCAGGAGATCCGGCGTTCTGGCCATGGAGCCGTCATCCCTCATTATCTCGCATATTACGCCGGCCGGATACAGCCCGGCAAGCTTCATCAGGTCGACGCAGGCTTCTGTGTGCCCTGCGCGGACCAGGACGCCGCCCTCATTTGCCCGCAAAGGAAAGATATGGCCCGGCTTTACAAGGTCGCCGGGCCTGGTATTAGGATTCGCGAGTATATTTATCGTCCGCGCCCTGTCGTGCGCAGAGATGCCTGTCGTAACGCCGCGCTTAGCGTCGCAAGATATAGCCCAGCCGGTCTTATAAGGATCGGGCCGCGACGTCGACATGGGATATAATTCTAATTCGTCCAGCCTCGAGCCTTCCATTGGAACACATATCAAGCCGCGCCCGTATTTTGCCATAAAATTTATGTCCGCAGGCTTAGTCAGTGCTCCGGCCATTACAAGGTCTCCCTCGTTCTCGCGGTCCGCGTCGTCTATCACTATAACCATCCTGCCGCGCATGACGTCAGATAATACATCAGGAATCGTGTCCAATTTCATAAATTGCTCCTAAAATAAAAATCCCCGAAGAATTTTCTCCGGGGTTTCGATTTACGCAATACGTATACTTTATACACAATACGCGCTTATCTTCTTTCATCCCGACTAAACGGTCGGCACTTGAATCTCACAAGTTCTGCTTCCGGATATTCCGGATGCTCGCGGGCTTTACCGCCGGTCGAGGAATCCTTAAACATAAACTTAAGGTTACCTCACCCCGAAGACTGGATCTATTATACCTCTTTACGAAAAATTGTCAATTATTTTTCTATTCGCGCTATTGCGTTAAGATCTCTTTTATCTTTTTTATCAGTTCCTCAAGATTAACCGGTTTTACGAAATAACCGGCCACGCCCACCTTTTGAGCCTTCTTCATGTCCGATTCATGCGATAGGGCGGAGACTATTATTATAGGCACATTCTTTGTAACCGGATTGCGCCTGATCGCCTCGCACGCCTGTATGCCGTTGATGCCGGGCATTTTGATATCCATAAGAATAAGGTCTGGCAAGCCGACTGCCAGCGCGAGCCCTGCGTCTATGGCGTTATCTGCCGTAACTACGGCAAATCCCCTGATCTCAAACGCGGATTTTATAAGAGCCAGGAATTCCTTTTCATCATCTACAACAAGGATCTTTTTTGTCGGTGGCATAACCATTCCTTCCCTTATTCAAAATAACGTGCTGTTGTCTTTTCCCATTTGCCCTGCGCTTTTAAGATGATATCGCAGATCTCGCGTACAGCGCCCCTGCCGCCGGTCTTGGAAGTGATATAATGAGCATGAGCCTTCACTTCCTCTACCGCATTCGGGACCGAAACGGCAAATCCTACGCGCTTCAACACAGGCAGGTCTATCAGGTCATCCCCCATAAAACATACCTCAGAGGACGCGACTTTAAAACTCTTCAAAAGATGTTTGAACGGGATCAGCTTATCCTCAAAACCCTGATATGTCCTGGCCACTTTAAGATCTCTTGCGCGCAGTTTTACGATCCTGGATTTTTTGGCTGTTATTATAACGGTTTTGATGCCGGCGTGCCTCAGAAGGCTTATGCCTAATCCATCCTGGACGTCGAAGAATTTCAGTTCGTCCCCGTAGATGCTGTATATGATCCGGCCGTCGGTCATTACGCCGTCTATATCAACTATCAGCATCTTTACGAGCTTGGCTTTTTCCAATATGTCATGGCTTATCATACGAGCCCTGCCTTGAGAAGGTCCTGCACGTCTACCAGCCCGACTGGGCGCCCTTTATCGTCTACGACCGGTATTTCATCTATGCGCTTCGAGCGGAGGATATCAAAGGCTTCGGCCGCAAGCCGCTCCGCTTTAATGGTAGAAGGATTTTTTGTCATGACATCTTTTACTTTTTTATTTATAAGATCCGGTTCCGTCTCGAGATGGCGCCTAAGGTCTCCGTCCGTAAATATACCGACGAGCTTACCCTTCCGGTCAATGACGCTGGCGCTTCCCGCCCGCGCTTTGGTTATAGACAAAAGAACTCTTTTTACATTGGCGCTGTCAGGGACAATAGGATTATCGCGCCCTTTCCTCATGATATCGCCGACTTTAAGTATAAGCCTCTTCCCGAGTATGCCGCCCGGATGATAGAACGCGAAGTCCTTCTCCTTGAACCCCTTCTTATCAAGCAAAGCAACTGCCAGGGCATCCCCCATGGCAAGCATGGCCGTCGTTGAAGTTGTCGGCGCCAATCCCAAAGGGCACGCTTCCCTTTTTACGGATGCGTCGATCACATGATCGGCGAATCTTGCCAGGGCCGACTTTGTATTGCCCGTCATGGCGATCAGCTTCGCCCCGATTTTTTTTACTATTGGAAGGAATTTTATTATCTCTTCTGTTTCACCGCTGTTGGAAAGGGCAAGTATCAGGTCATCTTTAGTGACCCTGCCCAGGTCTCCGTGGAGCGCCTCGGCAGGATGCAGATATAACGAAGGCGTCCCGGTCGATGAGAGCGTCGCAGATATCTTCTGGGCGATAAATCCCGGTTTCCCCATGCCCGTAACTATGACGCGCCCTTTTATCTTATATATGGCATTTACTGCGCTCGCGAAATTGACATCGATCCTCTTCACGAGGCCGGCAATCGCGGCGCTCTCTATTTGTAGGACCTTCTTCGCCATTTTAATGCTCATATCGCATTCTCGATATTTTTTAATTTTAAAAGCATCGCCTCCAGCTTGTTAAGCTTGACCATATTCGGGCCATCGCTCAAAGCCCTTTCAGGGTCTTCGTGGACCTCCAGGAATATGCCGTCCGCGCCGCAGGCCACTGCCGCCATCGAAAGATAGGGTATGAATCTCGCGTCCCCGCCCGACTTATCTCCCTTCCCTCCCGGCATCTGGACCGAATGCGTGGCATCGTACACTACGGGATACCCGAGGTCTTTCATGATAATAAGCGACCTGAAGTCGCTGACCAGGTTGTTGTATCCGAAACTTACGCCTCTCTCGGTCAGGATTATCTTTTTATTTCCGGCTGATTCGATCTTCTTTATTACGTGCATCATATCCCAAGGGGCTAGAAATTGGCCCTTCTTTATATTTATGCCCTTGCCCGTCTTCGCGGCCGCCATAATGAGATCCGTCTGGCGCGAAAGGAACGCCGGTATCTGGATGACGTCAAGGACCTTCGCCGCTTCTTTTACATCGGCCCTGCAATGAACATCCGACAAGACAGGTATCTTAAATTCATCTTTTACCTTTTTCAAAATGGCGAGGCCTTTTTTCAATCCCGGCCCTCTATATGAATTCACGGAGGTGCGATTGGCTTTATCGTAGCTCGCTTTGTAAATAAAAGATATGCCGGCGCGTTTAGCTATCTCTTTTAACAGCCTGGCGTGCCTTAGGGCGCTCGCCTCCGACTCGATAACGCAGGGGCCGGCTATCAAGACCAGGGGATTTTCCCCGCCTATTTTAACCTTGCCTATCGTTATCTCTTTTGTCGTCTTATCCATATTACGTTGCCGCCTGCTTCTCCCGCTCCTTCAATAATTCATCTTCCGCTCTCTTTAAGTCTTCCGGCCTGTCTATACCTACCGTATCAAATTTCGTTTCGACGGTCTTTATTTTGTATCCATTTTCCAGAGCACGAAGCTGTTCCAGCTTTTCGGCTTCTTCAAGAGAAGACTTAGGAAGATTCCTGAACGTAAATAGAAAATCTTTCGTGAACGCATAGAGCCCTATGTGTTTGTAATAGACCGGCCGCTTCTTCTCGTCTACTTCATTGGTCCTGTTGTAGGGAATGGCGTATCTTGAAAAATAAAGAGCATATCCATTTTTGTCTATTACGACCTTCACGACATTGGAATTTTTAAGTTCTGCCTCGGGATCCTCTATCTTTTTTATCACCGTAGCCATCTGGGCTATCTTTTCATTCTGAAGCGCGATGACAAGAGAGTCTATCATTATCGACTTAACAAGGGGTTCGTCGCCCTGGATATTTACGGCTATATCTACATCCATAGGGTTGACGACTTCCGCGAGCCTGTCCGTCCCGGACGGCTGGTCCGGGGACGTGTAAACGGCTTTCCCGCCGAAAGCCAGTACGGCCTTCATGATCTTTTCGTCGTCGCAGGCCACTACAAGATCGTCGAGCGTCTTCGCCCGTTTGGCATTCTCCCAGACGTGCTGGATCACGGGTTTCCCCAAAAGGTTAGCCAGGACCTTGCCCTGGAATCTTGTCGCGCCCCATCGCGCCGGTATGACTCCTATTGCCCTCATTTTTCCAACTCCCTCTTTATCCTATCTAAAAGTTCATCAGGCGTTACTACCGCTATACCGACCTTGCCCACGACTATCCCCGCCGCGCAATTCGCGATATAAGCCGCATCTACCGGGTCCGCTCCTGCTGCCAGCGACAAAGTGTAAGCCGCGATAACGGTATCGCCCGCGCCTGAGACGTCGAAAACTTCCTGGGCTACCGTAGGTATCTGCTTCATCGGTTTGGATTTCTGGAAAACGGCCATGCCGTTCTCGCCGAGCGTTATGAGGGCTATCTTACACTTGATCTTTTCCAATAGCGCCCTGCCCGCCTTCTTGAGGCTGGCATCGTCGGTTATCTCGAAACCCACAGCCCTGGCAGCCTCATGATTATTCGGGGTGATCACGCTTATCCCTCTGTAATATTTGAAATGCTCTTCTTTCGGATCGACCGATATAATATTACCGGCGCGTTTTGCCGCGGGGACTATCCTGGACAAAAGTTTCGGCGTTATCACGCCTTTACCGTAATCTTCTATCACCATGGCATCCATCGACTTTGCCGCGGATTCTACGTAATTTATCATCCCGGAAACCATCTGGTCGCTCAAATGGCCGACCTTCTCCTTATCGATCCTCACGACCTGCTGGTGCTGGGCGACAACGCGCGTCTTCAAAGTGGTCGGTCTGGAGGAGTCTACGAATATGCCCGAGGTGTCAATGCCCTTCTGCCGGAGCTCTCCTTTTAATATGGCGCCGTGCTCATCATCGCCGATCACCCCGACAAGCGTTACGTGAGCACCTAAGCTGGAGAGATTGTTCGCGACGTTAGACGCGCCGCCGGGCATAAAACTTTCCTTCTTTACCCATACAACGGGAACGGGCGCTTCCGGCGATATGCGCGAGACGTCTCCCCATATGAATTCATCCAATATGAGATCGCCCACCACCAGGACCCTGGCATCTTTGAAATTCGATACAGCCTTTTTCAATGTTCCGAAATTCTGCATTTTTATGGCCTATATTCTCTCGATAATCGCGCGATAAAGGAGCGGGATCATTATTTCATGATGTCCCGTCATGTTATAGCTTTTCCCGCCGCCCGAAGTCGGCCTCGACAGGACGTTCTGATAAGGCCTATACTGGCTTATCATGTCGAAATTGGCCGTCGTGAAAACCTTGGTCTTATGGCCGAGATTCCTTGCCACCGTCAGTGCCTTCAGGAATACTTCCGGCAAGAGCACCGCTGAGCCGAAATTTATCGCAACACCGTCCTCAAGCCTCGATACGCTGTAAATGAAATTTTTAAAATCGAGAAGCGAGCCTTCGCCTATCGCCTCGCCGTTAGCGGACGGGTGCTGGTGGATTATGTCAGTGCCTATGGCAACGTGGGCCGTAACCGGGCAATTCAGCTCGTAACCGTTTGCCAGGATGCTCATCTCTTTATTCGGCAATTTTGCCTTAACTATCGCGCCCCCGACGGCTTCACCGATACCTATGCCGCTGCCGAGCCCGGAATTTATCGCTTCGTTTATAAAGGTCGCGGTCTCTTTTGCCATGCCAAAGGTCCCGTCGACAATGCCTTCGCCCACGTCTTCGCTCGTCCTTCCGATCAAGGCTATCTCGGTATCGTGTATCACTCCGGCGCCGTTCAGCGCGACCGCTCTGACAATGCCGCGCTTCATGAGATCGATGATAAGCCCCGAGAGGCCGCATTTTATCACGTGCGCGCCCATCATGAATATTACCATCTTCTCTTTTTTATAAGCGGATACGATCGCCTCTACGAGGTATTTCAGGTTCCGGCTTGCGAGAATATCCGGGAGCGAATCATAAAAATCGTTGAAAGATGCGCCCTTTTTAGCCGTTTTGGCAAAGTCTTTTATCGCGACCTTGCATTTCCTGGAATCCAGCTGGATCGTATTTATCTTATTTAGGTCTACCCTGCTCCTTGGCATGTTTTCCCTCATTAGAACGGTTATTGTAGCATGAAAAATAAATACACGTCAAATGCTCTTTTTCCTTTTCAATTCGCCGCCGATGCCTATCTCGGCAATTTCGTTTACCTTGAATTCAAGTATCACAAATTTTTCCGTGATGACGACCTCAAAGCTCTCGTGCTTACCTTCACCCCGAACCTCTTCGATGATATGCTGAGTAGTCAGGTGTATCGCCTTAGTTTTCATTTCTTTGCATAATTTATTGAATTTAGCGCCTTTTGCTATGATGCGGACCGGCCCGCAAAGCTGGTATCCCATCAAAGTTTTCGGATCTATCAAGGACAAAGATGCCTGAGGATTTATCTTCAGATTTTTCCATGTTATTCCTATAGTGTAATCGACGAGATATATCAGATCGCCATCTACTTTCAGTAAAAATTTAGGAGCGGCATTAGGCCTGCCTTTAAAATCACAGGTGGCCACGCTTATAAATTCCCTGCTCTCCAATAGTTTCGTCAACTCTTTTGTCAGCATAATGCTTCTCCTAAACGTTGAACCTGATATTCAATATATCCCCATCTTCGACAATGTAATCTTTACCTTTGAGATAAGATTTCCCGGCCTCTTTCACCTTCTCTTCGCTCCCAAGGCTTGTCAGGTCGTTATACTTCATCACTTCGGCGCGGATGAACCCGATCTTTAGGTCTGAATGTATGACGCCGGCGGCTTCCGGGGCGCACGAACCTTTGCGCACGTTCCACTGCCTGACCTCGTCCTGTCCTACGGTGAAGAACGATATAAGATCCAGCGCATTCAGAGAAACCCGGGTAAGAAGGTTTATCGCCGGTTCTGTTATGCCCAGCGATGACAAAAATTCTTTCTTCTCCTCTTCCGAATCGAGAAGCGCTATCTCCGATTCCACCTTCGCGGAAACCTGCATGACGCATATGCCCAGGCCCTGTAATTCAGAGCTCAATTGGTCGAGAAGAGTTGTGTTCTTAAGATCATTCTCGGAAATATTCAAGGCGACGATCATCGTCTTACGCGTCACGAACGGGTAGCTTGATATCACCTTTTTTTCCTCAGTCGTAATATCGCATAGCCTTAATGGAAGCGTCTTGTCAAGGTGGACTTTCAGTTTTACCAGGACATCCCTTTCCTTTATCGCGGCCTCTTCCTTCGTCTGTTTTATCGTCTTATCAAGACGCTCTAATCTTTTTTCGATGAAGATGAGGTCGTGAAGTATCAGTTCGGAATTCACAAAATCGATATCGCGCTTCGCGTCTACCGAGCCGTCGACATGATACACGGAATCGTCTTTGAACGCCCTTACCACATGGCATATGGCGTCCAGCTCATTGATATCCTTGAATATGTCACCCTTCGCGATCGTGTCTTTCTCTATCTTAGGAAGAGTTTCGATATCGATCCGCGCCTTCACTTCCTTTTTAGGCTTGTAACTCGCGACAAGATTATCGAAGCGGGGATCTTTTATTTCAGCCACGCCCTTAATGGGCTTCCCAGAAACTAACTCTTTCTCGGAAGGTTTGTGGTTCGTAAGCAATTCGAAAAGCGTCTTCTTCCCAACCTGCGGCAGCCCTATCAGTCCTATCTTCATCTATGCATTCCTTTGTAAAGCTCCATTATAGCAGATGCAACGCAAAATACAAAAAGTATCCAGAGCAGGACCTTCAGTATCTTCCTTACCTTTATTCTGAAATCACTATCCATAAATTTTTCGCCTCAGTCCGGCATTTACTTTCGGGTGTTGCCTCCGCTTGCCGCAAATCGCATTAGGCATGCGATTTGCTGTGGAAAAATTTCGATGGCCACTAAACCTGCCAGTGCTTAAGGCTCTTGAGCAGTTTCATTGGCCTTTCTAAACCGCCCCAAAGTATCGAAATTTTTAACAGTCGCTCCGGCAAGCACCCGAAAGTTCTGCCATCTGACGGAGCGAAAAATTTCCTGTTCATTCCTCCGATAAAATTTTTCAATCCTTGAGGAATGTGATGTGG
>PLNN01000010.1 GCA_003142795.1 Candidatus Omnitrophota bacterium
TCATAGAGTAAAAGATGGCACAAGAGGTCATTACTTTTGAATGCACGAAGTGCAAAAACCGGAATTACTCTTCAACGAAGAACAAAAAGAAGAATCCGGATAAACTTGAATTAAGTAAGTTCTGTAAAACTTGTAAGAAACATACATTACATAAGGAGATTAAGTAGAAGGTCGAGGTTTACAAGCCGAGAAGTCTTCCTTAATCCTACCAAGGTGTAGCGTCAGGAGCGAAGATTAGGGAGGCCAGTAGCTCTAATTGGTAGAGCAGCGGTCTCCAAAACCGCGTGTTGGGGGTTCGAGTCCCTCCTGGCCTGCCAATTTCCATAAAGGAAAACGGGTAAGCATAAAAATATGGCGAACAAATTTGCCGGTTTTTTCAACGATATTAAATTGGAGATGGTCAAGGTAGCATGGCCGACCAGGGACGAGTTGATCGGTTCGACTATTATAGTTATGGTCTCGCTGATATTGCTATCGGCTTTTATAGGCGTCTGTGACATCGTTTTGTCGAAACTTGTAAATATAATCATGTCGAGGCTATAGCTAATTAGATGGCGAAATACTGGTACGTAATACACACACAAACGGGATACGAAGACAGGGTCAAGACCCTGCTGGATAGTAAGGTGAAGGCCGGCATTGCAAAAGAGACTATCGCGCAGGTATTGGTGCCGATAGAGCAGGTATCCGAGGTCAAGGGCGGGAAAAAGCGCATTTCTCAGCGCAAGTTTTTCCCAGGATATTTGCTGGTCGAGATGGAGCTGACGGACGATACCTGGTATTTGATCAAGAGCATCCCGGGAGTGACCGGTTTTGTCGGCGCAGGCTCAAAGCCGCTGCCGCTCAGAGAAGACGAGATAGATGCAATCTTAAAACAGGCACAGGACGCCAAAGAAAAGCCGACCCCGAAAGTCCTTTTCGAAAAAGGCGAGTCGGTCAGGGTTACGGACGGCCCGTTCACGAACTTTAACGGCGTGATAGAAGAGACGAACCTCGCCAAGGGCAAGGTCAAAGTTATGATATCGATATTCGGCCGGGCGACACCTGTTGAATTAGAGACATGGCAAGTGGAGAAGATATAAGAAATGGCTAAAAAAGTAAAAGCTACAATTAAATTATACTGTCCCGCAGGCGCAGCCAATCCGGCGCCGCCGGTAGGTCCTGCGCTCGGTCAGCATGGTTTAAATATAATGGAGTTCTGCAAATCTTTTAACGCGAAGACACAGGGGCAGGATGGTTTAACGCTTCCCGTGGTCATTACGGCCTACGAAGACAGGACATTTACTTTTATTATCAAAAGCCCCCCGTGCTCGGTTTTATTGAAACGCGCTTGCGGGGTGGCAAAGGCAAGCGGCACTCCTAATAAAGAGAAGGTTGGCAAGGTTACCCTGGAACAGGTGAAAGAGATCGCTACTCTGAAGCTCAAAGATCTGAATACTACCGATATCAATATGGCGATCAATATAGTCAAAGGTACCGCGAGAAGCATGGGTATCGACGTTGAAGGATAAGGATAATGAAGAAGCTAACTAAAAGATTAAAGGTAGCTCAAGCGTTGGTCGATAAGGAAAAGGTTTATAGCCTTAAAGACGCCATTGCTATATTAAAGAAGACGCCGAAAATGAAATTTGACGAGACCGTCGAAATATCGATAAAGCTTAATGTCGATCCCAAAGAGGCCCAGAACGCGGCGATCCGCGGGACGGTTGCATTGCCGCACGGGACCGGCAAGAAAGTCAAGATCGTCGTGTTTTGCAAAGGCGAAGAAGAGAAGAAGGCAAGAGAAGCGGGCGCGGATTTTGTAGGAGCCGAAGACCTTGTCGCCAAGATACAGGGTGGATGGTCTGATTTCGATGTCGCGGTCGCTACCCCGGACATGATGAGGGACATAGCGAAGCTTGGTAAGATATTGGGCCCCAGGGGCCTTATGCCGAACCCTAAATCGGGCACCGTTACGCTGGACACGGCGAAAGCCATAAAAGAATTAAAGGCAGGTAAGATAGAATTTAAGATGGATAAGCAGGCGGGCGTGCACGCGCCGGTGGGCAAATTATCGTTCTCGGAAGAAGCATTACACGCGAACGCTTCAAGCCTGGTAGACGCGATCATGAGCTCGCACGCTCAGGGAGCAGGGATGACATCCCAGCACGTGAAGACGCTGTTCATTTCGACGACGATGGGCCCAGGCATAAAATTGGACCTGTCGGAATTCAGGAAGGCATAATGGCAGTCATGGCACAGGAAAAATTAGGAAAATTCTGCAAAGAGAGTATGGTGAAGGAGATAGCTTCTCAATTTAAAAACCATCCGAACTTCATCATAACAAGCTATATGGGATCATCTGTAGCGGATCTTGAGAGCTTGCGAAAGAGCCTTAAGAAGACGTCTTCCGATTATCTGGTGGTAAAGAATTCCATACTAAAAGTTGTTTTTGACAAGATGAAGCTCGAAAGCGAATCCTCGAAAATAGAGAGCGGCATGGGTATCGGTTTCAGCGGGGACGATATAATATCGACATGCAAAGTGCTGGTAAATTTCTCGAAAAATCACGACAAATTCAAGATAAAAGGCGCGGTAGTTGACGGTAAGGTGATGGAGCCGGAGAGGGTAAAAGTTCTCGCGTCGCTTCCGTCCAAAGAAGTCCTGCTCGCGCAGGTCGTCGGAGGGATAAAATCACCCATAACGGGTTTTGTAAATACATTGAGCGCTGTTTTAAGGAAGTTCGTATATGTCGTCGATGCAATTAAAGTGAGTAAATCCAAATAAAGAAGGAGAGGTAGAAAATGGAAACAAAAGAAGCGAAAGTTGAGCTTACCGAGAAGATGAAGAGCGTGATGGAAACGATCGAGAAGATGACCGTCATGGAGCTCGCGGATCTCGTGAAGGCTCTCGAGGACAAATTCGGCGTTACCGCAGCCGCAGCAGTAAGCGTTCAGGCTGCCGGAGCAGGCGCAGCCGCTGCAGCACCGGCCGCGGAAGAGAAGTCGACCTTCAACGTTGTTCTAGCCAGCGCAGGGACGAGCAAGATCCAGGTTATCAAGGAGCTCAGGACCCTCACCAGCCTCGGTTTAAAAGAAGCTAAGGACCTGGTCGATGGCGCGCCAAAGACGATCAAGGAAGGCGCGACAAAAGAAGAAGCCGAGAAGATAAAGAAACAGCTCGAAGCAGCCGGCGCGAAGATCGAATTGAAATAATACGAAAATAGACGTCAATCGTATTGCTTGAGAGGGATATGACAAAAAGAAAAAGTTACGCGAAGATAGAGGAGTGTTACAGGCTTCCGAATTTACTGGAGATCCAGTTAGATTCATACGAAGAATTCCTGCAGAGTGATCTTCCGAAGTCGAAACGCGAAAACCAGGGACTTGAATCTGCCTTCAGGGAAGTGTTTCCCATAGAGACGGTAGATGGCGAGTATAAGCTTGAATATCTCAGCTATTCGATAGGAAAGCCGAAGTATTCCATTCCTGAATGCAAAAAACGCGGCATGAGTTTTGCAGGCTCTTTGCGTGTCATGATGCGCCTCAAATCTAAGAAAGAGACCAAGGAACAGGAAGTATATCTGGGCGACATACCGCTCATGACCGACACGGGGACATTCATCGTTAACGGTGATGAAAGGGTTGTCGTAAGCCAGCTTCATCGTTCGCCCGGCATATCCTTTGAATCCGAGCCGCATCCTTCCGGGAAAAATATATTTTCTGCCAGGATAATCCCTTACAGGGGCGCCTGGGTCGAGTTCGAATTCGACATGAATGAGGTTCTTTATGTACATATCGACAGGCGCAGGAAATTATTGGCTACGACATTCCTCAGGGTATTCGATCATGCAACCGACCACTCGATACTGAAAGCATTCTGCGGCGTGGAAGTCCATGAACTTGCAAGGTCCGCGCAGCTCGAAAAGCTGATCGGCCAGACCCTGGCCAAAGATATAGTCGATAGCCAGTCTAACGCAACGATCGCTCCGAGATTCGAGAAGATAACAAAAGATATCGCAGACAAGATATGGGCTTCAACGGTCAGGAAAGTGGAAGTCCTCGAAAAAGTCGTTCCCGAGATTATAAATACATTAAAGAAAGACCACGCGAAAAATAAAGAAGACGCGGTAATGGATATATATAGGAAGATGCGCCCGGGCGATCCCCCAACCCCCGAATCCGCAAATAACCTTACAACAAGACTTTTCTTTGATCCTAAGAGATATGACCTGGGCCAGGTTGGCAGATACATGTTAAACCGCAAGCTTGGCATGAGCGTATCGCTCGAAGAGAGGCTGATAACGCCGTCGACCCTGGTCAGCGTAATACAGAGATTGATAGGCGTTAAGAATGGGGAAGGGAATATCGACGATATCGACCACCTCGGCAACAGGCGCGTACGATGCGTCGGAGAACTATTGCTGAACCAGATAAGGATAGGCCTGGCCAGAGTTGACCGTTCATGCAGGGAAAGAATGAACCTTTATGATCTCTCGAACGTCATGCCGCACAACCTCATAAACTCAAAGCTCGTATCTGGCGTGATCAGGGACTTCTTTGGCAGATCGCAGCTGTCACAATTCATGGACCAGACGAACCCGCTCGCCGAATTGACCCATAAACGCCGCATGAGCGCTCTCGGACCGGGAGGATTGAACAGGGACAGGGCCGGCTTTGAGGTCCGCGACGTCCATTATTCACATTACGGCAGGATGTGCCCGATCGAAACGCCTGAAGGCCCGAATATCGGTTTGATAGCGTCTCTTTCCACATATGCGAAAATAAACAGATTCGGTTTTATCGAAACCCCATATAGAAAAGTAGAAGACGGTAAAGTTACCGATAAGATAGAATATCTTTCAGCGGATGTCGAAGACTTGTATGTCATAGCGCAGGCCAATGCCAAGATAGACTCAAGAGGCCACTATATAGAGAACAAAGTTTTCTGCCGTTTTAAAGACGATTTTATACAGGCGGCTCCTAAGGATGTCCAGTACATGGACGTTTCGCCCAGACAACTTGTCAGTGTTGCCGCAAGCCTTATACCTTTCCTTGAACACGATGACGCGAACCGCGCNNTGGGTTCCAATATGCAACGCCAGGCAGTCCCGCTTTTATATACGGAAGCTCCTCTGGTCGGGACGGGCATGGAATACAGGACCGCGAAGGATTCCGGAGCTGTTATAGTAGCAAAGAACGACGGCACGGTTACCGCCGTTGATTCAGGCGAAGTGATAGTGAGCGGAAGAACATATAAGTTAAATAAGTTCGAAAGATCGAACGCGAATACCTGCATAAATCAGCGGCCGATGGTTTCGCTGGGAGACAAAGTGCGTGCAGGCGATATAATAGCGGATGGCGCGGGGACCGATAAAGGGGAATTGGCGCTGGGCAAAAATGTGCTCGTTGCGTTCATGCCGTGGAGAGGGTACAACTTCGAAGATGCTATCCTTCTTAGCGAGAAACTGGTCGCCGAAGATAAATATACATCCGTTCATATAGAGGAATTTGAGCTCGAAGCCAGGGATACGCGGCTCGGCAATGAAGAGATCACCAGGGACATACCGAACATAGGCGAAGAAGCCCTGCTTNNCGGTATCATACGGGTAGGAGCGGAGGTCGAGCCCGGGGATATCCTTGTGGGCAAAGTGACTCCGAAGTCCGAGACTGAACTTTCGCCGGAAGAAAAACTTTTGCGGGCGATATTCGGCGAAAAGGCGGGAGATGTCCGCGATTCGTCATTGGTAACGCCCCCGGGCGTCGAGGGCATAATAGTCGATGTGAGAATATTCTCCAGGAGGGACGCGCGTTCCAAGACAAAAGAAGAGAGAACTCTGGAAATGAAGGAGATACGCACACTCGAAGGAACTTACGAAACACAGATACAAAAAGTGCGCGAAGAAAAATATAAGAAGATCCATAATTTATTGGTAGGACAGAGGCTTTCCGCCAGCATACTTGACCAGGAGTCGGGGAGGGCCATTATATCGCAGGGCAGGACCGTCAGGGTCAAAGACCTGAAGAAGATAATGGAAAAGGGCGACCTGGAAAATATCAAGGTCAATAATCCGGATCTCGAACAGGAGATCGCCAGGATAACCAGGCTTCTTGACGGGCAGATAGAAGAACTCAGTTTTGAGCTCGAGAGAGAGATAGACAGGGTCANNAGATGGCCGGCCGTCACGGCAATAAAGGCGTTGTCGCAAAGATATTGCCGGTAGAGGATATGCCTTTCCTCGAGGATGGGACCCCGGTAGAAATAGTCCTGAATCCTCTCGGAGTGCCAAGCCGTATGAACGTGGGGCAGATACTTGAAACGCACCTTGGGTGGGCTGCAAAGATCCTCGGATTTAAAGTATCGACATCAGTTTTTGACGGGGCGACCGAGCAGGAAATAAAAGAAGAAATGAAGAAGGCCGGTATTCCCATGGAAGGTAAAGTAAAGGTCCTTGACGGATATACGGGTAAGCCGTTCGATCAAAAAGTGACGGTCGGCTACATATATATGCNNTGGGCGCTTGAAGCTTACGGCGCGGCATATACGTTGCAGGAACTATTGACTGTCAAGTCTGATGACGTGGCAGGCAGGACAAGGATATACGAAGCCATAGTTAAGGGCGATAATAAATTGCAGTCCGGCACCCCGGAATCATTCAATGTGTTGGTTAAAGAGCTGCAAAGCCTGAGCCTTGATATAAAGATGGAAAAAAAGATTTTGGAAGAGAAGGATAGACAATAATGGCCGACGAACTTAATCTTTTCAATTCGATAACCATAAAGATAGCTTCCCCCCAGATCATCAAGGGATGGTCGAAAGGCGAAGTTAAGAAGCCCGAGACCATAAATTACAGGACTTTGAAGCCTGAAAAAGACGGCTTGTTCTGTGAGCGCATATTCGGGCCGACCAAAGACTACGAGTGCAACTGCGGCAAGTATAAGAGGATAAAGCATAAGGGTATAGTTTGCGACAGGTGTGGTGTTGAGGTAACGCGCTCGAGCGTCCGCAGGGAACGCATGGGCCACATTGAACTGGCGTGCCCTGTTTCGCACGTCTGGTTCTTTAAGGTCATGCCTTCAAGGATAGGGTTATTGCTCGGATTGAGCTCCCGCGAGCTGGAAAAAGTCTTGTATTATGAAGAATATATAGTCATAGATCCGGGCGAGACGTCGTTAAAGAAGATGGAACTTCTCTCGGAAGAGCGATATAAAGAATTCCGGGATAAATTCGGCCAGAAATTCACAGCCAGAATGGGCGCCGAAGCCGTGAAAGAGCTCCTGAAAGAAGTCGATCTGGATAAAGTCGCTTCAAAGTTACGGCGCGAGATCAAGGATTCGAAATCGGAAAACACGCAAAAGAAATCGAGCAAGATATTACGATTTATCGAATTGTTCAAAAATTCCGGGAATAAGCCGGAATGGATGGTCCTGGACATGCTGCCTGTGATACCGCCTGATCTGAGACCTCTCGTTCCGCTCGAAGGCGGCAGGTTCGCTACAAGCGATTTGAACGATCTCTATCGCCGTGTTATAAACAGGAACAACAGGCTGAAGAAACTCATTGAATTGAAAGCGCCGGAGATCATCATACGAAATGAGAAGAGGATGCTCCAGGAAGCCGTTGACGCCCTTTTCGATAACGGCAGGCACGGGAAAGCGGTGCTTGGTCCCGGCAACAGGCCGCTAAAATCGCTATCGGACATGTTAAAAGGCAAACAAGGCCGTTTCAGACAGAACCTGCTCGGCAAGCGCGTTGACTATTCCGGTAGAAGCGTTATCGTTGTCGGCCCGGAACTGAAACTGAAGGAGTGCGGGCTTCCAAAGAAGATGGCCCTTGAGCTTTTCGAGCCGTTCATAATAAAGAAATTAAAAGAAAAAGGTTTTGTCCATACCATAAAGAGCGCGAAAAAGATGGTTGAAAAGGCAAAACTTGAAGTATGGGATATATTGGATGAAGTTATCAAGGATCACCCGGTCATGCTTAACAGAGCGCCGACGCTGCACAGACTTGGCATACAGGCGTTCCAGCCTATGCGTATAGAGGGGAATGCCATACGCATACATCCTTTGGTATGTACAGCGTTCAACGCCGACTTTGACGGTGACCAGATGGCAGTGCACGTCCCCCTGTCGATTGAGGCGCAAACTGAGTGCAAGCTCCTGATGATGGCGACCAATAACATATTCTCGCCTGCTGACGGGCGCCCGATCACGAGCCCGACCCAGGATATAGTTTTAGGCTGTTATTACCTGACCAAGGAAAAACCGGGCGCTAAAGGAGAGGGCAAGATATTTTCATCGACAGACGAAGCTATAATAGCGCACGAGGACGAAGAAGCAGACCTGCACGCGAAGATAAAGGTCGAGATAGACGGGAAGATAATAGAGACGACGATCGGAAGGATAATCTTTAACAGGCTCCTGCCGGAAGGCGTTGAATTTTTCAATGATACTATGTCGAAGGCCAAAATAGGCAAGGTCATATATAAATGTTACAAACAAAAGGGGCACGAGCGCGTTATAAGACTTCTTGATGATCTTAAGAGAGCCGGATTCGAGGAAGCGACACGAGCCGGGATATCGATAGCGATCAGTGATCTCAAGATACCTGAAAAGAAAAATGAGTATCTGCAGAGGACTATAGCGGACGTCAACCACGTTGACGATCAATACAAGAAGGGCTTAATAACCGATAGAGAGCGTTATAACAAGATCATAGACCTTTGGACGCATACTACAGACGATGTCTCCGATTTGATATTCCAGGAGCTGGACTCGTTCAATCCTGTATTCATGATGGCCGATTCCGGCGCCCGCGGTTCGAAGCTTCAGATCCGCCAGCTTGCGGGTATGAGAGGCTTGATGGCGAAGCCGTCCGGCGAGATCATTGAGACGCCTATCATGGCAAACTTCAGGGAAGGGTTGACAGTGCTGGAGTATTTCATATCGACCCACGGCGCAAGAAAAGGTCTGGCAGATACGGCCCTTAAGACCGCCGATTCAGGGTACCTGACCAGGAGGCTTGTCGACGTGGCACAGGACGTTATCGTTTCGATAGATGATTGCGGCACACTGAACGGTATCCTGGTGAGCGCGATAATAGAAGGCGATGAGACCGTAGTTAAGCTATCCGAGCGCATTATAGGCAGGGTCGCGCTTGATAATATAGTAGATGTCATAACCGACACGGTCCTCGTTGAGGCCGGTACAGAGATCACCGAAGAGAAGGCCAAACAGATAGAAGAGGTCGGCATCGAGAAGATAAGGATCCGCAGCGTCCTGACATGCGAATCCAAGCACGGCTGCTGCGTGAAATGTTACGGAAGAAATCTTGCGACAGGCAGGATAGTGGAGTTCGGTGAGGCAGTCGGCATAATCGCGGCGCAGTCCATAGGCGAGCCCGGCACTCAGCTTACAATGAGAACATTCCATATAGGAGGAACAGCGTCGAGAATAGTAGAGCAATCCTATATCGAATCAAAATATAAAGGTATCGTTAAATACCACAACCTTAAGGTTGTGGGAACTAAAAAAGAGGGCGAGTTCGTCGTCCTGAACAGGAACGGCCAGATAAGCGTAAATGACGTGCAGGGACGTGAGCTGGAGAGGCACACTATACCTCAGGGCGCCCTCATCAGGGCCGAAGAAGGCAAGACAGTCGATGCAGGCACGATATTCATCAAATGGGATCCGTACACCGTCCCGATCCTGACAGAAGTAACAGGCAAGGTAAGATACGAGGATATAAAAGAAGGCATCACGATGAAGGAGGAGATCGACCCCGCGACCAAGCTCAAGAACCGCGTTATTGTCGAGCATAAAGGGGATTATCATCCTCAGATAATAATATTGAATAAAGATGAAGAAGTGTCGGCTATTTATCCGATACCTGCGGGCGCTCACATCGTGGTCGCTGACGGGAAAGGTGTAACGGCCGGCGAAGTTCTCGCTAAGACACCGCGAGTATTCACAAAGACCAAGGATATAACCGGAGGTCTTCCCAGGGTCGCAGAGCTTTTTGAGGCGCGCCGCCCGAAAGATCCCGCGATCGTAAGTGAAATAGACGGTATCGTGGAATTCGGCGAGTCCAAAAAAGGTCAGAGAAGGGTAATAATAAAATCTTCGACCGGCATGAAGAAAGAGTACGTCATACCTCACGGCAAACACCTGAACGTTTATAAAGGAGATAAGGTCTATTCCGGCCAGCAGCTGATCGACGGCCCGGTCGTTCTCCAGGATATATTGAGAGTGTCAGGCGACAAGAAATTGCAGGAATATCTCGTTAACGAAGTGCAGGAAGTCTACAGGCTCCAGGGCGTCAATATAAACGATAAACACATTGAAGTTATCGTAAGACAGATGCTGAGAAAAGTTAAAATAGAGGATCCGGGAGACACCAGCTTCCTTATCGGGCAGCAGGTTGACAAGACTATCTATATAGAAGAGAACAGAAAAGTAGTTAAAAAGAAAGGCAAGCCCGCCAGCGCGACCCCGGTATTATTAGGTATCACCAAAGCATCCTTAAATACAGAGAGCTTCATATCGGCGGCAAGTTTCCAGGAGACGACCAGGGTGCTTGCAGAGGCGGCGGCAGCGGGTAAATCCGATGGTCTGCGGGGATTGAAAGAGAATATTATTATGGGACATCTTATCCCAGCCGGAACAGGTTTTAAAGTTCACAGAGAGATATCGGTCGTAAAACATGTATTTGACGAAACGAAAAAAGAAAAATCGGAAGAAAAAACCGAAGCCGCAAATAAGGAATAACAAGGATATCAGATGCCAACGATAAACCAGCTTATAAGATTAGGAAGAGCGAAATTCAAGAACAGATCAAAATCCCCGGCGCTTAAAAATTGTCCGCAGAGACGAGGAGTCTGTTTGCAGGTCAAGACCCAGACACCCAAGAAGCCGAACTCAGCATTAAGGAAAGTCGCGAGGGTGCGTCTTACGAACGGTATAGAAGTTACAGCTTATATCCCGGGAGTAGGCCATAACCTGCAGGAGCATTCGATAGTGCTGGTCAGGGGTGGCAGGGTAAAGGACCTGCCAGGGGTGAGATACCATATCGTAAGAGGCGTTCTCGATACAGCCGGCGTAGTCGACAGGAAAAAATCGAGATCGAAATACGGCGCGAAACGTCCGAAAGAAAAAGCAGCTGCCAAGGCAGCATAATATAAGGAATAGATCATGAGGAGAAGAAGGGCAGAGAAGAGAGAAGTTATACCGGATCCAAAATACAAGAGCGCGGTCGTGTCTAGGTTCATCAACATAGTTATGCTGCAGGGTAAAAAATCGACGTCCGAAAAGATAGTCTACAAAAGTTTCAACATATTGGCCGAGAAGAGCGGCAAGCCGGCGCTAGAGGCGTTCCAGAAAGCGCTTGATAATGTCCGGCCCCTTTTGGAAATCAAGCCCAGAAGGATCGGCGGAGCTACATATCAGGTCCCTGTCGAAGTCAAATCGGAAAGAGGTATTTCCATCGCGATGCGCTGGATAAGGAATTTTGCCAGAGTCAAAAAAGGAAAACCGATGGAGATAAAACTGGCCGACGAGTTGTTCGACGCGTTCAAGGGCGAAGGTTCGGCAATTAAGAAACGGGAAGACACGCATAAGATGGCGGAAGCTAACAAGGCGTTCGCCCATTACAGATGGTAAAAAATTTAAAAAATGGAAAACACAATCGAATTGAGTAAAACGATAATGACAAAAGACGAAGAGAGAATACAAAATATCAGGAACATCGGCATCATTGCCCACATCGACGCGGGCAAAACTACCACGACCGAGCGCATACTATTTTTCACCGGCAAGGTCTATAAGATTGGCACTGTCGATGAAGGGACTGCTGTAATGGACTGGATGGTCCAGGAGCAGGAGCGCGGCATAACTATAACGAGCGCCGCCACAACATCATTCTGGAAAGACAAAAATATAAATATAATCGACACCCCCGGCCACGTGGATTTCACAGTTGAGGTTGAAAGGTCTCTCAAGGTCCTGGATGGCGCTGTGATAGTACTCTGTGCGGTAGGCGGAGTTCAGCCCCAGTCGGAGACGGTCTGGCGTCAGGCGGATAAATACGGCGTTCCGAGAATAGCATTCATAAATAAGATGGATCGCACAGGCGCTAACTTTTTTAAAGTAATAGAAGATATGCGCACGCGGTTGGGCGCAAACCCCCTTCCCCTTCAGATACCGATCGGCGCGGAAAACTCATTTTTGGGAGTGGTCGATCTCATAACAATGAAGGCCATGATATATAAGGGTGACGACGCAGACGCAGGTTTTGATATTACGGACATACCGGGCGACCTTAAGAAACAGGCGAGCGAATACAGGCATAATTTGATAGAAAAGCTGGGCGAAGTCGATGAGGTCGTAATGGAAAAATATATCCAGGAAAAAGGGATATATCCCAAGGACCTCGTCGATCATATAAGGCATGCGACCATTAAAGGGAAAATAATACCCGTATTGTGCGGCGCATCAGCCAAGAATAAAGGGATACAGCCGCTTTTGGACGCGATAACCGATTATCTTCCGTCGCCTCTTGACATACCTCCGATGAAAGGCATAAATCCGGAAACGGAAAAAGACGAAGTAAGGCAGGTGTCGGGAGATGAAAAATTCTGCGGACTGACGTTCAAGATAATGTCAGATCCGTTCGTCGGAAAGCTGGCGTACGTAAGGATCTATTCCGGAAAACTGGCCGCAGGGGATACGATCTATAATTCCAGTAAAGATAAAAAAGAGAGGATTGGCAAGATCCTCAAGATGCATGCTAATAAGCAGGAGATCATGCCGCAGGCGCTGGCAGGCGACATAGTAGCTGTGGTCGGCATGAAAAATACGACCACCGGCGATACCGTTTGCGACGAGGAGCATCCGATAGTTCTGGAGAAAATGCATTTCCCGGAACCTGTCATATCGATGGCTATCGAGCCGAAGACGAAGGCCGACCAGGAAAAATTGGGTAATGCCATGCACAGGCTTGCAGAAGAAGACCCGACATTCAGAGTTACATATAATAAGGAGACCGGGCAGACGATAATAAGCGGCATGGGCGAGCTTCATCTGGATATAATCGTCGACAGGATGCTCAGGGAGTTCAATGTCGGTGCCAATGTTGACAAGCCTCAGGTAGCGTATAAAGAGACGATAACCAGGTCGTCGAGAGCGGAAGGCAAATTCATCCAGCAATCTGGCGGACGAGGGCAGTACGGTCACGTTGTCCTGGATGTTGCTCCTGCGCCAAAAGGCTCCGGTGTGTTGTTTGAATCTAAAATCATAGGCGGTTCTATACCGCGCGAATATATACCGTCCGTTAAGGATGGCGTTATAGAAGCGGCTCATAGCGGTTATTTAGCCGGTTATCCCGTTACGGACATTGACGTAAAACTGATGGACGGGTCATTCCACGAGGTCGATTCATCAGATATAGCCTTCCAGATGGCCGGGCGGATCGCCCTCAACGACGGATTGAAGAACGGCGGCTCAGTATTACTGGAACCGATCATGAAGTTAGAAGTTATAACTCCGGAAAATTACATGGGCGATGTAATCGGTGACCTTAGTTCGCGCAGAGTAAAGATAGAAGCGATCGAGGACCTTCACGGAATGAAAGTTATAAAGGGGCTGGCGCCTTTAAGCGAAATGTTCGGATATGCGACCACAGTAAGAAGCTTGACTCAAGGCAGGGCATCGTATACAATGGAGCCTTCTTTTTATCAGGAAGTGCCTAAGAATATATCGGAAAAGATTATTGAATCCACCGGGAAAGTGCATTCCAAAAAGGAGACCAGGTAATATGGCAAAAGAAAACTTTGTAAGAAGTAAGCCTCACGTGAACATCGGCACCATAGGCCACATCGATCACGGCAAGACTACCCTTACAGCGGCTATCCTTGCAACATTAGCCAAAAAGGGCAAGGCGACCGTGAAGAGCTATGCCGATATAGCAAAGGGCGGCACGGTCCGTGATGAGACCAAGACCGTAACTATTGCCGTAGCCCACGTCGAATACGAGACTGAAAAACGCCATTACGCCCACATCGACTGCCCGGGACACGCGGACTACATCAAGAACATGATCA
>PLNN01000061.1 GCA_003142795.1 Candidatus Omnitrophota bacterium
TGAGAATTATCTAAAATGGAATAAAAGATCAAAAGGTATAGCGGTGATCAAAAAAGTATGCGGCATTTTAATTATAATCGCAGCCGTATATTTAATTTTTCAGAGACGGATGTATTCTAATGGATAAAGAGACTTTATAAAATTCCCATCAATTTTTGTTGACAGGATATATTTTTTGATATATTATTGGCATATGCCAATAACTAAAAGGAAGGTATATGTCTAGACCTTGCCGCTGTAGAAGAATAAGATGTAAACCCGATACTAATTATTTTAAACCTCGTGGCATCCCTTTGGATATGCTCGAAGAGGTTAACCTTGCTTTGGATGAGCTAGAGGCAGTGAGGCTTGCGGATTTTGATGGCCTATACCAGGAAGATGCAGCTAAGAAAATGAATATTTCCCGGCAGACCTTCGGGAACATTATTAATTCGGCCCATAAAAAGATCGCAGACGTTTTATTGCACGCGAAAGCGCTAAAAATAGAAGGTGGAAATATTGAAAGGGTGGATTGAGTGGAAGACGAGATGAAAAGGAACATGGAGCGATTAGAACTATTTAAGAAATACGGTTACGATATACCAAAGGCCAGAAATTACATCATTGCAAAAGCCGATCTTACTAAAGATGGTAGCATGCTCGAAGTCGGCACAGGCCGCGGCCATATGGCGACAGCATTAGCGCAAAAAGGTTTTAAGCTCATTTCCATAGATCTGGATAAAAAGGCTCAGGATGTTGCAAGAATGCATCTTAAGGCGACCAAACGTGACAAATCAGTAATTCTTAAGATCATGAATGCAGAAAAGCTGCAGTATAGAGATGACTATTTCACTCAGGTTATTTCTGTTAATTTCATTCATCATGCCAAGAACCCGGCCAAGTGTTTAAAAGGGATGATAAGAGTAGCTAAAAATAAGCTCATCATAGCCGATATAAATAAAAGAGGCGAGCGCATTATGGATAAGGTACACAGATTGGATGGCCACAACCATGAAGGATCTAAAATGTCGTTAAAAGAAACGGAGGGATTTTTGAAGAAGGCTGGTATGAAGGTCAAGGTTTATAGAGATACCTGTCAAACCGTTTTAATTGCTACGAAAGGAGCATCAAAATGAGAGTATGTATACCAACAGAGAATAAGGAAGGGCTAAATGCTAAGGTTCACGGGCATTTCGGAAGTGCGCCGTATTTTACCATCGTCGATACAGAGAAAGATTCCGTAGAGATTATTGATAATGCCAACCAGCATCATTCGCATGGGATGTGCCAGCCGATGAATGCGTTAATGGGTAAGAAGATTGACGTTGTTGTTACCGGTGGTATGGGTGGCAGGGCGGTCCAAAAGCTTAGTGAAGGCGGAATTAAGGCTTATGGGGCTATCCCGGGAACAGTTGCAGATATTGTCAGTCAGTTTACCAAGGGAGGGCTTGAGGAGATAACTGCGCAGAATGCCTGCGCACAGCATGGGTGTCATTAAATTAAAAAATATCTTGACAGAATCACTCTAATATCGTATTATTCAAATAATACGCTAAAGGAGTATATGCAGTGACTATAGATTATGTAAAAGAAAGCGGAATCCTGAAAGCTCTGGCACATCCTGTTCGCTTGAGGATCGTGGAGGGGCTTATCAATCATGAATGTAATGTTGATAAGATTACTAGGGCATTAAAAATACCTCAATCTACAGCATCTCAGCATCTTGCTTTGTTGAAGAATAGAGGCATCGTTAACCTTAGAAAAGAAGGCGTTAAGACGTGTTATCGTGTAGTTGATCCCAGGATAGTGGAGCTGCTTAAAATTATTTCGAGATAATATTATGAGCATAAAGCAGAGGATTTAGCTATGAAAGCTCTGATAGGAATTTTGATAGGTGGAGTTCTAGGTTTTGCCGTGGGGTATTTCGGGAAATGTTCATCCGGCACATGCCCCTTAACGTCAAATCCTATTCTAAGCACTCTTATAGGTGCATTAATTGGCTTTATGATCATGTCGGGAAGATAGGACGGGAGACGCTGATGAAAAGAGTCACAACTATTTTATTTGCTTTTGGATTTCTCTTGCTCGCCTTCGGTAAAGAATTGGTAGCTGAAGAAATCCCTGCAGCCCCAGCGTCTATAACCTTCGGAAAATTCTATCAAAAAGTTTTAGCCTATTACCCGAAGCTAAAACAGCAAGGTGCCAGCGTTGAAATAGCTATCGCGAGAAAATTCCAAGCATCTGCGGGTTTCTTGCCTAGAATTCAAGGCCTTGTATCTATGACTACCAGCAATGACCAGGTCTATGTCTTTGGAACGTTATTGAGGCAGCGCGCTTTTACGCAGGAAGATTTTTCTCTATCCCGCCTTAACAATCCAAGTTCTCGCACTAACTATAATATAGGCCTTCATGGTGAGATGCCCATTTTCGACTCGCTACAGACTGTTTACAAAGTTAAGCAGGCAAAATACATGGTAGAGTCAGCCAGATATGATGAAGCCTTCTCAAAGATGGAGGTGCTTCTTGTTGCTTCAGATGCTTATCTCCACACTATCGCCATAGAGAAGTTACTAAGTGTAGCAGAAGAAGCTTGCAAAAATTCTGAAGCAGATATCAAGCAGGCTGATGAATTAAAGGTAAAGGGGATGGTCCTTGGCGCTGATTTCTACGCTTCAAAAGTTATTTTTGGCAGCCTGAAAACCATGAAAAATGAACTGGCAGGACAAAAAGACAGCATGCATGCTCTCCTTAATATATTAATGGGTGAAGATCCTCTTAGCCCAATACAACTTGTGGATGCTCTCCAAGAAGGAAATGCTGATAATCGGAGTTTAAAGGAATGGTTGCAAGAGGCGTATAAATCAAGGCCGGATCTTCATTCTATAGAAGAAGCTATACATGCTCAGGAGGCTGATGTTTCTCGTGAGCGGGCAAGCCTTCTACCTAATATAAGCGCATTTGGCGACCTGAATGAAAATACTCAAAATTTTGATACAGGAGGCGGAAGTTTTGCGGTTGGCCTAAAAGGGAGCATGGACATATTTGAACCAAGCTACTTTGCTCGAGTGAGAATAGCGAAAGAGTCTTTAAGAAAACTTGAATATGATCGAAATATTGCTAAGGACTCAATTGCAAAAGACGTAACCGATGAGTATTCCAGGTTTATGTCATTTCAGGAAAATCTTCCCGTGCTGCATGAAATGACCGACGATTCGGGTCAGGCTGTTGATCTGACACGGCCTCTTTATCAGGAGGGAAGAAAATCGGTCGCGGATCTGCTTGACATGAGGCAAGGTTATATAAGGGTATATCAGGCCTATTATGCCGCATTGGTTGGCTCTAAAACCTCTCAGGCGAGGCTTCTATTCTTATCGGGCCAACTCGATGAATCAAAGACCCGGAAAATTATTTCAGGTGGAGAATAATCCATGTATGGCCGCAATTCAAATTTTATAAGTAAAATTGTTGATTATTTCGCCCGCTCGAAAATAACACCTCTTATTATAGGATTTGCCATTCTTATAGGAGTTTTTTCCATATTTAACATACCCCGCGAAGAGGAACCTCAAATATCTGTTCCTATGTTCGATATATTTGTTTCTTACCCAGGGGCTACTTCAGAAGAAGTCGAAAGAAGGATTGTTAATCTCGGTGAACGTAAGCTCTGGGAGATCCCCGGCGTAGAATATGTCTATTCAACGTCAGAGCCTGACAGTGCGCTTATCATAGTGCGTTTCAAGGTCGGTGAAAACGTAGAGAATAGTCTTATAAAATTATATACCAAAGTATATTCTAACCTAGATTTCCTTCCTAAGGGCGCAAGCCAGCCTCTTATAAAAGTAAGATCAATAGATGATGTGCCTATCTTAAGTTTGACATTTCATGGCCAATCAAAAGACCTTGTTGAACTTCGCAGGATCGTAGCGAATGTTCAAAATTCTATTAACTCTATACCGGATGTTTCTGAAACCCACATTATAGGTGGTAGAAGAAGACAGTTCCAGATATTCATAGATGAAGAAAAGCTAAAAGAGAGGATATTAAATCCTAATGAAATAGTCGATCTTATCCAAAAAGCCAATGTAAAACTGGATGCGGGACATTTAGAGGATGCTCCTCAATATGTAAACGTGGAAGCGGACGCATTTTTCAGATCGAAAGAAGATCTTGAAAATCTGGTAGTGGGGGTAAGCGGCGGAGGGGTGGTCTATCTAAAAGATGTCGCGAAAGTCGTGGATGGGCCTGACGAAAATGAGAATTCAGTTAATATCCGATTTGCCGGCAATTATACTAATAAAGGGCCATTTAATGCTGTTACGCTTGCGGTATCAAAACGAAAAGGTGCCAATGCCTCATGGCTGTGTAAGAAGATAATTAACCATGTAAAAAAGCTGGAAGGGAAAACGATACCAAATGATGTGTCATTTACGGTTACACGCGATTATGGCGAAACCGCGGATGAGAAATCGAACGAGCTTCTCTTCCATATGGCACTTGCGGTTTTTGGCGTAAGCATTCTTATAGCGCTGGTATTGGGATGGCGGGAATCGGGCGTGGTTGCTATAGCCATACCTATGACATTATCTCTAACGCTCGCTTCATTCTATTTTATTGGTTTTACCCTTAATAGGATTACGCTTTTTGCACTTATATTTTCTATCGGTATATTAGTAGACGATCCCATTGTTGACGTTGAAAATATAGTACGCCATTTGCGGATGCCTAAAAATAAGGGACGTTCGATACTTGATGTAACAATAGAAGCAGTTAATGAAGTAAGGAGCCCGCTCATCCTGGCCACGCTTACCGTTATGGCTGCCATACTGCCTATGGCGTTTGTAAGAGGCTTGATGGGTCCGTACATGCGACCGATACCTATAGGCGCAAGCACAGCTATGTTTTTTTCAATGGCAGTCGCTTTTATCGCCACACCCTGGGCGGCGTATCGAATATTGGGCAGCGCTTATCTTAAAGGAAAATTAAAAGGACATGGCCAATCCGAAGAAGAGGGACTATTAACCCGATTCTACCGCTGGTATATGAAACCTCTTATCTACAATGAAAAGATACGAATAAAATTTTTAAAAATACTTGGGATCTTACTTTTCATATCCGTTTTACTCGTTCCTTTACGGCTTGTTAAAGTCAAGATGCTACCCTTTGATAATAAGGATGAATTTCAAGTTATACTCAATCTGCCGGAAGGCACTTCTCTCGAAAAGACGACTTCAGCAATTGAAGAGATAGCTCAGTCTCTGGTCTCTGTACCGGAGGTGAAAGACATCGAGACGTATGTTGGGACAAGCTCTCCTTATAATTTTAACGGCCTTGTGCGCCATTACTTTTTACGCTCCAATCCTTACCAGGCCGACCTTCAAGTTAATTTGGTTAATAAGCACCATCGTAAACGCCAAAGCCATGATATCACAAAAGCCGTGCGCCCAAAGATACATGAGATCGTGAATCGGTATGGCGGTCATGTCCAGGTTGCTGAAGTTCCTCCCGGGCCGCCCGTTCTTTCCACACTTGTCCTTGAGATATATGGTCCGAGCCTTGATGGACAGACGGAGCTTGCCAAAAAGATCGAAAATATTCTTGATAAAAATAAGGGCGTGACAGACGTTGATACGTATGTCCAATCCCAGGAAAACCTTCTGCGTCTAAGGGTAGATGCTCAGAAGGCAACTCTTAATGGTATCCCTGTTCAAACAATAGCTCAAACTATAGCATTAGCGATAAAAGGCAAAGACGTCGATCTGGCGCATCTCTCCGGTGAATATGAACCCGTAGATATAATTATAAGATTACCTAAGGAGGGGCGGGATAAGTTAGACGCAGTTCTAAATATTACACTTTTATCGAGATTTGGCTTACCCATACCAATTAAAGATCTTGTTACTGTGACAGATCTCTTAAAAGACAGAGCAATATATCATAAGAACCTAATGCGCGTTTCCTACGTTCTCGGAGATGTCGCGGGAAAATTTGAGAGTCCGGTATATGTGATCATGGGGTTAAAAAATGATATTAATAAACTGCCGGTAAGCGAATTGGATAATGCAAAACAAAAACATATTAAACAATATTTTACAAGTCAGCCTGAATCATCGGATAAATGGGCGGTTAAGTGGGATGGCGAATGGCAGATCACATATGAGGTTTTTCGTGACCTGGGATTGGCGTTCGCTGCGGTATTGATATTAATATATGTTTTGGTTGTCGGATGGTTTCAGTCATTTAAAATACCATGGATAATCATGCTTCCTATCCCGCTTACTCTGGTTGGCATTCTTCCCGCACACTGGCTGACAAATACGTTCTTTACAGCTACCTCTATGATAGGCATGATAGCAGGAGCTGGAATAGTTGTGCGTAATTCTATAATACTTGTAGATTTTATCCAGCTTCGTCTAGCTGAAGGTATGCCATTAGAGGAAGCTGTAATAGATGCGGGTGTTAAGCGGTTTCGTCCCATGCTTCTTACGGCAGCGGCCGTAGTAGTAGGAGCATCGGTAATACTTTTTGATCCTATCTTTCAGGGCCTTGCATTGTCCTTAATGGCGGGGGAAGTGGCCTCAACTATATTATCCCGAACCGCCGTGCCAGTAATTTATTACATAGCGATGAAAAAGAAAACATAAAAAGGAGATATGCCATGGATAGAATATTAAGGGGAATAGCCGGGTTCTTTATTCTGGTAAGTTTGCTGCTTGCACATTTTGTAAATCCGCTATGGCTGTGGTTTACTGCATTTGTGGGATTGAATTTATTACAGTCTGCCTTTACAAACTGGTGCCCGATGATGTGGATACTAAAAAAGCTCGGATTTAACCAATAGATATGAATAAGATTGTGTTGATTAATGGGAGCTTATGCATAGGCTGCGGAAAATGCGTTGAATTGTGCCCCGAGAAGATCCTCTACATAGATAGCGCAAGCAAGAAATGTAAAGTTTCAGATGAAAGCGCGTGTGACAAACGTCGCGGTTGCGAGAGGGTTTGTCCGGTAAAAGCGATAAAGATAAAATAAGGGAATGAGCAGTGAATATTTCTAATCTCATTATATATTTCATCACCGGCGGATTATTTACCACAATTATCGTGGTGCTTGAAGAAACCGGACAGAGGACGCTTTCCGCGCTCGCTACCCTTATTCCAGTGTTTACCCTTGTAGCATATTTTTTTATAGGTCAGACTAAAGGTGGTAAAGCAGTAGGCCAGCATGCCAAATTTGTTTTAGTCGGTACACTCATATCGTGGGTACCATATATGCTTGTAGTAGCATATCTTTCGCCGAAGATTGGTCCGAATAAAGCGATCCTTGCCGGGCTTGCCGTATTTTTTATACTCGCATTGATCTATATTGCAGTAGCAGATCATTTTGGATTTTTTAAATAAAAGATAAAGAACATGAAAACCAAATAAGGCAATGTCCGGGTCAAGATAGGTGGACATTTTTATCTCTTTGCCTGTAAAATAGTTACGCCATTTCGCGCCAAAAATGACCGGACAAAACGGACATTTTGGTGAGGAATAGACCTCTCTAAGTAGCAGAATTCGTTTGTTTCCGGCAGTAATTGGCCTATAGTAGATACCTATATAAGCAGAGAGTTTTCCCCTTGGCTAATACGAGAGGGACCCCAATTTTAAAGCCTATGATCGTTATTAGCGGCCATAGGCTTTTTTATTCATAGTGGAAAAAGGTCGGAAAAAACAGGATTTAGCCAATGGCGAAGTATGGAGATTTTCTATAAAATTATCTGTATGTTGGTTTCGTCGTACGCGATGGATGGTTTTAATCGTCACAAACTGTAAAGGAGAATCTCATGCAATACATTAACGTCGGTAAGGAAAACTCCAGCTCCATTGATCTCTATTACGAGGATCATGGTAAAGGTATGCCGGTTGTACTAATTCACGGTTGGCCGCTAAGCGGTACTTCCTGGGAAAAGCAGATAACAGCCCTGCTAGAGGCTGGTTATCGTGTCATCACCTACGACCGCAGAGGATTTGGAAATTCAAGCAGGCCGTCTTCAGGCTACGAGTATGATACCCTCACCGAGGATCTGCGTAAGCTAATGATCAAGCTTGACCTGCGCGATGCGGTACTTGTCGGCTTCTCGATGGGTGGCGGGGAGGTGGCTCGCTATTTTGGTAAATATGGAAAGGATCGTGTGAGTAAAGCGGTTTTTATGTCAGCGATCCCGCCATTTTTATTGAAAACTCCCGGCAATCCGGAGGGTGTGAATGGCAGCGTTTTTGAAGGCATCAAGAAAGCTCTATCTAAAGATCGTCCGGCATTTCTTTCCAAGTTTTTTTCTAACTTTTACAATGTAGATATATTGGGTGGAAAATTAGTGAGCGATGAAGTTGTCCGGCTCAGTTGGAACATTGCCGCAGGCGCCTCAGCCAAAGGAACGCTGGATTGCGTTTCGGCGTGGCTCGAAGACTTTCGTGGGGATCTCAAACGTATTGACGTGCCTACGCTGGTTATTCACGGCGATGCCGACAGGATCCTACCCTTAGCCGCTACGGGAAAACGTACGCATGAGGCGATTAAGGGAAGCAGGCTGGTGGTAGTCAAGGACGCTCCCCACGGCCTGACCTGGACTCACTTTAATAAAGTCAATGACGCGCTGCTTACATTCTTGAAGAAATGATGAAGACGAATAACGAGATTGAAAAATATAGGCCCGAATTCGGTCAATAAAAATTTTGGCTATGGAGAATGCATGGTGTTTCTTTTAAAGAAGTTTAAAAACTTAGCCATACTTTTGGCTATAATATTGATTGTTTTTTTTGTGTTTAAAGTATGGATAATTAAAAAAAATCCACCATCACCATATGAAAAGATCATTTCTAACGCCGCGGTCATAAAAAACATAGAATACCCCTTACGTTATTTCATATCTGGCAGGGCAATAAAAAATATTAAATTTCTCGATCCCGGGCAATTGAAAGAAAATACGAAGGAAGTGATCATTGTCCTTGGAGATAGACCGTTAGACAGGACAACGCCTACGGTAAGTATGGTCTATAGGGTGCTCAAAGGCGTCGAGCTGTCGAAAAAATTCCCCAGAGCTATTTTAATCATGTCCGGCGGTCCGAGTACCGGTGATATACCGGAAGCTGAAATGATGGCATTGATCGCCTGGTCGAGAGGGGTTAATCCATCGAGAATTATTCTGGAAGAGAAATCAAGGAATACCGAGCGAAACGCTGAATTTACAGCAAACATAATAAGATCGAAAAACATCGGAAAGAAATATATTATAACCGACCAGTTGAATCTTGATCGTGCGATCGGGATATTTAAAAATTATTTTGTGGAATTCGCTGATGTTCAAGGCGTGGATTGTAATGTTTCGCCCAAGTTGATGGCGGAGCAGATGGACCGGTATCTAAGTGTTAATGATGATGAAATTGTCCGAGGACGGTTGGGTAATATTAGGAAAGCATAAAACCATGAAAGGCAAAACAATAACTTCATGTATTTTGATGGGACTTATTTTTTCCAATATATTGGCTTTGGCGCGGGAAGAAGATAAGAATGCTGATAAAATTTTAACCAGTATGAAAATCCAGTTGAATCTGACAAGCGCGCAGGTTATCGCTGTTAAACCCATTATTAGCGAGTATGCTTATAGGCGTCAGGATATTATGCAAAGCCCGGAAACCGTATTGACGCCTAATAAAAGAAGGGTTCATAGCCAGATGACGCGGCTGAAAGAGGAGGAATATAAAGAGCTCAGTCAGGTCCTTACGCCTGATCAGATGAAGAGATGGGATCAGAGCGAGAATGTGAAAGACTTTCTAAACCAGGATGAGACAGGAAATACCGACAGGACCCCTCAAACCGATATGACGAGTTTTTAGATAGTCGGGAGATGCTTTTCATTGTTAAAGGAGGTTATGTATGAAAGTTATTGCTTTTAACGGAAGTGCGCGCAAGGATGGTAACACTGCTATCATGATCCAGCGCGTATTTAAAGAGCTTGAGAAAGAAGGCATTAAGACCGAACTCGTTCAGCTTGCCGGAGAAAAGATCCAGGGGTGCATTGCCTGTTATAAATGTTTTGAAGCTAAAAACAAGCGCTGCGCTGTAACCGATGATATAGTAAATAAATGTATCGAAAAAATGGAAAAGGCAGATGGTATTATATTAGGCTCACCTACCTATTTTGCCGATTGTACGGCACAGATAAAAGCCTTAATGGAGCGCGCGGGATTTGTTTCCAAAGCGAATGGCGAAATGTTTAAACGCAAAGTAGGCGCCGCGGTTGTATCGGTCAGGCGCTCAGGTGCCATGCATGCATTTGATACTCTAAACCATTTCTTTACGATAGGGCAGATGATAACTGTCGGATCTTCGTATTGGAATATAGGAATAGGGCGCGAGATCGGGGAAGTTGAAAAGGATGAAGAGGGGTTGTCGACAATGAGCATATTGGGCAAGAATATGGCTTGGCTCATGAAAAAAATTAATACATAAACCCCCGGCTTTTATATTTGTAGTGTGTCCCCAGAGTGACACGTCTCCAATAATTTTCGAGTTTATGTCAAATTCATTGTAGATGCGACATTATGAGAGTATAATAATTTGGAATTACATTTTATGATGTGTATAGTTATATTGTGATAATTATAGCTAACAAAAGCGATAGCCCAGTGAAAAAAAATCTTTCCATCATCGCGATACTTTTCTTCATTTTCTCATTCGTCACGCCCGCATTAGCCGCTACTTTTAACCCCAAATGGGAAGACCTTGGATCCGGTCAGATTCGCGGGAACGCCGTTAATCAAAATACGAACGTAGAAGGAATGGCCAGTACCAGCAATCCTATTACGGGGGCCATAACTAAGGTGTTGATCGATCCGGGGAATAACGATATTATTTATGCGGGGGCCGTCAATGGCGGCATCTGGAAGTCGACGGACGGAGGCAACACCTGGAATCCTAAGACGGACCGGCTGTCATCGCTATCGATCGGTGCCATGAATTTTGATCCCGCAAGCTCCCAGATCATAATCGCCGGCGTAGGCAGGCAAAGCGCGTTTGGTTATTCGAGCGGCCCGCTTACAGGAATACAGTATTCCACGGATGGAGGAGAGAAATGGAAAGAATTAGGGCGCGCAGCTCTTAACAACAAAGATATCACCGGCGTTGCGGCCCGGGGTGACGTCATGATGGCCACCGTCCGTGATATCTACTCTCCTATAGCAACGGTGGGCCTATACCGGAGCATCGACGGCGGCACGAACTTCAGTAACCTTGCGGCTGTCGTAATCGGCCTTCCCGGTGGGAATATCCAAAACCTTGTGGGCGACCCATCTAAGGCCACCCGGTTTTATCTTTCCGTTGTAAATGGTAATGACGCTCAGACGGGTATCTATATGAGCGACGACACGGGGGCGAGCTGGTTGAAGATAAAAGCGGTAACCGGGTTGTCGACGACCGAGTCGACCGGGCGCATCCTGCTGTCTGTGGGCACAGACGGAGTATTAGCCGCCCAGGTACAGCAGGGCACAAATCGTCTCGACATCCTGCGCTCCTCCAACCAGGGAAGCTCATGGACAACCCTGGGGGGGATAAGCCAGGGGCAACCCTCTACGCCGGATTTTACGGGGATATTCCCCGGAGGTCAAAGTAATCCGCACGGGGCGATCATGGTCGATCCAAAAAATTCCAACATCGTTTACGTCGCCGGAGATACGCAATTCACCACTAATAACCTCGAGACGCCGAACTCGATTGGGGCAACGGAGTACAGCTGTCCGATATTCCGCGGCGTCTACGACCCGGTCACAGGCGTTACTACTTGGACATATATAACCAACAACAACACTTTGAGCGGTTCCGCGCCACACGCCGATGCCCGGACCTTTGCCATGGACTCAAACGGCAGGCTCCTCTTTGGATGCGACGGCGGACTCTTTGCCTATTCCGGTCCCTCGACGATAAAGACGACCAACTGGATCCCTTTAATGGAGAATCTCCGTACGACGGAGATGACGCAGTCGTACTGGAACTCCATCACCCATACAATATCTGCGGCTGCCCAGGACCTGGGAGCCTTTTATCAGTTTCCCGACCAGAAAGGCACTTATGACTGGTCTTCGACCAGCGGTGGAGACGGCGGCCCATGCCCCGTCAATGCCGTGACCTTCAAGGCCAGTAATATTTCCGTTGTCTATGCCAGCTCTCAGCAGCTCGGCGGCTTCAGGCGGTTTAAGGTAGGCCCAGAAGATGATGCGCAACAGGCCTTGACTACCCGTACTGCGTTGTTTCCAAAGCTGGGCGGCGTTTCAATTGCAGGGAACAAAACCTACATGTCGTTCCTTCCCATTGTTGCCTTAAACCGGGACGACCCGCGCAAGATGGCGATCGGCGGGAAACAGATCTTCATTGGGACCGACGACCAGACGGTCGACACTGTGAACGGATATTCCTTTCCGGTAACTTCCATCCTCACTCCGGCAAATGACATCAGCTCTCTGACTTACGGCACGAATAGTACCGGCGCAAATGTAAAATCAAATGCGCTGCTTGCAGGGACAGAAAATACGGTCGCAGGCGATTATCTGTATTACACCGCCAATGCCACCACAACACCTATGACCACCCTTAGCGCTTATGCCCTTGCCGGAGGCAAGTATGTCTGGAAGGCGATATTTGACGAAAGGGATGGCGACAGATTCTACGTCGCCGACGGCACAGATATCTGGCGTTCCACCGATGCCGGGGCTACGGTCTGGGCAAAGATCAACGGCGATCTTCCCGTAAATTTCGTCGATCGCAGGGGGCTTGCCTTTGCCGCGAATAACGGCGTGAACGCACTATTTGCCGGCGGTGTGAGCAATGATACGTCGATCAGCAGCGGTCTTTATGTTACACGTTTTACAGCCAGTGTTGGCGCTGAAACTACGCCCTCCTGGTCGGCTTTCGGAGGCAGCTTGGCCAATGCCCCAGTCTATGGTCTCAGTTATGATAATACGGACGATGTGCTGCTCGTCAATCTTCTGGGGCGGGGCGCGTGGGTGGTTTATGACCTGACAACCTATTTCCCGGAAGCAACAACGCTGATATTCGGGAACGCAAATAACGACAGCGCTCCCGACGCGTCCATTCTGATCAACGGAACAACGGTAGGTGGCGCCGGCTTCGACCGCGGCCTGACCAAGAACGGCACAGGCACGCTTACTATAAACAGTGCCAGCACTTATAAAGGCTCAACCATCATAAATGGGGGTACGCTGCAAGTAGGAGATCCTCATGCTCTTGGGACGGGAGCCGTTACAAACAATGCCACCGGCACGCTCGATCTTGGCACGACCGATCTTATATTAGCCGCAGGCAAAACTTATATTCAAAACGCAGGCTCGACTTTAAAGCTTACCGCAAATTCCTCCTCCAGCTTCGGCAGCATCACATCCGACGTTGCCGTAACGACAGCCGCAGACAGCGCGGTTACAGTTACTGTCGGCGGTTATATTCCGACTAATGCAACTCTTACGATCATAGATACGGGAGGGGCGGGTATAGCGGGAGACATCGTCCCTGATACGATCAATTCAACCAATTCTTTCGTGGGATTCTCAGTCGAGAGTTTCGACAATAACCTTGTTCTTACCGCGACCCGTTCCGGGGCGAACAGTTTCAGCGGAGCCGCTTCCAATTCAAACGGCGCCGCTGTCGGCGGCGCTCTCGATAGTATAACGAACCCATCTCCGGACATGCTCACCATTCTTAACGCGCTCACATTATCAACGCCAAGCGAGGTAGCAGCTTCCGAAGACTCTATGACTCCTACCGATGACGGCGCAGTAACTCAAGTCTCGACAGCTATGCTCAATAATTTTATCAATAATATGGAATCGCATCTTCAAAATTTCCGTACGACAGGAGGAACTACAGGTATCGCGACAGGCGACGATTATATCAATGGCGTCGATATCTGGGCTCAAGGCTTAGGTGACTACGCCCATCAGGGCCCGAGAGGCTCAAGTAACGGCTATAATGCGACCTCGTGGGGAATTTCAGGCGGCGCCGACAAGGATCTCTTCAATGATTCGATCCGCGCGGGACTCGGGAGCGGTTACGGCCAGACATTTGTCCGTTCAAAGGACTTTTCCGGCAGGACAGATATAAATAGCATACCGGCTACGATATATTGCGATTATGAAAATAATAACCTTCCGTTTTATATCGATGCCGTCTTTACTTTTGTCTATAACCTTTATACAGGTTCCCGCCAGGTTACAGCAGGCCCTACAATAACGCGTACCGCAAGCGCGGACTATGAAGGGCAGCAGTATTCCGGTTATCTCGAAGGCGGCTACTCTTTCTTCTATAAGAAACTTAGTCTGACACCTTTGGCCTCATTCCAATATATGCATCTTCATACCGGAAGTTATACTGAAACAGGCGCCAGTGCACTCAATCTAAGCGTCGCAAGCCAGGATTATGATATGGCTCAGACGGGACTTGGCGCGAAGCTCGCATGCCCCTTCGAACAAAAATGCGGAACCTTTACGCCGGATATACACTTCAAGTGGCTCTATGATTGGGCGGGGGATAGGCAGGCAACGACAGCAGGTTTTGCGGGCGGCGGGACATCATTCGGGACTAACGGTTTTGCCCCGGCGCAATCAGCGTATGATTTTGGCGCGAGATTTGATTTTAAGACAAAATACAATGTCACCATCGGCTTAGACTACGACTTCCTTTTTAAAGCAGACTACTACGAACATTATGGCACTTTGAATGTGAAATGTAGCTTCTGATAATATGCCGAAATCACTAAAGAATCTTGTATTTTCAATAATTGGCATATCTTTTTTGGCGGGTTGCGCTACTATCAATACCGGCTATCACACTGCAGATACGGTAGCTTTCGAACATCATTTCACAAAAGATCATATAAAGACCGGCCTTTGTAATATTACCTCATTTTATCATCTCAATAATTTGGGTGCACCGCTCACCATTTATATAGAAGGAGACGGTTTTGCATGGCGTTCCCGCCATGAACTTTCTGATGATCCTACGCCGCGTAACCCGCTTGTCTTATCGCTTGCCGCGATCGACCCTTCGGATAATGTTGCTTATCTTGCGAGGCCGGGACAGTTGAGCGCATCAGGTAGTCCGGATTGCACTCCTGCGTATTGGTCAGAAAAACGTTTTTCGCAAGAAGTCGTAAATGCGATCAATACCGCGATCGATCATCTGAAAGCCAAGAGTCAGTCAAAAGAGATAAATATAATAGGTTATTCCGGTGGTGCTTTCATCGCAGTTCTTGTCGCGTCCGGAAGAGATGATGTATCAAGCCTTCGCACAATAGCAGGTAATTTGGACCCTGAAACTGTAAACCGTTATCATAATGTCAGTCCTCTTGAAGCAATCCCGAACGCAATAAACCTTGCTTTAAAAATAGCATATATACCGCAGCGCCACTTTGTCTCTGCCGGTGATAAAGTCGTGCCTATGTCTATTGCAAAATCATTTGCCGAAAAAATTGGTGATAAAAAATATGAAAGTATAACCATAGTAGAAGGTACCAGTCATACAACAGGTTGGCAGAAAACCTGGTTGTCACTTATCAATATGCCGTTATATCGCAAGTAGTCGACAGGTAAAAAATAAAGGTATGTTTTTCATTGTTAAAGGAGGCCCGCAGGCGCCGGGCATAAAAGCCCGGCTTTTATATTTATGGGGTGTCCCCGAATAGGGCGGTACTGAAAACCACGAGATCCCTGCCCGTCTCAGCTAACCAACAAAGTTGCTAAATGGTATATATATTGGTTAACTTCCTCCCTTGACATTTGTTACCCAACAAGGTATACTAATTAGTAGTTTGTTGGTTAACTTTGGAGGATATATGCGAGGCGTAATTAAGGGAGCTTTGGCTGAAGAGTTAAATAACTCTTTACGCATGAAGAAAGGGTATGAATCCGCAATAAAAAAACTTCCTAAAGGCTGTCTGTCGATAAAAAAGATAAAGGGGCATGAGTATTATTATCTAGTCAGCAGGGACGAGGGACGGTTAAAATACGTATATAAAGGTCAAATGCCGAAAGACCAGATACAAAAATATAAAGAAGCCAAGGAATATAGGGCCAAATATCGAAAACTACTATCGCAGGTAAAAAAACAGATTAAATACCTTAGGAGCTCTTTGCGTGGAAAAGAAGCAATATGAGTTGTGTGTAGAAGTTCTACGTAGGCTAAATAAGATAGGGATATTAAAAAATCTTATCCTGGTAGGCAGTTGGTGTATACCGTTCTATCAGGATTACTTTAAAGGTATAAAGTATGCATCGTCTATAAGGACCAGAGACGTCGATTTTATGGTTCCCGGTCCCATTAAGGTAAAAACTAAGGTTGATCTGGTTGAACTATTAAAAGATCTTGGATTTGTGGTGGGATTTCAAGGTAGGGAAGGCTATGTTAGGCTGGAGCATCCGGAGCTTGCCATAGAATTCTTAGTTCCAGAGAAAGGTCGCGGTTCAAACAAGCCATTTCCTTTAAAAGAGCTGGGTATCAATGCCCAGCCTCTCAGATACTTGAATCTGCTTACCCAGAATGTTATCCATGCAGAAGTTGACGGAATCAAGATTCCCTTGCCACATCCGGTACTTTTTGCATTCCATAAGTTAATAATAGCCCAGCTAAGGAGAAATGAAGACAAGGCCGCTAAGGACAATGAAAGTGCCACGAGGATCTTAAGAGCAGTATTAGCCAAAGGGGAGCTATTAGTTATAAAAAGAGTATTTAATTCAATGCTTCCAAAGTGGCGAGAAAAGGTTATCAAAAGCTTGAAAAATAATAATGAACTAGAATTTTTACAACTTTTGGAGGGAAAATAGTTAGCCGTTCTCAGGGAGATGCTTTTCATTGTTAAAGGAGGCCCGCAGTCGCCGGGCATAAAACCCGGCTTTTATATTTATTGGGTGGCACCAAATGGACCGTCTCCACAATTTCCCTTTCTTTGTGGTACTTGCAGGCGTATAATTTTTGCATATGAATATCTCGATCAGATTAGAAGAAGAACGGGATTACAGGAAGGTAGAGTTTCTTACAAGAGAAGCTTTCTGGGATCTATACCATCCGGGATGCAGTGAACATTTGATCGTTCATAAAATAAGAAAAGTGCCCGCGTTTGTAAAAGAATTAAATTACGTTGCATGCGATGGCGATAACGTAGTAGGTAATATTGTTTATTCGAAGGCAAAGGTAGTTGATGACAAAAATAACGAATTTGAAGTTTTGTGCATGGGGCCGATCGGAGTATTGCCTTCTTTCCAAAAGAAGGGTATAGGCTCGTTTATTATGAAGTGCTCTATTAAAAAAGCAAAAGAGCTTGGGTTTAAAGCAATTATTATTTTTGGTAATCCAAAATATTACCAGCGTTTTGGTTTCATAAATGCTAAAAACTACGGAATTACTACGGCGTCAGGTGAGAATTTTGATCCATTCATGGCACTGGAATTATTTGATGGGGCTCTCGATGGGATAGCGGGTAAATACTATGAGGACCAGGTTTTCAAGATAGACGATAAAGAGCTCGAGGCATTTGAAAAAGGATTTCCATATAGAGAAAAACATATAACGGATACTCAACTTAAGTAAAGTACGATGGGGCCATGCTATAAAGCAAGTAGCGCACGAGATGTTTTTCAGCCCGGCTTTTATATTTCAGGTTCGACCGCGTTTTTGAGATCTCCCCAGAATTTCTTTCTTTTTTCCGAATTTATTTCTGACTGCGTAGGGAACTCCAGAAAGGGGACTTTTATATTTTCTTGAGAGAGTTCCTCTTCGAGTATTTCTGCCATTATACCTTTTAAAGCCGGCTCATTGGCATCAGGTTTATCAATTGGGTTCGGAGATTCGGTCTGATACCTGTTTATTTTATGTTTACCCCAGTGGATCCCGCAAGTAGGGCTATTCTCAAGGCCGATAAAGCAGGTTAACCTGTATTTGTTCTTTATGAATTCCCTGACCATCAGCATAGGTATTTTAAGAAGTTTCTTGCAATTGTCCCTGAAGAAAATGCTGTCGTATTGCTGTCTGCCCTGGGGATTCCTCTGCAGGCCCATCGCGATAGTCTCAGGGCAATGATATTGTATTACGCCTACTTTGTGCTCCATAAAATAATCTAACAGTTCCCGCGACAATGGGAAATTCTGTCCTAATATATGGACCCGGCAATAGGGATTTACCAGACATTGCGATATAAGGACGATCTTCTTATCTTTTTTACTCATTTTTCATCCTCCTTTATAATTTTCTGCTATCGTATGCCCAATGAAGTACGGCTTGCCGCTGTTTTGGCCTGCAGGAAGGATCTCCTTTTTCGCAGTTTTTAATTATTTGCGCTATGTGCCTTCTGATGGCAATCCATCTTTTGATCTGCCATTTATCGTATTCCGGTAAGCGCCTGCCCATATAATATCTGCAATACCATTGAAACCATCCCCGGGGATCGTCTTTATATATCCAACCCTTATTTCTCCAGACAGATAGAGGCTGGCTGGCGTTTACACCGAAATGATTTAATTTTGGGTCGTGCTTTTCAGGGCACAATTTAGCTTTCTTGAACCATTCCGCGGGAAACTCTTTTTTGCAGTCGGTCATATATTTTCCGCCAAATACGCCAAGCTGAAGCATTTGCTTAGGCGTAAGCTGTGGTTTAAATTCCGGGTCAAAGTTCTTGCCCGGCGGCTCTGTGCAAATATAGCGGAAATTCTTTTGCATCTTATCTTTCACAACGACAACCCTTTTCTTCATAGTATAAGTATACATTAAAATTTGTTGAAGAGTAAGTATTAAGGGGTATAATAAATAGGTTAATCGCTTCAAAGGGGATGTCCCAAAGTGACACGTCCCCAATAACTTGAATGTATAGGAGGTCCAAATGCCGTATGGTAAAGAATTTGAAACTATGATCAGCTTACTTGAGAAAGTTCTCCAAAGATTGAATATACTTACAGGTATTAGTATTGCTTTAGTAATAATCGGCGTTACGGTGATAATTGTCAAATTTGCCATTAAGTTTATAACGAAAAAATAATACCCTTTCATACCGCATAAACGACCGGCTTTTATATTTATGGGGTGGCACCTTCCAGGATGGCACCAAAGTTTACGTATTAAATGATAACCCGAAAGAAGAAATGCTTAGCCAGGCAGTAAAAGATAAGGTTCTAAAGGCGCAGAAGAACGAGATCAGCGAATATGTAATTTATAAGAATCTCGCCTCGGCTGTTAATGTAAAAGAACGCAGCGAAATTCTGGAGACTATAGCAAGCGAGGAATTGAAGCACTATGAACTTTTTAAAAGTGTAACCGGGGAGGATGTCGAACCCGACAGGTTTAAAGTCGTTATTTATACCACCATTTCACGCATTCTTGGCTTAAATTTCGGGTTGAAGCTTATGGAGAACGGTGAGGAATTGGCTCAGGACGCGTATGCTAAATTGGAAAATGCCTCGCCGGAGATGCACAGTATAATCAAAGACGAAAAAAAGCACGAGCACGAATTGATAAGTCTGATCAATGAAGAGCGCCTGAAGTATATAAGTTCAATAGTGGCGGGCCTGAATGGCGCGCTGGTGGGATTTACCGGAATATTGGCGGGATTCACGCTAGCAACACGAAATGCCAATATTATCGGCGCTATAGGCCTGGGCACAGGGCTTACCGCGTCTATCTCTATGGCGACCTCTGAATATTTATCCACTAAGCACGGAGGAGCGGACAGGGTTCCCTTGAAGGCGAGTATCTATACCGGTATTGCTTATATCGCAACTGTGTTGTTTTTAATTTTCCCATATCTCGTGTTCACTAATATAAGGATGTGCATTACCTTTGTGACTTTCAACGCTATTCTGGTGATATTTATTTTCAGCTTCTATACTTCGGTAGCCAGGGGGCTTGTATTGAGAAAGATATTCGTAGAAATGATGTGTTTGACTTTGGGCATAACCGCTGTCAGCTTTTTTATTGGGTTGATAATAAGGCACGCATTAGGAGTCAAGATTTAACGAGGACCACAATAATTTCATTGTTAAAGGAGGCCCGCAGGCGCCGGGCATAAAAGCCTGGCTTTTATATTTATAAGGTGGATGGTATCAAAAAGTGAGTGCATGAAAGGCCTTACGAACATCTTGTAGATAAAGGACTTNNGTCCCTTTGGGGAACGTCCCCGAAATCCTTTCAAAAAGATCAAAGAAATTTTAAATAAATGATTTATTAATGCTTGCGGTGGAAATTAAGGGACGTGTCAAAAAGGATCCCATTTTTTCCTTGCTTATTTCAGTATTTCCTGTATAATATAATTACAATTTGGTTCAAAAATGCGC
>PLNN01000069.1 GCA_003142795.1 Candidatus Omnitrophota bacterium
CTTATAAAAAATAGAGTATATTATTAAATATGCCGGACAACGAAAAATCCGATATAGACCAAATCCTGACGCGGATCAAGACCAAAGAGGCCGCGAGGGGAAAACTCAAGATATTTTTCGGCGCCATGGCGGGCGTCGGAAAAACGTATGCGATGCTTGAGGCCGCGAGGGTCCGGAAAAGAGAAGGATCCGACGTAGTCGTAGGTTATGCCGAGACACATAAGCGCGCTGAAACCGATGCCCTCCTGGAAGGACTTGAGATCCTGCCGGTAAAGTTAGAACCGTATAAGAATATCCAGATCCGTGAATTTGATATAGACCTCGCCTTAAAAAGACATCCCGAATTGATCCTTGTCGACGAGCTGGNNAATGTCCAGCATTGCGAAAGCGCCAATGACGTCATAGCCCAGATCACGGGTGTGACGGTGCGCGAAACGGTCCCTGATACTTTTGTAGAAAAGGCGGATGATGTAGAATTGGTGGATCTTCCCCCGGAAGATCTTCTTAAGAGGCTCCAGGAGGGCAAGGTATACCTCGGGGATCAGGCCGAACGCGCTATCCAGAATTTTTTCCAGATAGGCAATCTCATTGCCCTTCGCCAGTTAGCTCTTCAGTATACTTCCCGTATTGTGGATGCCAAGATGCGGTTTTATAAACAGACCCATTCGATATCGAAGATCTGGAATGTCCGAGACCGTTTTTTGGTAAGCATAAGCCCGAGCCCGCGCGCCGTGCGCCTGATACGCGCCGGTAAACGAATAGCAGCGGGCCTTGGCGTAGAATGGATAGTCGCGTACGTCGAGACCCCTGCCCAGATACACAATGCTAAGGAAAAGGCCGCGATAGCCGAAATGATGAGGCTGGCGGAAAAACTGGGCGCCGAAACGGTTACACTAAGCGGCCAGAACGTTGCGGATACTTTGATCACCTATGCGCGTTCGAGGAATATAACAAAGATAATCATAGGAAAACCCGGCAAACCCAGATGGTACGAGATGGTCTTCGGCTCGGTCATCGACGAGTTGGCCCGTAAATGCGGAGAAATAGACGTTTATTTGCTTAGTGGGGAGACCCAGGAGCAACCGGTCAAATATAAAACCCCGGCGTTAAAACCGTTTTCATGGAAGGGTTTGATGTGGACCGTTGCCATAGTGGCGCTTTGCAGCATAATAGACGGCTTCCTGTTCCGGCGCCTAAAACCCGTAAATCTGGTCATGATATATCTTTTGGGAGTGACGTNNTACGGGCGGAGAATGTCGATAATCGCGTCATTCTTAAGCGTCATACTTTATGATTTTTTCTTTGTCCCGCCTTATTTTTCATTTGCCATAGGAGACGCCCAGTACCTGATAACGCTCGGCGTCATGCTTATAGTTGGTTTCATAATCGGCAGCCTGACAGGCCGGCTGAGACAGCAGACCATAGCCATGATGAGCAGGGAGAACAGAACGGAGGCGTTGTATAATCTTAACCGCGACCTGGCCAAGACCTCCAATCCGGACGAGATATTCCAGATCGCCCTCAGCCACCTGCAAGAATTTTTTAAATGTCCCGTTGTAATTTTTATTCCCGACAAGGCAAACCGGCTGGTTGCCCGCTTCGGCGATTTTGAAAAAGCGCCTTTGAGCGCGAACGAGCAAGCAGTGGCGCAATGGGTCTATGAGCATAAAAAGATAGGAGGGAAGGATACGGANNACTCTCCCCGGCTCAAAGGGCGTTTATCTGCCGCTTGTCGGCGCTGAGAAGACGGTCGGCGTGATCGGCCTGTTCCCGCAGGAAGAGAAACAGTTGACCGATCCAGATCGGCTTCATATCCTGGAGATGTTCGTAAGCCAGACCGCGCTGGCAGTGGAGGGCGCGCTTCTTGCCGTAGTCGCTGTCAAGGCGGAATCCGAGATCGAAAATGAGCGTCTCAGGAATATGCTTTTAAGCACTTTTTCCATGGACCTGCCGGAGCCGGTAAAGATAATTTCCGAAGCCGCCTCGGAATTGGCTAAGCCGGAAAACATCAATGACAGGTCAAAACGCGACGGCCTGATACAGAAGATCCGCGAAGAGACAAAACGCCTGAACGATCTGTCCGCAGAGATGACGTCGATAATCAAAACGGAAGAGAAATAGGGAAAAAAGTCAGAAATAAGCGGAATTCGCCCCTTACCTTAATTTATATAANNCCCTTACCTTAATTTATAAAACCCTGTAATATTTATAAAGGGAATAGTGTGTCTTTATATAGGACTAAATATGGGAAATCATAATAAACCTGAAAAAAACTTCACGGATCGCGTCATAGAAGAGCTCATAAAGTCGGAGGAGCGGTATCGTAATATCATCACGGCGATCACGGATTATATTTACACGGTGCGCGTCGAAAAAGGAAAGCCCGTAGAGACTAAATACGGGCCGGGCTGTCTTGCCGTTACGGGATATACGCAGGAAGAGTTTGCCTCGAACCCTCTTTTATGGATAGAGATGGTTGCAAATGGCGATAAGGATAGGGTAAGAAAATGGTCAGCTTCGATACTGGACGGGGAAGAAGTCAAGCCGCTCGAGCATCGCATAATCCGCAAAGAGGGCAACATGCGGTGGATAGAGAATACGGCCGTCATTCATCGTAACGATAAGGGGGAGATGACCTCCTATGACGGGGTGGTGAAAGACATAACCGACAGGAAGAGGATGGAATACGAAAAATCTCGAGCCGAAACACTGGATAGGCTTAAGACGGAAAAAGATAATTTTATGAATACCATATCTCATGAATTGCGCACGCCGCTGGCGGCTATAAAAGAAAGCATTGCCATCGTTTCGGAAGGGCTGACCGGGAAGATGGATGCGGAAAAGAAAAAATGCCTGGAGATAGCGGAGAGGAACGTCGACAGGCTGGGAAGGCTTATCAACGAGGTTTTGGATTTCCAGAAATTGAGGGCGGGCAGAATGACGTTCAAGATAGAGGAGAACGACCTGAATGGCGTGGTCAGAGAATGCCATAGAACGATGTCCATTCTGGCTAAAAGTAAAGACCTGAAATTTATCCTGGAACTGGATGATAAATTACCGAAGGTCAGGTTCGACAAGGACAAGATCATCCAGGTGCTGGCAAATATTGTCAATAACGCCATAAAGTTCACGAAAAACGGCAAGATCACCATATCGACCGGGCATAATGAGAATGTCATCGAAATTGCGGTGAGGGATACGGGAATAGGTATCAGGGCAGAGGACATGCATAGATTATTCCAAACATTCGAACAAATAGAGGGAGATGCCGCGATGAGGGCCGGTGGAACAGGCTTGGGCCTTGCCATCTCCAAAGATATAATCGAGAAACACAAAGGTAAAATATGGGCAGAATCGCAATTTGGGAAAGGGTCTGTCTTTTATATTGTGTTGCCTATTATAGAACGAAGAGGTGGCGTATGGCAAAAAGAATATTGATAGTCGACGATGAGCCGGAACACCTACTGGCGACCATAAAAAAATTCATAGGGATCTAGCCCTTTTAAATGAATATCACAAAATATCCGTCATTCAGGCCGATCGAACTGGGTGATAAGCCTTTGTTCGACCTGGCGCTCATCGAAGATCCGCCTCAAATATCCGAATTCACTTTCACCAATATTTACGCGTGGAAGGATCCGTATAAAATAACCATTTCGGTCCTTGGCAATTTTCTGATAGTCCGATCGGATGGCTCCGGCACGCCCAGATTTTTCACCCCCGTAGGAGGGGGCAGCAAAAAGGGCGCCATCGAGCGGATCATTGAAGAGACGCGAGGCGAATTTATCCGCGTTCCGGAGGCCATAGCGTCTTTGTTCAGGGATGACGATCGTTTTGAAATAGAACCCGATGACAATGATTCAGACTATCTTTTTAAAACGCAGGATCTTACGCGGCTGGCCGGGACTAAATATGACGGGAAAAGGAACCTCATAAACAAATTCAAATCTGCTTACAAATATGAATATGCCCAGCTTAAAGGTTCGGGCGCGGAAGAATCTCTTGCGTTTGAAGAGGAATGGTGCTCTATTAAAGATTGCGACGGCGTAGAAGGCCTGAATAACGAAAGGCTCGCCATCAGGGAGATGATCGCAAATTTCTCTTTCTTTAATCTTACAGGCGGCGTTATAAAAGTAGACGGCAAGGTGAGCGCGATAGCCATAGCCGAAAGGCTCAATCTCGAGACGATGGTGATGCATGTAATGAAGGCCGACCCAAACATGGCCGGCCTGTACCAGACGATGCTGAACGAGTTTCTTTTACATAATGGTAAACCCTTCGAATATCTCAACATGGAGCAGGACCTGGGCGTAGAGGGTTTGAGGAAGTCAAAGCTTTCATATCATCCCGTACGCATGGTAAAAAAATATACACTTAGAGCGGCAAGATAAAGCGAGACATGATGCCAAAAACTAAAATAATATGTACTTTGGGCCCCGCGTCAAGTGAGCGCAGCGTGCTTTTAAAGATGATGCGCTCCGGCATGGACGTAGTAAGATTGAACTTTTCCCACGGCAGCCTCAAAGAGCACCTGGAGAAAATACGCGTAGTGCGGGCGCTCAATAAAAAATATCGGCGGCACATAAAGATATTGGGCGACCTGGAAGGATATCGTATAAGGGTGGGCACCTTTAAGGGCGGTAAGCCTATTGAAGTTAAAAAAAGAGAGACGGTCTGGTTGACCCCCGAGGACGTGCAGGGAAAGGAGAGCCTGATACCGTTCGATTACAAAGGGCCGCTATCAGATATTAAAAAAGGGCAGCATGTCTATATAGATGACGGGAACATTGCTCTCGTCGTCGAATCCCGCGAAAAGAACAAGCTGAAGGCAAAAGTGGCCATTGGCGGATCGATAAAGGAACGTAAAGGGATAAACATGCCGGACCTTAAGCTTGATATAAAGGGATTGACACAAAAAGATATTGAGCATATCGGATTTTGCGTAGAAAATAAGGTCGATTATATCGCGCAGTCTTTTGTAAGGTCGAAAGAAGACATAGTGGCCCTCAGGGAAGAGATTGAGAGCCGTTCGTATAAATGCGCCGTTATCGCCAAGATCGAGAACCGGCAGGGCATAAAAAATATAGATGATATAATCAGTGTTTGCGATGGGGTTATGGTCGCCAGGGGCGATATGGGCATATCGCTTCCCATATATGAGGTCCCCATATTGCAGAAGAGAATAATAAAAAAATGCAATCGCGCAAATAAATTCGTCATTACCGCTACCCAGATGCTCGAGAGCATGACACAAAACCGTATACCTACAAGGGCCGAGGTCTCCGACGTGGCAAACGCCATACTGGACGGTACGGATTACGTGATGCTTTCCGCGGAGACGGCCGTCGGGGCATATCCGGCCGAAACCGTGGATATGATGAATAAGATAATAAAGTTTACTGAAGCCAACGCCAGGTAGGATATTAGCTCTTGCAGTAGCATTTTTACATGATATAATATATTTAATACAAGTGGTCTTGAAATGTTTGTATGTTTCAAGAGGTGGAAATTAAGATGGTCGGGCCGCCATCTTTCGGGGTAAAAACCCGAAAGGGCGGTTTTTTATTTTATAACGACTATAACCCCTTAAATAACGAAAGTATTATGACTATTTTGTGCAGTTAACAGGAGGATTACTTATGAAAATTAAATTTGTGATTATCATGTTTTTGGCGATATTTGCATTGCCGGGATGCGCCTCTATCGAAAAGGCTAAAAGAACCGATGGATTGGAGATCGAGAACCAGAATTTACGGGCTCGAATTGAGCGGCTTCAGAAAGAGAAAGTTAGAGAAATTAAGCATGTTGTCGAGCAGAAGGGAAGAGAGCTTTCTGAACTTGAAAAAGCAAAGTTTGAACTGGAAGAAGCTCTAAAGAAAGAAATAGGAGATTACAAAGCTAAGCTGGAGATGACTGAGCGCGGACTTGTGATCACTTTTTTGTCGGAGGTATTTTTTGATTCCGGTAAAGATGTAATCCGGGAAGACGGCAAAGGATCTCTTCAAAAAGTAGCCGAAGTTTTGAACCAGAATGTCCCTGATTCCAACGTTGCTATTGAAGGCCACACGGATAATCAGCCGATAAGATATTCCGGCTGGAAAACAAACTGGGAGCTTTCATCAGCACGGGCTTTGGCGGTATTACATTACCTTATTGATGAGTGCACGGTTAAACCGACAAGGCTTTCTGCTAATGGCTATGGAGAATTCCAGCCTGTTGCGGCAAACGATACTAAGGAGAATATGCAAAAAAACCGCAGGGTTGAAATTGTTATACTGCCGTCTAAGCTAAGCAAGATGAAAGTAAATTAAAGGTTATCATCAAAAATATACTAAAGGAGGGGTTAAAAAATGACCGGAGACTTATCCAAGGATTGGCTGGTATATGTTTTACTTGCAGCAATGATAGGGTTTTTTACCTTTGTGATCATCAAAGGCAATTGGGGACCTGATGATGACAAAAAAGAAGAGAAAAAATGATTTTTATCAGCTTATTTATTATATTGGCGGTTGTCTTGATCGCTCCTTTTTCCGTAAAAGTAATCGAAGAAGAGCTTGAGGCGTTTCTTTTTGTCATAGGTTGTATTGCCGTTACTATTACGTCGCAGTGGAGTGCGTTTTTAATAAAAGAGGCTCTGATCGAGCCGATAAAGATCGCTCTTGCGGTTTTTGTTGCCGGTTTTTTCTTCAGGGCTCTACAGAAGTCGATCGCTCACAGCGTGAATAAAATTGCCGATGCCATTGGGGTAAGGCTATTTGCTTTTCTGGCGATAGTTTTACTCGGCTTTTTATCGAGCGTTATTACCGCGATCATAGCCGCTCTTGTCCTCGTTGAAATAATCACCCACCTTACGCTGGAAAGAAAAAATGAAATTCTTTTGGTTGTGCTCGCCTGTTTTTCTATAGGACTTGGCGCAGCTTTGACGCCGATAGGAGAGCCGCTTTCAACTATTGCCATATCTAAACTTAAAGGCATTCCCTATCACGCAGATTTTCTTTTCTTATTCAGGCATTTAGGGTTGTTTGTGATACCGGGGATCGTATTATTTGGCTTATTAGGAGCGCTCTTAATGCCCGGCAAACGCCAGAAGATGCATGGTTTCACAGGCAGGAAAGAAGAAACCATAAAAGACATAAGTATAAGGACCGTGAAGGTGTATTTCTTCGTTATGGCTCTTATTTTTTTAGGTCAGGGCTTTAAACCCATAGTCAGGGCTTATATATCAGGCATACCGCATCAAGGGCTTTACTGGCTGAACATGCTTTCCGCTGTGCTTGATAATGCCACCCTTGCCGCGGCTGAAATAGATCCAAGTATGACATTGTTACAAATAAAGTCAGCTCTTTTAGGCCTTTTGATCGCGGGAGGCATGCTTATACCCGGGAATATACCGAATATAATCTGCGCAGGGAAGCTTAAAATCAAAAGTTCAGAATGGGCGAGACTTGGCTTGCCCTTGGGGTTGTTGGTCATGACAGGCTATTTCTTCATGTTGATGTTGTTGAAGTAATCACATTGACATAATGCCTTTTTTGATATATAATGATCCGCAACTTTGAGATGGTGTAGCTAAGATAGAGAGACCCACCGATTGAGCCCTCCTATTCCGCGGCAAGACCAATTATAAAATGGGATATTTCATAAACAATACTGCTTTCTTATCATTCGACCCGTTGTCGGTATTTTTTCTCGCCGTCATTGGGCTCGTCTCTTTTCCATCAGCAATCTACTCTATAGGTTATCTCAAAGACCACTATTCTCCTCAGAAGATAGCGCTCGGATGGGCGCTCTTCATCGCTTTTGTCCTTTCGATGGCGCTCGTAGTTACGGTAAAGAACGCATTCCTTTTCCTTATTGCCTGGGAATTGATGTCGCTCGTATCTTATTTCCTGGTAGTATTCGATACCGAGCACGAGAAATCGATAAAAGCAGGGGCTATCTACATAGTCATGACGCATATCGGCACGGCTTTCATCATAGCGGCCATACTCATTATGTTCAAATATGCCCATTCGTTCGATTTTCCGGCCTTAAAAGAAGCCTGTCTTGCCATGCCCCCCGGTATAAAAAATTTGATCTTCATATTATTCCTCATAGGCTTTGGCACTAAGGCTGGGATCGTCCCTCTTCATATCTGGCTTCCTTACGCGCATCCTCAGGCGCCCAGCCACATATCAAGCCTGATGTCGGGGGTAATGATAAAGACGGCCATTTATGGAATAATAAGATTTGTAATAATGATACTCGGCGTCGGCTCTCTCTGGTGGGGAAGCGCCATCCTGGTAATAGCGTCCATCTCATGTCTCGTAGGCGTTATATACGCTCTCATGGAACATGATATAAAGAGGCTTCTCGCGTATCATAGCGTGGAAAATATAGGCATCATCCTTCTGGGGGTAGGCGCGTCAATGGTATTTATGAAATTGAATATGCCGATCCCTGCGGTTTTCGCGATGATCGCCGGCCTTTACCATTTAATAAATCATGCGCTCTTCAAGGGATTGTTATTCCTGGGCGCGGGCAGCGTATATAAGGCGACCGGCAAACGCAATATGGAAAAGATGGGAGGCCTCATCAAGGCGATGCCTTGGACGGCCGCGACGTTCCTGGTCGGAGCCATGGCGATATCCGCGCTGCCGCCCCTGAATGGTTTTGTCAGCGAATGGCTGACCCTGCAGGCATTCTTCATGGGTCTAGCAGGCGGCACGATCGGTGTAAAGATATTCATGGGAGCCCTCGCAGGCGTCCTTGCCTTGACGGGCGGGCTTGCGGCGGCATGTTTCGTGAAAGCATTCGGCATAACGTTCCTGGCGATGCCGAGATCTAAAAATGCCGCAGAAGCGAAAGAATCGCCGTTCTCAATGAAATTCGCCATGGTATTTTTGGCCGCGCTTACGATAATATTCGGGTTGGCCGCCGCCCCGATAATAAAGATACTGACCGGCGTCTCGGGGAGCGCGCTCGCGATCGACACCGCGAATATTAATTTCACGCTCAATAATTTTATTATCACGCCCCAGGGCGCCGGCAATATTTATTTATCGCCGCTTATCGCGGGCATGGCGCTCATATTTATCGGCGCTGCGACAGCGGCAACGCTTTATTTTGCGCTGGGAAAGTCGAAAGTCGTTATTAATAAGACATGGGATTGCGGCTATTATAAATTGAATTCAAGGAACGAGTATACGGCGACCGCATTCTCGAAACCTTTCAGGATAGCGTTCGACTTCTTCCTTTTGCCTTACCGGAAGACCGAAAAGATATGGGACTCTTTTTACCACACAAAATCTTTTACGTACGAAGTCTATACGACCCCCGTATTCAAACAGTACATATACGAACCGGCATTGCGCGCCATACTTAAAATAGCGAATAAAATGAAGAAGATACAGTCGGGGAGTATGCATCTGTACATCTTCTATATATTCATAACGATATTGACGCTTATAATCTTCATGGACAGGTTCTAACCATATGAAAATTTTGATAATCATTATCCAGGTTGCGGTATTGACGGCCATAGCGCCCCTCATAAGCGGCATAATAAGGAAGATAAAGAATAATATCAGGATGAGGAGGGGGACTAGCGTCTTCCAGCCGTATTATAATCTGGCTAAGCTATTCGCCAAAAATGAGGTTGTTTCTGAGAACGCTTCGTGGATATTCAGAGTAACTCCGTTCGTAGTTATCGCTTCGGCGATCTTTGCCTTATCGCTCGTTCCCCTGGTGAACGCGGGGAATAATGTAAATTATGCCGGCGATATACTATTGATCATGTTTACGCTGATGTTGGGACGATTTTTCCTGGCGCTTTCAGGGCTTGACACGGGGAGCGCGTTCGGCGGCATGGGTTCGTCGCGCGAGATGTTCATCTCAAGCCTTGTCGAGCCGGCAATGATGATATCCATATTTGTCGTGGCTGCCAATGCCTCGTCGACAAACCAGTATTTAATAGCCGCCCGGGGCCATGTAAGTTTTTCTGCCATTGTCGCGGGCATTGCGCTTCTGATGGTAACGATAGCCGAGACTTCGAGGATACCGGTGGATAATCAGGAAACGCATCTTGAGCTTACCATGATCCATGAGGCGATGGTCCTCGAGTATTCAGGCAGGTCCCTGGCATTGATAGAGCTGGCTTCGCACATTAAACAGATCGTCTTCTTCACAATACTTGCAAATGTTATCTTCCCGATAGGCGCCGGCCTTGCGGTATATGTTGTAAAGATTTTAATGATATCCGCGATGATCGGCGTCATAGAGATATCGATAGCGAAGATGCGTTTATTCAGGGCCGTAGATTTTCTCACTTTTTCTTTAGTCTTATCCATGGCGGCATTGGTAATTTCAGCGGCGGGGCTATAATCATGCAGTTACTTTTGACAGGCGTCCTTTTCATGGCGTTCGTGATGGTGATATCCAAGAGGGTAAGCGCCCTCATACATGGTTTCAGGGCACAGTCGTTCTTTCTCTTCCTGACGGCGCTTTATATTGCCATGCTCAATAATAATGCAGAGATATATATAGTGGCAGGGCTTCTGTTCGCCATAAAGGTCGTCGCCATACCTTATATATTATCCAGGATAGTGAGGAGGATAAAGGTAGAAGAGGGCGCCGGGTTATTTATCAATCCTACGCTGTCCGTTTTTATAGCGGTCCTTCTTACGTATCTTTCATATCTTTTCACAGGTCGCGTCATGCCGGACGCCGGCAGGTCACAGAGCGCCGCGGTCATTATTTCGTTATCCGTAACCCTGATAGGATTATTCCTGATGATGTCCAGGATGAAAGCCGTCAGCCAGATAATAGGGCTCCTCGTGATGGAGAACGGCCTCTTCCTTATAGCCATGGCCTCTGCCGGCGGCATGCCGTTCTTTGTAGAGATAGCCGTATTTTTCGATATATTCGTTTGCGTTGTCATCCTGGGAATGTTCGTTTACAGGATAAACAAGTTATTCACGCACATAAATGTCAGCAAGCTGCAGGAATTAAAAGGCTAATTCATGGAAATATTGTTCATACTCGGCATCACGGTGATCCTGGCGCTGGGGGCAGTATTCATAAATAACGGCAGAGCGCTCGGGATCGTCAACTTTTTAGGGCATCTCGTCATAGCTGCATTCAGCCTGCGGATCGTTTCTTTTGTGATCGCCGCGAAGCAGGCCGTGTCGTTATTCAACTTTTTCTATATAGACGCTTTAAGCGGAATATTTATTTTAACGATATCAGTTCTTAATATAGCCGCTTCATTATATTCGATCGATTACATGAATAAAGACCTGACGGAAGGGGTCATAACCGCGAAAAAGTTCAAGACTTACTACATCTTGTTCAATCTTTTCGCGTTCTCGATGTTCTTTGTGACGGTGGTCGATAACCTGGGCATGATATGGGTCGCGATCGAAGCGACGACGCTCACGTCCGCGTTCCTGGTGGGATTCCATAATAATAAATCGTCGGTAGAGGCCGCGTGGAAATACATAATCATCTGCTCGGTCGGCATAACCCTGGCGCTATTCGGCACGATACTATTTTATTATACGGCCTCCGCGCAGGGCGGCATACGGAGCCTCAACTGGACGGAGATGGTATTGGTAGCGTCTAAACTGGATCCGCGCATAATAAAGACGGCGTTCCTGTTTATTTTAGTAGGCTATGGCACTAAAGCCGGTATCGTTCCCATGCATACGTGGTTACCTGACGCGCACAGCCAGGCATTGTCGCCCATAAGCGCGCTCCTATCAGGCGTCTTACTAAAGACGGCCATCTATGCCATATTGAGATTTACCGTGATCGTAAATAAATGCGTCGGCGCATCCTATGCCGGCAACCTTTTGATATTCTTCGGCCTGTTATCCCTGGTGGTGTCCGCCGGATTTATATTGGTCCAGAAAGACCTTAAGAGGCTATTAGCGTATTCAAGCATCGAACATATAGGGATAATATGCGTGGGGCTTGGTATAGGCGGGGCAATAGGGTTTTATGGCGCGCTCTTACACGTCTTTAACCACGCCGTAACAAAGTCGGCGATGTTCTTCGGCGCGGGCAATATCGTAAAGAAATATAAGACGAATAACATGAATATGATAAGAGGGGTCATCAAGACCCTGCCGTTTACCGGCATAGTCGTTATCATAGCGACCTTCGCGCTCGCCGGATCTCCGCCTTTTTCCATTTTCATAAGCGAGATAATTATACTGGTATCGGCATTTACGAAAGGCGCTTATATAACCGCCGCCATACTTTTATTGTCCATCGCGGTCATCTTTGCCGGCATCATACATCATATCAGCAGGATGGTATTCGGCAGGCGCCCGGAAAATATGGCCCTTTCGCATGAAAGTGCCGGGGGAAAGACCGCGTTCTTATTTTTATTGGTATTTATATGCGCTCTTGGGTTCCGGATACCGCATTTACTGAACGGCCTTTTAGTTTCAGCCGTAGAAATATTGAAAGGCGTATAGAGTGGATTACAAAGTTATAATTAAAGACGTATTGGAAAATAATGACATAGGTCCGGGCGACATTTCCGAATGTTACGGCGACGAAGTCCGCATTAACGCGACCGCGCTGAATTTTAAGAACATATGTTTAGGGCTGCATAAGATAAACAGATCTCCGGTAATGATGCTCTTCGCAAGCGATGAGAGAGCCGGCCGCGGCGTTTTTGTCGTAACGGCCGTTTTCATGGCTGCAAAATATAAAAAATGGTTTTTTGTGAATATGGACGTGAAAAAAGAGTCTCCGGCTTTTGACTCCCTGTCAAAAGAGATATACTCGGCGACTTTTTTCGAGAGAGAGATAAAAGAGATGTTCGGTATAGAGCCTAAAGACCACCCGGATATGCGCAGGCTCAACCTTCATGATGAGGTATGGCCGGAAGGGGCATATCCTTTAAGGAAAGATTTTAATGCCGGCGCCAAAAGCGAAAGCGCCGGTGCATACGAATTTAAGCGGATCGAGGGCGAAGGCGTCTTCGAAGTGCCGGTAGGGCCGGTACACGCGGGGATAATAGGTCCCGGCCATTTCAGGTTCAGCGTTGCCGGAGAGCCTATAATAAATCTTGAGACAAGGCTCGGGTTTACGCACAGGGGCGTGGAGAAGTTGATGGAAGGTAAAGACGTTCCCGGAGCTATAAGAATAGCGGAGTGCGTCACCGGCGATTCCTGTTTTGGGCATAGCCTCGCATTCAGCCATGCTGTAGAAAAGATATGCGGCGCAAAGGTCCCGGAAGGCGTTCTTGCGGCGAGAGCGATCTTTCTCGAGCTGGAAAGGATGTATAACCACGTTGCGGATATAGGAGGCATCGCCATAGACGTCGGGTTCAGTTTTCCTTCCAACCATGCGGCTATGATCAAGGAAACGATGCTGGCGCTTAATCAAAAACTGACAGGTTCGAGATATCTTAAAAATATAAATGAAATAGGCGGAATAAAGAAAAATCTATCCGCGGAGGAAAGGTCGTATTTGCGTAAAACACTTGTTCAGGTCCTGAAAGATTTTAAAGACCTGAAGACGACCCTTCTTGACAGCGTCTCGTTCATGGATAGGGCCGATTCGACAGGGGTGCTGAGAAAAAAGACGGCAGAAGACCTGGGCGTGGTCGGGCTTGCCGCGCGCGCAAGCGGCATCCCGATGGACCTGAGAAAAGACTTCCCGGGCATATATGATAAAATAAAATTTAATCTCATGAAACAGGACAACGGCGACGCCCTGGCGAGACTGAATGTAAGATTGTCAGAGTTCGAAGGGTCGGCCGGCATAATAATGCAATTGCTCGATAAATTGGATTTGCAGGCCGTCGAACCATCCGGCGCGAAAATGAGTATCAAAGCGGGTTCAGCCCTGGGATACGCGGAGGGATGGCGGGGCGCGATACTCTACTGGGTTAAATTGAACGAGGAAGGCATTGTCGAAAGATGTAAGATCGTTGACCCGTCTTTTCATAACTGGGCAGGGCTGTCATTTGCGGTCCTGGGGAATATCATTCCGGATTTTCCGCTTTGCAACAAAAGCTTTAACCTTTCATATCCGGGGAACGATCTATGAGGCCGTATGCTTAATATATTTAGAAAAAGATTGTCTAAAGGCGTGGTTACGAGGCCTCTTGCGGGGGCAGGGCAAGTCCTGCCGGAGGGCGTGGAAGTCCTCGGCGAAGAACTGAAGAAAGAGATATATAAAAAATTCGGCAGGTCTTTTCATATACGCGAGGTCGATACGGGCTCGTGCGGCGGATGCGAATCGGAAATTATCGCGACGACAAATCCGATATATGATATACAGCGGTTCGGCATAGACTTTGTGGCGTCTCCCAGGCATGCTGACGCGCTTCTGGTCACGGGGCCCGTTTCCAAAAATATGGTATTAGCGCTCAAAAAAACGTATGACGCGATGCCGGATCCTAAATTTGTCATAACCTTAGGAGATTGCGCTTTGAATGGAGGGCTGTTCAAGGATTCTTATTATACGGCAAAAGGGGCAAATAATGTTGTCCCTGTCGCCATGCACATACCGGGATGCCCGCCGGATCCTGCATTGATCATTAGACACATTCTCGCTTTCTTGCACCAATATAAGTAGACAATCGACTCAATAGACGGTATAATATAACTTATGACAATGAAAAATCAATCGAACGTTTCTTTTTACGGTATGGGCATCGCTCCCAAGATACTCGAAGTCCTGGATAGCATGAAATTCACTGTGCCGACTCCCATCCAGCATAAAGCCATTCCCATAGGAATAGAGGGAAAGGATATTATCGGGATCGCGCAGACCGGGACCGGCAAGACGCTTGCTTTCGCGATACCTATCATCCAGCGTCTAGCGCAGGCAAAGGGGAGGTGTCTCGTCCTTGTACCTACGAGAGAACTTGCCATCCAGGTGGATGAAACATTCCAGAAACTCACGCCTTTATTCGGCATAAAAACAGCCGTCCTGATAGGCGGGGCCTCCATGCATCTTCAACTGCAGGCCCTTCGAAGAAATCCGCGCGTCATTATAGCTACTCCCGGACGTCTTACCGACCATATGAACCAGCGCACTATTCTCCTGGCGGACGTCAATGTCCTCGTCCTGGACGAAGCGGATCGCATGTTGGATATGGGATTTTTACCGCAGATAGAGCAGATACTCAAATATATACCAAAGACCAGACAGACGATGCTTTTCTCAGCGACAATACCTGCCGAGATAGTGAAGATAGCGGCCATACATATGAAGCTTCCCGTTCATACCGAAGTAGCGCCGTCCGGCACCATGGCCGAACGTATTGTCCAGGAATTATTTATAGTGAAGCATGATTCGAAAAGACAGCTTTTGGAAAAAGTCCTTCGCCAGTATCACGGATCGGTGCTCCTATTCTCCAGGACGAAAAGAGGCGCCGCGAAGATCGTGCGCCTTATCAGGGGGATGGGCCACAACGCTGCCGAGATACACTCTGACAGGTCGCTGGGACAGAGGAGAGAAGCGCTCGAAGGTTTTAAAAGAGGCAAATACAGGGTGCTGGTCGCTACCGATATCGCGGCCAGAGGCATCGATGTTACAGGCATTGAACTCGTTATTAACTATGACCTCCCCGAAGACGCCGAGAATTATGTCCATCGCATCGGCCGCACCGCCCGCGCCGGCCATGAAGGCCGCGCCATATCATTTGCAACTCCGGACCAGGGCGACGACGTCCGCAACATAGAGAAGCTTATCAAGACCGCCTTGCCGGTATCGGAACATCCCGAATTCCCGCGGGAGGTTTTTCAAAAAGCATCCGCTTCGTCATCTTACTCAAGGGACAAATACAGGCACCAGGGACAGCATAAGCCGGGCGGGTTCCACAAGAAAAGCTACCATTCATCATCCGGATCCCATTTCCAAAAGCCTTCGAACAGATATTCCGCCTAGCAAACATATCTGCATTATTGACAATCCGGTTAAATAACAATACAATATCCTCATGTTCTTCAGATCGATAAGATTCAAGATAGTAATCTGGTATATGCTTTTTCTGGCAGTGACCCTGTTTGTGTTCAGCCTTGTCCTTTACGGAAGTTTCGATAAGACCCTTTATGATGACCTTGACGACCTGTTGAGTTCAAGGGCCGAAGGCGTTGCGGACTCTGTCAATGCCTACTGGAACATGAAACCCGTCTCCAGCAATGAAAATTTTTTGGAAATAGCCAAAGTTTGGGTTGAGGAGAAACGAAAAGATCCGGAGCTGATGCGTATCTTTATTCAGATACTCAATACAAAAGGCGAGACGATCGTTTCTTCAAAGTCCATACCCAAGGTCAATACTATAGACAAGGTAGATTTTGATGATGTGCTGAACGGCGAAGAGGATTTCAGTACGGTAAGCGGGGAATTGCCGGGTGGAGTAAAGACAAAATTCAGGGTATACACCAAGCCGGTCAGGGAAGAGGGAAAGGTTGAATATATTGTTCAGGCGGGAGGGCCCGTAGATCTCGTATCCATTGCGTTGGGCAATCTTCGTTTGATCCTGTTCCTCCTTTTGCCGCTTACGGTCCTCCTCGCAGGCGTGCCGGGTTTCCTGCTCGTTACGCTTACTTTGCGTCCCGTAGATAACATGGTGAATACATTGAGGCAGATCACGGCGGAAAACCTGAAATTAAAAATACATATGCCGGATACCAAAGACGAAATAAAGAGGCTGGCCGATACATTCAATGACATGATAGAGAGGCTCGACAGGTCATTTTCCTCCCAGCAGAGGTTCATCCAGGACATATCGCGCGAATTAAAAATTCCCGTCAACGGTTTAAAAGACGAGCTCGAAGCCGCACTTACAAAAAATTGCACGGAGGCCGAATATAGATCTTTGTTAGCCAAGGCCCTCAAAGAAGCGGATGGTTTTTCAAGGACTATAGAGGACCTGTCTATATTGAGCCAGTTCGGCAATGAACAGCTGACCCTTAACATCAGGAATATAAATCTGACAGGACTCGTCGAGCGCGTTTTTAATGAAATGAACGCGCAGGCTTCCGAGAAGGGGATAAGTACCTCTCTTTCCTGCGTTGAGACCATAAAGATCGACGGCGATAAAGAACAGCTCGAGCAGCTATTTACCAATCTTTTGGACAACGCGATCAAGTACACATATAGAAAAGGATCCATTTCGGTAACGGCGCGCAGGGACGGGAAATTTGCCATGATAACCGTAACCGATACTGGGATAGGCGTGCCTGAAGACGAGCTACCCTATATTTTCGACAGGTTCTATCAGGTGGCGAAGCCGCGCGGGGTGAAGGGCGGCTTTGGACTGGGTTTAAGCACGGTCAAAGCCATTGTCGAAGCGCATAAAGGCAAGATCACCGTTGAATCGGAAAAAGGTAAGGGCTCGTTATTTACGGTTTACCTGCCGCTGAAATATTCCGGATAAATTTATGTCAGTTATCTTTTCCTTTGATAAAAGAAATTTTTTCGCTCCTCGTCCCAAAGGGACGTCATTAGAAAATACCTCTATCTCGCTCAAAGGCAATAACGGATGCATGATCATCCTTATCCACGGCCTTACGGGCACTCCGAATGAGATGAAATTCCTCGCTACATATTTTAATAAGAGGGGATATTCAGTCATATGCCCGCAGCTGGCAAATCACGGCGAAGAGATATGGATATTGAAGCGTTCGAAGTGGCAGGATTTTTATAAATCTGTCCGGGATGTCATGGTTAGCGGTGAAGTTGCGGATTTTAAAGGCCCGATCTTTGCCTCGGGCCTTTCCCTCGGAGCCCTCCTGGCACTTCTTTTGGCAGATGAATTCAAGGAAAGGATCTGCGGCGTAAGCTGTCTTGCTCCGACGCTTTTTTACGATGGATGGAATACGCCCATGTCGAAATATTTAATGCCGCTTGCTTACACACCTATACAGTATTTTCTTTATTTTAAGGAAGAGCCGCCGTACGGTATAAAGAACGAGGCTGTGCAGCAAAGGATCCACAAGTATTATAATAACGTGAAATTGAACGATATCGGCAACGTGGGACAGTACGGGTATCCGTATTTTCCGGTAACCTTGCTGCACCAGCTCCAGCTTCTGGTAAAATATATAATTAAAAAATTTCCGGCAATGCGCTTCCCGGTGCAGCTCGTCCAGGCTAAAGACGATGACATGACAAGCGTGAAGAATTCGAAATTCATTTACGAGAGGATCAGCTCGGAGATGAAAGAGATAGTGCTGCTATACAACTCATATCATGTCGTAACCGCGGACCAGGAACGCGACGTGGTCGCCGAAAAGATGGAAAATTTTTTCATTCGGATACTGGCTGATAAAGCAAAACAGAACAAATGAATACTAAAAAAGAATCCGCAATGGGCAACATCTTCCGGACCCTGCGTTACAGGAACTTCCGCCTTTTTTTCTTCGGTCAGGGCATATCGCTGGTCGGGACGTGGATGCAGGCCATCGCGATGGGATGGCTAGTCTACCGTATGACTAATTCAGCATTTCTTTTAGGCATTGTAGGCTTTGCCAGCCAGATCCCCATGTTCGTCCTGGGGCCGCTGGGCGGCGTGATCGCCGACAGGGTAAACCGCCACAAGATACTGGTGGTTACACAGACGCTTTCAATGATCCAGGCCCTCATCCTCGCAGGGCTTACACTTACCGGCAGGATAGAAGTATGGCACCTGATAGCGCTCGGGGCGTTCCTCGGTTGTATTAATTCGATCGACATACCCGCGCGCCAAGCTTTTCTCGTCGAGATGGTCGAGAAAAAAGAGAACCTGGGGAATGCCATTGCGCTCAATTCTTCCATGTTCAACGGGGCGCGCCTCATCGGGCCGGCCGTCGCAGGCGTGCTCGTCGCCGTTTTCGGCGAAGGCATATGCTTTCTTCTTAACGGTTTAAGTTTTATCGCGGTGATCATTTCTCTGCTTGCGATGAAAGTGAGGGCGCCTGACGTCGCGGTTAACAATTCCAATGTTATGGAAGAATTGAAAGAAGGATTTGTCTACACCTTCAGTTTTCTTCCTATCAGGTTCATACTGTTGCTTCTCGGCGTGATAAGCCTGATGGGAATGTCTTACGCGGTGCTGATGCCGGTCTTCGCTAGAGATATTTTGCACGGCGGACCGTCAACCCTCGGGTTTCTTGTGGGGAGCGGAGGTATCGGCGCATTGGCGGCAACCGTATATCTGGCTTCACGCAAAAGCATAGTAGGATTGGCCAGGATGATACCCATATCTTCCGCCTTGTTCGCCTCATGCCTGATCCTTTTTTCGTTATCGCGCACATTGTGGGCATCGGTCATCATACTGGCGGTCGCGGGATTTGGCATGATGACAAATATGGCCGCGAGCAATACTATTTTGCAGACGATCACCGACGACGATAAACGCGGCCGTGTAATGAGTTTTTACGCCATGGCATTCATGGGCATCGCCCCGTTCGGCTCTCTCATCGCCGGCGCGCTCGCCGGCAGAATAGGGGCAACGGATACCCTGATCATAGGCGGAGTCTCCTGTATCATTGCCTCGGCCTTCTTCGCGTCGAAGCTTCCGCAATTAAATAAGATAATACATCCTATATACAGGAAGATAGGGATAATTCCCGAAGTTGCTTTGGGCATCGGCGCTGCAACGAGATTGACCGCCCCACCCGAGGACTAAGAAAATTTTTCGCCTCCCGTGGTAGAATGTGCTGTGTCGNNTGCCTCGCAAGTTTTCACGCCCTGCTCACCACATCGCCACATCACATTCCTCAAGCAGCGGGAAAATTCTAATGACCGTTCACAAAACCATTTTGCGATTTCTGCGTAATTAGCTCACATAACTTCGGATTAGGTTTTTGGCGCGCCCGTACAGAAATTTTTCGCGTCGTCAGACGGCGGAACTTTCGGGATGGGTGGCCGAGGTCCAGCCTTGAGGCGCAAAACAAGGCCGAAGCGGATGGGGTGCCGCACGCTTAGGATTGCGAGATAAGCTAACCGGGTTATGAGGCGCTGGAAGGTGAGGCAATCCTAGCGGCACATAGATACACGTTTTGTTTATCACGATATTGTAAACCCGCTTCGGCCAAATAAGCGCCGAAAGGCGACCGAGGACAGGACCCATCCAGTTATAAAAAGGGAACAGCAGGACCCGTAAAAATTTCCTCCTTGATTTTATACTTCTAACGTGTTATTTTATAACAGCTATGAGTTATATTGTCTTCGCAAGGAAATACCGGCCCCAAACTTTCGATGATATAGTCGGTCAATCCCACATTACAACTACACTTAAGAACGCTATCTCGCAAAATCGCGTTGCTCATGCCTATCTATTCGCAGGACCGCGCGGTGTCGGTAAGACTACGACAGCCAGGATACTGGCTAAGGCGCTCGACTGCGAGAAAGGGCCCATCATCAAACCGTGCAATAATTGCGCCTCCTGCAAAGAGATCACGCTCGGCACGAGCCTCGACATTTTAGAAATAGACGGCGCCTCCAATAGAGGCATAGACGAGATAAGGAATCTGCGTGAGAACGTGAAGTTCGCGCCGTCGAAAGGCCATTTCAAGATCTACATAATAGATGAAGTGCATATGCTCACGGCGGAAGCGTTCAACGCTCTTTTAAAGACCCTCGAAGAACCGCCGGAACACGTGAAATTCATATTTGCCACTACCCAGGCCCATAAAGTCCCGCAGACCATCCTTTCGAGATGCCAGAGGTTCGACTTCAGGAGGATACCGTCGAAAGACATACTTGAAAATCTTAAAAAAATAGTCAAGACAGAAAACCTGAAGATCGAAGAAGACGCGCTTGAGCTGATCGCGAAATATTCCGACGGCGGCATGAGGGACGCGCAGGTTACGCTGGACCAGGTAACATCATTCGCAAAGGACAAAATAAAGGCTACGGACGTCTCACAGCTATTGGGTGTAGTGGATGACGAGATCTTGTTTGGCCTGTCCGAAGCTATCAGCGGCAAGGATCCGGTAAGCGCTTTAAGGATAATAGACCGGCTGATAAACGAAGGCAAAGACGCCGGCCAGGTAGTCCTGGGATTGATAGAACATTTCAGGAACATATCGATCGTAAAGATCTCTAAAGACCTCGATCCCCTGATAGATGCGGGGGAAGAAAAGATAAAAGAATACCGTGCCCAGTCTAAAGAATTTACGATAGAAGAGATATTGTATATAATTTATACGCTTTCCAACACCATAGATTTTATAAGAAAATCCAACATTGCGCGCATCCCGCTCGAAGCGGCCATGATAAAACTGACCAGGACCGGTTCTACCTTACCGATGGACGAGGTGATGAAAAAGCTGGATATATTGAGCCAGGTCCGTCCGGCCCAGCAGCCTTTAGTTCATCCGCAGACGCGCGTCGAGGGGCACAAACCGGAAGCAAAAGCGCTCGCGCAGCCTGAACGTTCGGAAACCGTTAAGCCCGCGGCGCCTTCAGGCATCAGTGAGTTATTAAGTTCGTGGCAGAATGTAATAAATTATATAATGCCTAAAAAGATATCGATAGCGTCGTATCTTCAGGAGGGATATCCGCTAAGTTTAGAATCAAATACGCTCACGATAGGTTTTCCCAAGGCGCTTCAGTTCCACAAAGAAGTCCTTGAATCAACGGATAATAAGCGCTTGATAGAAGAGGCCCTCAAAGTAGTCACCGGCATTGAGCTTAGGGCTGCCTTCGCGCTGACTGAGTCTGGGAATGGCCTTCGCCGCAACGGCTCTTCATCAGGCGAAGAGGATTACGGCGATGGTATGACCGGCCAGGAGATAGAGGAAAAAAACGTGGATCCTATTGTTAGGGCTGCATTGGATGTGTTCGGCGGCGATATAGCGGGCCGTCCTACCCGGCCGAACGGTAACGCGAACAAAAGAAGGCCCGGATGAAGGGTTTCCCTGTTTCGATGAAGGCCCTGATCGAAGAATTCTCCAAGATGCCGGGCATCGGGCCGAAAAGCGCCCAAAGGCTGGCATTTTATATTTTAAGATCGCCCAAGCAGGATGCCGAGGCGCTTTCCAGGGCGGTAATCAAGGTAAAAGAATCCGTCAGATTTTGCGGGATATGCAATAACCTGAGCGACGAAGATATCTGCGAGGTCTGTAAAGACGCGTCCAGGAATAAATCGATGCTTTGTATCGTAGAGGAACCGAACGACGTCGGCACGATAGAGAAAGCCGGGAATTTTAACGGCCTGTATCACGTGCTTCTGGGGTCGCTCTCGCCGTTAGACGGCATAGGCCCGTCCGATCTTAAGATCGAAGAGCTTCTCAGCAGGGTAAAGAAAGAGAAATTTAAAGAGATCATAATCGCGACTGATTTTAATACGGAAGGCGAGGCAACGGCGCTTTATTTGGCCAAGGTACTTAAGCATTGCGGAGCGAAGCTGACAAGAGTAGCTTACGGCATACCTGTAGGTGGAGATCTGCAATACGCGGACCAGGCAACTATCATAAAAGCCTTCGAGGGAAGGCGCGAAACGGTTAAATAACCTTGACACTCGTTTCTTAATTTGGTATATTCTTACCTACACAAGGAGGTTTTATGGGCATAGTAGGATCCATGAAAAAGGGTTTAGAAATAGCCGCAAAATCGCTTTTATTATGTTTAATAGCTCTGATAGTCCTGTTTGTCGGTTATATAATAGTAGGCTTTATCCTGGGTGGCACGATCCTCGCCAGTAAATTTCCTCCCATTACGCCTGAAATGACAGCGGATCAGGTCCGCGCGCTCAATTGGTCCCAGGTCAACTGGACCGTATTCGTGCCTGGCGCCCTGTTAGCCTTTTTACTGGGTTTTTTGTTGAACTCCTTTACTCAAGGCGGCATTATAGCTACGCTTAGAGATTGTATAAAGGAAGGAAAAGAGAAGATCTCGGGTTTTTTTGGTTCTGCTTTTAAACATTGCCTGCCCTTATTAGGACAGATCATCCTGGTCGTTACCGTAACAGTGCTCGCCATAATTATAGCGCTTGTAGTAATGAGCCTGATCGCAGCAACGAAGATCGTCCCGCTGGTGGTAGTCGTGGATATTATTATATTTGCGGTGCTTCTGGCCCTTTTGATATATATAGCCATGATATTAGTGTATGGCCAGATATCGCTTGTCCTGAATAATATGGGCGCGATAAAATCACTGGGCGCGTCAATTCAATTTTTGAAGAAGAACTTATTGAAAGCCATCCTTCTTTTCCTCTCGGCCGGCTTGATATATATAGTTATATATGTGGTTTTGCAGGCATTGACCGGCCTTACTGCCGCATGGCCTGTAGCGACCAAGATAATATGGAGCCTCGTAACTTCATATGTATATATAGTTGTTTCGATCTTCATGGTAGGAAGCTTTATATCGTTCTATCTGTCAGTAGCTGAGAATAAATAAAACTTGTAGGGGAGGTTTAAACCTCCCCTACGATGTGGATAACTTAAAACAACAATGAAAGAATTATTAGAAATTCGCTGGCATGGCAGGGGCGGCCAGGGAGCAAAGACGGCCGCTCTTTTGTTTGCGGACGCTGCTCTGGCTTCAGGAAAGTACGTACAGGCCTTCCCGGAATACGGCCCGGAGAGGATGGGTGCGCCCGTAACCGCGTTTAACCGTATCTCTTCGAAACCTATCCTTCTACATTCAGGTGTATTGAATCCCGATGTCGTTATAGTGCTCGATCCCACGCTTATGGAAGGCGTTGATGTAACCGAAGGCCTTCCGCAGGATGGCGCTATCATTGTCAATACGAACAAAACCCCGGCCGATATCAGAAAAGAGCTTAAGGTGCCCGGATCGATGAAAGTTTACTCCGTAGATGCATCCCTTATATCCAAAGAGACAATAGGCAGGGAGATACCGAATACCCCTATGCTTGGGGCATTCATAAAGGCGACCGGAGTGCTCGATTTCAAAGAGATGATCGAGGATACTCGCCACAAGCTGGAAAAGAAATTCAAATCGAAGCCAGAAGTTATTGAAGGCAACTTAAAGGCGATCGAGAGAGCATATAACGAGGTCAAGTCATAGTGGCTACCGAAAAACAATCAAAACCCGGGTGGAAGAAGCTCCAGGAAGGCGATCTGATAATCGGCGGCGGTACGGCTAAAGAATTCAAGACCGGCGATTGGCGGTCGAAGAGGCCGGTCTTCATCCCCGAAAAATGCATCAATTGTCTTACATGCTGGGTCTATTGCCCCGATTCCGCCGTAATAGTAAAAGACGGCAAAGTGGTCGGTTTCGATTACGAACATTGCAAAGGCTGCGGTATCTGCGAACATGAATGTCCGGTGAAGGGCAAAGCGATTAAAATGATCTCCGAAAAAGAAGCAAAAGCGAACGAGAAAAAATAATCATGGCAAAATCTAATATACTTGCGAGGACCGGTAACGAGGCTATGGCGGAAGCGATGCGCCAGATAAATCCCGACGTTGTCGCGGCTTATCCCATAACGCCGGCTACGGAGATAGTCCAGATATTCGCGGGCTACGTCGCCGATGGGCTGGTAGATACCGAATTCGTACCTGTAGAGAGTGAACACTCCGCGATGTCCGCGTGCATAGGCGCAAGCGCCGCGGGTGGCAGGGCGATGACCGGCACGTCGAGCCAGGGATTGGCGCTCATGGCCGAGATGCTATATGTGGCTTCAGGTCTGAGGCTCCCGATAGTCTTAGCGGACGTGAACAGGGCATTGTCGAGCCCCATCAACATACACTGCGATCACTCCGATACGATGATGGTAAAAGAAGCCGGCTGGATACAGATATTCTCCGAGAACGCGCAGGAAGCTTATGACAACATGGTCCAGGCTATTAAAATAGCAGAGACGGCGAAGGTCCCTGTGATAGTTACTACCGACGGTTTTATAATAAGCCACGGCATGGAGAGGATCGAGATCCTCGATGACAGTGTTGTGAAAAGTTTTGTAGGCCCATATAAGCCTGAAAACTACCTTCTGAATTTTGATAAAATAATCACCGTCGGCGCGCTCGACCTTCCGGACTATTATTTCGAACACAGAAGGCAGGCGGCGGAGGCGATGAGAACAGCGGGCGCGATAATAATGGATGTAGCCTCAGGATATCAGAAGATAAGCGGCAGGTCATACGGATTATTGGAAAAATACAAACTTGATGACGCCGACTGCGCTATAGTTGCCATGGGCTCGACTGCCGGCACGGCGAAAGTCGCTATAGATAATTTAAGGGCAAAGGGCCTGAAGGTCGGCCTTTTGAAGCCGAGAGTATTCAGGCCTTTTCCTAAGAGCGAGATCTCAGACGCGTTAAAAAATATAAAGGCTATAGCGGTGATGGACAGGTCAGATTCTATGAACGGCCAGGAAGGCCCGGTCTGCCTCGAAGTAAAAGCGGCGTTATACGATAAAAGTTTGAATAAGCCGGTATTGGATTATATATACGGCCTCGGCGGCCGCGAGATAAGGCTCGATGAAATAGAGAACATATATAATGATCTGTTTGAGGCTATAAAGGGCAAGTCCAAAGACAAGATAACGTATCTTGGCGTGAGAGAGTAACATGGCAAACTTAAAAGAATTATCCAAGCAAAAAGAATTATTCACGGGCGGACACCGCGGATGCGCCGGATGCGGCGCGGTCATGGTGGCAAGGCAGGTGCTTATGGCTGCCGGACCGAATACGGTCGTTGCAAGCGCTACAGGTTGTCTTGAAGTAATCTCGACCATATTCCCGTTCACGTCATGGAACGTGCCGTTTGTGCACAGCGCTTTCGAGAATGCCGGCGCCACGATAAGCGGCGTAGAGGCGCTATATAAATCTTGGGTCAGGCAGGGTAAATATGATAAGAAACTGAATTTTATAGCATTTGGCGGCGACGGTGGCACATACGACATAGGCCTACAGTCGTTATCGGGAGCTATGGAGCGCGGTCATAACATATTATATGTTTGCTACAACAATGAAGCTTATATGAATACAGGCGTCCAGCGCTCCGGCGCAACGCCAAAAGGCGCGGACACCACCACGGCGCCGGTCGGTAAAGTGAAAAAAGGTAAAGAACAGTATAGAAAAGACCTTACAGCCATAATGATAGCCCACGGCATACCGTATGCGGCGCAGTCTATAGCGGGCAATTGGCGGGACCTCACCTCCAAGGTCGAAAAGGCCCTTTCCATAGAAGGGCCGAAATTTATAAACGTATTTCAGCCATGCAGGCTCGGCTGGTCTTTTGAGCCGGAACTTACCTGCGAGATGGGACGCCTTGCCGCGGATACCTGCGTGTGGCCGCTCTTCGAAGTTGTGGACGGCCAGTATAAGATCACCTATAAGCCGAAAGTGAAGAAGCCCGTATCTGAATGGGTAAAGCTTCAGGGGCGTTTCCGCAATATGTTAAAACCGGAAAACAAAGCTCTTCTGGACGATCTGCAGAATTTTACGGACAGACAATGGGAAGCTTTGTTGAAGAAAGAAGCCGCAAGCATTCCGCAGGCCTAAACCATCCTTTTGTAGTCACACTTCTTTATATTGCAGATAAAGCACGGAGATCTTTTATTGGGAGAGAACGCTCCTTCGGGGCCGATGCCTGTCATTGCGGAAATGGATTTCTTCGGGATCATCATGCAGTTTTCGGTAAGTCTTACGCCGGCCTTCGAAAAATTTATCAATTTATCGAGCTTGAACTGTTCTTCGATCGGCCAGTCGCAATAACCCGGGCTGAAGCGCATAGAGACGCTTTCTTTATTCAGCGCGCACGCCTCACGCAGCTTATATTCAAAATCCTCAGCAAGCATTTCGACGGCAAAAGACCCTATCCTGTCCAGGAGATATCCTTCGAGCTGTTCGCCGTCATTCATGAGGCGGCTTGCCTCCTCTTCAAGAGGACAGCCTATCGTTACCAGGAATATCCGGACCCTATCGCCGCCTTTGATATACGCGGATATAGATCTGGTAAGGAGCGTTACGTTGCCTTCTAAATCGATCGAATCCGGTAATATTGAAATGATCTTTTTCTCGCTAAAGATCGCGTTCGGCGAACATAGGAGGCGGGCTTTTTCGATGCACGTTTTTACGGATTCAAAGATGGCAGGATTATTCTTCCGCGGGCCTATTCGTTCACGCGTAAGCACCTCTTTTTCGACCCGCTGCCAGTTTATGGAGCACTTTATGTCGGTCATAATGGTGATATTATAGCTCAAAAACAGATTTTGTGCTATAATTGTAGCGTTAAAACGGAGGAATGATGGATAAAAAAATATGTAACGACGTGCGCCGGCTGACCGATGAGGCAAAGAGGAAAATATCTGAGGTGATGAGAAGGGAAAGGATCGGCTACAACGAAAGAGATGCCCTTGCGTCGGCAGTCAGTAATATGACCGCTATAGCGAATATTATCGCAAGCCTGAGTCCTCAGGAGTCCAAAACCGAACCGAAATAACTATGCCTAAAATATTATCTTACACGAAACCGGTTATTTTCATGATCTTTTTTTTTGGCATTTCAATATGCCCGGCCGAGGGCATTGATAAGGACGTTACCGTCATGAGTATATCCGGGAATGCGGAGGTCATGGAATCCGGGGCCTCGTCCTGGATCCCGGCCCTCTCCGGCATGAAGCTGGGCTCCGGAGATACTATAAGGACAAAGGAAAATTCTCATCTTGATCTGGACTTCGGCGGCAAGGCTCAGGCAGCGGTTGTCAGGATCGCGGAAAAAAGTACCCTAAAGATAGACGCTTACATCGCTTCGGATAAGATCGAGGATAGAAAAATAACCCTCGACCTTGCGGTAGGAGAGGTCCTCGTTAAGGTCAATAAGGTTAAAGACGAATCACAGTTTCAGGTCCGCACTCCCACCTCTATCGTAGGCGTGAGAGGGACCATGTTCAAAGTGCGGACTTCCCAATCTGAATAGGACGGTATATGCCGAGCATAAGGTGGCTGTTGGCATTCCTGGTTGCCGCGACGGTCATCCTCCTTTATACATTTAATGCCTTCGAACGCCTGGAGTTGCTTACCCTCGATTACCGCTTCATCTTAAAACAGCAAAAGACCCTCGATCCGAGCATCGTCTTCATCGATATGGCGGAAGACAGTATTGCCGCTATAGGCAGATGGCCCTGGCCGCGCAAATGGCATGCCACGCTCGTCAAGGCCCTGTCGGAGTACCACCCAAAAGTGATCGCCTTCGATGTCCTGTTCTCCGAACCGCAGGATGAGATCGATGACCTGAGTTTCGAGGAGGCGATACGCGAAGCGGGAAATGTATATCTGCCTGTATTGTACGACCTGAAAGAACAGGATACAGGGCATCTTAATAGACCCGGCAATATATTATCGGTAGTTGAACCTATGGAGCGTTTCAGGAAGTATATCAAAGGGACCGGCCATCTGAATGCCATTCCCGATATCGACGGAGTGGTGAGGAGGGTCCCGGTCTTCATAGAATATGATGGTAAGCTGACCGATCAGTTCGGAGTTGCTATAGGGCTCGACGGGCTTTCCATTTTTAAATATATACCTTACGATAGAAATAATCAGCTCATAATAAACTGGCAGAATAGATGGGGCAAAGAGGCCAGGCATTATTCCTATATAGATATCTTGAAATCTTATGCCGCAATAAAGGAAAATAGATCCCCGTTAATAGATCTTAATGAATTCAAAGATAAGATATGCGTAATAGGCCTTACGGCTGCAGGCCTTACCGATATCAAACCGGTCCCGATAGAGAAGGCCTATCCCGCCGTGGGGATTAACGGGACGGTAATAAACAGTATCCTGAAAAATGATTTTATATATGAACTTCCAAAAGCTGTAAATATATTATTATTGATGATCCTGTCGATCGTAATGACCTTATATCTTGCAAAAGCCAGGCTTGTCGGCGGCATAATTTTTGCGATAGTAAGCATGCTCGGTTACACAGTGCTTTCCGTATGGTTATTCGCTTTCCTGAACATAGCCGTCCTGACATTTTATCCGTTACTGACAATATTCTTATCCTACAGTTTTATGTCGATATACGCGCAGATAATGTATACTATCGAGCGGGCGAAGCTTTTCAACCAGGCCTCGCATGATGAATTGACGTCTCTTTACAATATCAGGCATTTTAATCTTCTCCTGGAGTCTGAGTTCAGGCACGCATCGTCATACAGATCGAGACGTCTTGCGATCATCATGGCGGACCTGGACCATTTTAAAGACGTTAACGATACTTATGGCCATCCGGCAGGCGATGTTGTGCTGAAAGAGACCGCGCGGATCATAAGATCAAAATGCCGCGAAACCGATGTAGCGGCAAGATACGGCGGAGAGGAATTCATCATTATGCTTGCCGGAGCGGGCGATAAAGAGGCCTTTGAGATCGCGGAGAAGATAAGGCTTGCCGTATCCGAGCAGACGTTTAAATTTAAAGATAAGGCATATCACTCAACGATCAGCCTCGGGGTGGCACAATTCGCCGGCGAACGGAATAAGGATGAGCTTGTAGCGAAGGCGGATAAGGCGTTGTATAACGCTAAAGAGTGGGGAAGGAACAAAGTCTGCGTTTTTCACTTGTCTTGACGATTTTTATGAGGTATATATTATATTATAACATAGGAGAGCCAGTGAAGATCAAGACGGGGTCAGTCGCGGGTTTCACGCTTACCGAGGTGATAGTGAGTGTTGCGTTACTTGTAATGGTCTGGGTAGCGGCAGCCGGGATTATTATTATAAGCAAAATGGGCACTTCTGTGGCAAAACATAAGTCGCAGGCCGTGTATGTTATGGAGAAAACTATAGAGACGCTGCGACAAACAGTGCTTCCGAGCAGCAGCACTACTACGACTACAGTAAACATAGACACAAAGGGTGTGCCTGACCCGATAGCCAATGTTTTTACCGGCACCCAGACAGTATACGTCACCACTCCTGCCGGGATGCCTTATAAGCAAGTGATCGTGCTATTGAGCTGGAAAGAGATATTCTTCGGCAAGTCCAAGACCATGAGCGAGTATTGCGGCACGTTCATCGCCAGTAATGAACCGCAGCTTAATTAGGATCCATGGTATGATAAAAAATACAGGCTTAATACTGTCGGAGCTTTTGATCTCGAGCATTATTATCATAATGCTGATCGCTTCTGCGTTGGGAGTTTTGATAGTTACGAAAGCCATTTGCACTAACAGCATAACCGCGTATACTCTCCAGCGAAATGTTGACGCGGTCATGGATAAGATAGTACGGGGCTCGAAGGAAGCAGGCGCCATATACGGGTTACGTTCCGCCGTATCTTTCAGCCCGATGCCGCTGCCTGTTAATGGCACAAATACCATAACGTTCACCGGCACTGATAATAATGCAAGGTCATACGCCTTGAGCGGCAATTCCATAACATATACAACCCCTGCGTTGTCGCCGCATCTAAGGACCATATATACCGCTCCGGCCAACGCCACGACTACATTGCGTTTTAAGCAAGTCGGCGCGGGCGCCGAAACCATCGAAGTTTATATCGCGGTAAAGCAGACAGTCAGCAAGAAGACCATGACAGGCTCTCTGGTAACTTATGTAACTTTAAAGAACACACACTAATAAGGTGCCTATGAAAAAACAAAAAGGTTTTGCCGTTGTATTTACACTGGCCATGATAGGATTGGTGCTGTTGGCAGGGTATGTCTTTTTTGCCGTCTCCTCGAACGGTCTCCGGACGAGTGCAACAGGTTCTGATATGATGCGTGCGCACTATATCGCCGAAGCGGGCGTTGCCAAAAAATTTTTAGAGTTGAAGTCCGGTAACATTAGTCCGATAGGGCTGACTAATTTTCAACTGGGAACCGTGAATGGGACTTTTCAGGTCGCTGTTAATCCTCAAGGAGGAACTTTCACCGCCTATAAATTAGTTTCTACGGGAAAATATAAGAAGGCGCAGAGGGTGATCTCTTTCACGGTCAGCCAGCAGCCGATCTCAAGCTATGCCTATTTCAGCGATAACGAAGACATGCTTATCTGGGAAGGCCACCACTCGGTAGACTATCCGGTATGGTTCATAAGTGGGGACATATTAAGAGGGCCGCTCCATACTAACGATCAGCTGAATATATCCGGGGATCCTGTATTTGAGGGTCCGGTAACGAGCACGTCCTCTACCATAAACTATTATAACGGCGGCCCGCCTGCGGATAATCCGGATTTTCAAAGCTCTCTCACACTGAGCGCGCCTGCAGTGCAACTGCCGTCCCAGGCGGATATGATAACTTATGTAAGAGATCATGCCGCATTGACCGTAACAGCAGATAGCGGCACCGATGTTACAATTACCTTACTTTCAGGCGGGAATATGACTGTTAAACACAAGGTAAGCGGCACGTGGCGAACCGATACTAAAAGCGTTGCGACAAATAGTAGTGTTTACGTGAGTGATCATGATGTTTATATATCCGGTGTTTTGAGCGGACGGCTTACCGTTGCCACCACCAGTAATATCGTTATAACCGGTAACATATTGTATAACAGCGATCCGGCGACAAATCCATCAAGCACTGACCTGCTTGGCCTGGTTTCACAGAACTATGTCTATATCGATAGTGCCGCTTCCAACAACAACCCGAATCACGACCTGACAGTAGACGCTTATATAGTGGCGCTCAACTCATTTACGGTAGAGAGCTATGACACCGGGCTGAAAGGGACCCTCACAATATACGGCGGCATAACGCAGGACATGAGAGGCCCCATAGGTACATTCAACGGCAGTACTGGTGACAGGATAAGCGGATACAGCAAAGATTATAATTATGATACGAGGCTCGATCCCGCTAAGTGGCCCAATACGTTATATCCCCCCTTGTTCCCGGTGGTAAAAGATAACGTTACCCATTTGCCGCTTTACATCAAGATCGTCTGGAACGAAAGTTAGGAGGAACTTTATCGATGGATAATAAGAAATTGCCTATTATAATAGCGGCAGCGGTAGTTATAATATTTGCTTTGTATCTTTTTATTCATATACATATGCTGATCAAACAACATGCGCCTGCCGGTCCTATTGCCGCGCCGGAACAGCAAGCTCAGGTCAATGAACCTTCAGTTTATTCCCTGCCCGCAAATATTTCCCGTTCGGACCAAACTGCTGAGAATATGACAGAGGAGCAGGTTCTGGTGAAAAATACGGATGAGAGGGCGTTGAAAGCAAGACAGGAGAGAAGGGTCGTGGCTATGCATCAAGCGCTTGCTGCGGAGAACGCTGCAGTAGAAAATCCGGAAGAAAAGCCGAAAGGGAAATCCGTAGATATACCTACGAAGAAGCCCGCCGTATTCCCGACACGCCAGGAAAGAGAAAGCTGGAAAGCCAAAGGCGTCGTGGCCTATTAGCCGAAGATCTCTTTTATCCTATCCGCGAGATTATCGAATTTTTTAATGAAGGCAACGCCTATATCATATCCCGAACCGGTATCCTCTATGCGCACTACCTTACCGAAGAGTTTATTATCCACGATCAGCGCGTTTTCCTCTATCTCCCGGCATATCTGCGCGACGCGATAATCGAGGTCCATCATTAAAAGGCTCGAGATCTTGGGCATCTCTTTGCTGGAAAAGAGTATCCCTGCTGCGCTTAAATTTTTCGAAACTGCTTTGGCCAATTGCGGCGCCTGTTCCTGATCCAGGCCGACATCTAAAACCCTGTAACAAACAGGCTTCTCATGCCTGTGCCTAAAAAATTCTCTTTTCTCTTCGCCTTTATAGCTATCTGCCATTTGCTTTTCCTCCCGCACGTTATTTCTTGTTAGGTTACCATAAAGCAATCTTAGTTTCAAACAATTTCTAAAAAAATAATAAGTTGAAAATTAGGACGATGTGGTATAAAATTCTTATTGTGCATAAAAGACCGGTAAAAGAATATCTGGAATGGCTGCTGCTGGCAACCAGCATAGTAGTTATTATATCGGGTTTAAGGCAAGCACGCGCGAGTTTCTGGCCCAGCCAGATCGGCTCGTTCGAGTATGTCAGAAAAGGCGAATACCTCCTGGATAAGGGCAACTTCCGGGAATCGATAAAATATTTTGAAAAGGCGTATGAATCTTCTCCGGAGAACAATACCATAATCTCGGAGCTCATAGATGCTTACTTTAAATACGCCTCCTATTTTGTGGAATCAAAAGATTATAAGAATGCCATAGATTACCTGACGAAGGCTTATAATGTCAGGCCCGGCTCAAGCACAATCCAGAATCTCGCTATCATGTATTCCGAAAAAGCCGTATCTGAGGTGCACAGCGATCTCGCGGCCGCAAAAGCAGATTTTAAAAATGCGCGCGACATAGCGGCGTCTTCAGCGATCGCAAGTAAAAATCTGAGCACAACATTATTTAACGAGGCGGTGACGGCGTTCAAGTCGGGCAATGATGGCCTGGCCATCACGTTTTTAAAAGAGGCCTCTTTGGCCTATAAAAATAATCCGACCCTTAAATTGCTCGGCGATATCTACTATAGAAGGACAGAACTGGAAAGGGCGCGCTTATATTTCGGGAAGGCGCTTGCCATGGACCCCCACGACGCGGCCGCGCGCGAAAAATTGCAGAAGATCACAAAAGAGCTTAGGCTGGCAAAGACCGAAGAGCTGAAAGATTTCGAACATTTCGAGATGAGATGCGACAAGGGGCTGCCTGTCGATGCCAACATCCTGAAAGGGTCGCTGGAGAGATGTTACCTTGACGTAGGGAAAGATTTTAAATATTTTCCGGACTCAAAGACCATAATTTTTATTTATAGCCAGGATGATTTTAAAAATGTATTCAAATTGCCTTCGGGGGTACGGGCTTTTTACGACGGCAATATCCGCATACCTCTTCCGGGCAGGGTCTTGAGCGAAGGCGAGCTTTCCAGATATATATACCACGAATATACTCATGCTGTAATTTCCGCGCTGACTGACAATAACTGTCCCGTATGGCTGAACGAAGGATTAGCTATGTGGGAAGAGTACAAAGACAGAGATGACGCCGTATTCCTTCTTTTCAGCCGGTTCGTGAATGAAAAGCAGGTCTCGCTGAATTCTTTGTATAGCGCGTTTAACCCGGACGGTAACGCCGAAAAAGAGCCGAGAACGGATTATCTGCTCGCCTACAGTATGGTGAAATATATTATCGACAACTGGGGGATAGAAGGTATGCGCAATCTGTTGGCGCGCATAAAAGACGGCCGGCACTTTGTCAATGCGGTGGATGACGAATTCCTCCTGTCCGAAAAAGAACTCGAAAGCCGGTGGAAGAATTACGTCATCAAAAGATATTTACGCCCCTTATTTTAAATACGCCTTGATGATCTTTTGTTCCGTGGCAGGTGTATCTCCCGCGCCGACAGGCGTATTTTCTATTTTTTGGACAACGTCATAGCCGGATATCACTTTGCCAAATATCGTGTGGCGCATGTTCAGCCAGGGGGTGGCGATGCAGGTAATGAAGAACTGACTGCCGTTGGTATTAGGCCCGGAGTTCGCCATGGCGAGTATTCCGGGTGAATCGAACGTAACGTCCTTCCGAAATTCGTCCGCAAAGGGTTTTCCCCATATCGACTGTCCGCCTCTGCCTGTCCCGGTGGGATCTCCGCCCTGTATCATGAAGTCTTTTATTACCCTGTGGAATATAAGTCCGTCGTAATATTTCTTTTCTACAAGTTTCGTGAAATTCTCACAAGTCTTCGGCGCTACTTCCGGCATTAATTTTATCTCTATATTGCCTTGCGTGGTCTCGAGGATCACTATATTTTTATTATCCATTGCGAAAATCCTTTCGTTTATGCCAGCGATCATTACAGCAAAAAATAATATAACGGTTATAAACAATGATTTTTTCATTTCTTGTCTCCTTTTCCGAAGTATTCTACCTTAACCATCAGCCATCCGCAACATAAATCACCGTAATACAAAGTGTTTGAAAATGCCTCTGCAATATGATAGAATTCGGGTAGTTTAAACTCGGAAGTTTATGTTCCCCTGTAGCTCAGCTGGTAGAGCGCGTGGCTGTTAACCACGTTGTCCGAGGTTCGAGTCCTCGCGGGGGAGCCAAATTTTGCCGTTGCATCGCTCGTATAGCTGAGCGGAGCAACGGCAAAATTTTCATAGGGGAAAACGTTGTTTTCCCCTGATGACGTTCGCTCGCTCCTGAATAACTAACTGGTAGCTCGCTCACTGTCACCCCTTTCCTATAAGAACCCTTATGGATTTAACAGAATATCCAATATATTAAGAGAAGGAGAAATTCTCTCCTTCTCTTAATGATCTTATCCTCTCTATAGTTGTGTCGCCTTCGGCGACCTTCTCAGGCAAAATTTTCATTAATAATCGTCAACTGAATGAAGAATAGTAGACGTCCTATTTAGGTACACCCTATCAAGTCTGCCTCTATTTTCTCCGCCTCCGTCGTATACAAAAACCCTCTATAACCAAAATAGCTGAGGAGGGCTTTGCTTTTTCATCTTCTATGATATACTTTATCGAAGGAGGATTTCATGAAAACAATCATACCCGGTGACAGTAAATCAAAAAAGAATCGCTTAATAGGTTTTCTTTCAATATTGTGTTCCATTTTTATCATCATAATGGCATTTATATCTTTAGCGGAATTAGCGTTCTCTTTAGATTATGAGCCAGCCCTTTTCAATACGCTTCAGCCGATTCAAAAAATATGCTATCAAGTTATTGGATTATTAATGGTAGGAACGCTTATAGGTACTTATATATCAGCTGCATTATTGATAGTTGGCGGATTTATAATCCTCTGGAGACCGAATCGGCAGATCGTGTCTAGGATAGGTGTGTATGTTAGCCTGGCTTCAGGTATCGGTATGATAATTGCGTTTTGGCTATGCATCCCTATCAGGATGTCATTTGGTTTAAATGCATCCGAAGCTTTCCTGGGGACGGCTCTATTTTCAATTTTACCGGTTATCTATATAGCGCTCCCGGCTATCTTGCTCATTTTATTTAATAAAGCCAGAACGGCAATAACATAGCTATCCATAGATACTTTAATCGTTAACTGAGGGGAGCCATTGTAGGAAAACGCCTATCGTTTATTGGTAGGCGTTTTTATTTTTCTGTGAATGTGATATGATATACGCATGAAAAAGGTATGGGTAAATAAAGTGAAATTTAGCACAAGGGGTGGTCTCCGATGAGCCTTGTCGCCATACAGGGCCTAAACGATCCGCGACTTGTCGCTTATGGCTCTCTTAAGGGTAAATCATTGGAAAGAGACGGTATCTTTATAGCCGAGGGAGAGAAGGTTGTCCAGAGCATGGTAAATAGCGGATGCCGGATAGCATCGTGTCTTACGGCCAGAGGCGCTATCACCAGATATAAATCTCTCCTGGCGATATTGGCAAAAAGAGGAGTTGATACTTACGTTGCGACTGATGAAGCTATAGAGAAAATCATAGGATTCCGTTTTCATAAGGGTATTATGGCTGTCGGATATTGCCCTAAAAAGCTTACACTTTCCGGCGTAGTGAAAACGGCTGGATCCCCGCTATTTCTGGTTGCGCTCAACGCTGTCAATGACCCGCAAAACGTCGGCCTCATAACGCGTAACGCGGCCGCTTTTGGGGCCCAGGCTCTTATAGTCGATCATGCGACATATGATCCGTATTATCGAAAAGCGGTTCGTGTCTCTATGGGGACGATCTTCAGGCTGCCGGTCTGTTACGAGGACGACCTTGAGTCGAGCCTCATCCGGCTTAAGGAAAAACACGATACGCGTATAATTGCCGCCGCTCTTGGCAGTGGTACGAGCGATATAGCTAACGTTGAATTCTCGGGTAATATTTGTTTCGTTTTCGGCAATGAGGATAAGGGTATATCGCGTAAGATATTAAGTATCGCCGATGCCAGGGTTCGCATACCGATAGCAGACTCAGTTGATTCTTTAAATGTCGCCAGCGCCAGCGCCGTGTGCCTGTATGAAGCATCGCATTATCGTCTCTTGAACTTAACATAACGGAGCTTATGCCTGATCAGAAAAGAAAAATGGAAATGGATAGAACGCGCACTGATCGGAAATACCGAAATCATGAAGATCAATAAAATAGTTATTTTTTCAGTAATAGTTTTAATCGTTTCCGTTGGTATTAATTTGCTGAGGGGAGAAGCTGCCGGTTATAATTATACCGGCGAGAACATCCTGTATAGCATAAGCCCTATTGGAGAATCAGAATATAATGATCTTGGGGTCGTTGATTTAAAAGGATCAAAGGTTAATTTAGTAACATTCAGGACTAAAATATTATTCTTTGAAGATACGGAGAAAATCTATAGCGACCCGAATAATTTATTACCGCTAAAGGTAGAGCGCGATATTTCCAAATTCTGGATCAAAGAATACATAACAGAAGAATATGATCAAAAGAAATTCACAGTCACTTTAAGAAAGTTTAAGGGAGATAAAATAATGTATAAGCACATAACTAAAGCAAAGGGCCCTATTCATAATGGGATTACATTTCCTTTTTATATGCGCGGGACCGAGGGTCTTAAAATAGGCTGGCAGTTTATCGTACGAATTCCCGGCAATGAATTTAAAGTAGAATTAGTTTCAATAGATGAAATAACAATCCCTGCCGGTAAATTCCAGGCTTACCATTTTAAAACCATCCCCGATAAGGGTGAGGCCTGGATTAACAAAAACAGTCCGCAAGTTCTGCTTAAAATACAAGGCAAGGGTATCTTTAATTATGTTTTATCGATGAAAAAATACAATCCGCACAATAATTAAACTGGTATTACCGGAAAATTATAAAGCAAAAGGGCGTAAAAGTTGTAATCCAGCGTCATCCCACTATGGGGAGCCAAAATTAAAAGGACTATATGTATACTCATTCATTACACAGACGCGCTATATCAAAAAATGAAATAAATGATCTGCCGCGTAAAACGTATACCGGCCCTATCCATGTGATAGATTCTGACACAAAGATGTGCGCTGCTGCGCAGTCCCTCGTTAGTGAAAAAATCCTCGGTTTTGATACAGAGACGAGACCAGCTTTTAAGAAAGGAGAATCCTATCCGCCTTCTCTTATCCAGCTTGCAGCGGGCGACCGGGCCTACATATTTCAACTAAGGCATATAAAATCCTATGACCCTATTGCAAGCATTTTGAATGATAAGAAAGTGCTGAAAGCGGGCATTGCAGTGGATGATGATATAAAGAAACTGAATGATCTATTTTCTCTCGGGCCATCAGGGTTCGTTGAGCTGGCGGAGATGGCGCATAGGGCAGGGATAAAAAATGCGGGGGTACGCGGGTTGGCCGCCCTCTTGTTCGGTTTCAGAATATCCAAACAGACGAAGTGCTCCCGATGGGATGCACCGACTCTTGCGTCTGAACAGATAGTATATGCGGCTACCGATGCATGGATATGCAGGGAGTTATATTTTGCGCTGAATGGCATATTACACGGAAAGACGCACACGTAAAGGAGAGGAGATAGCCATGAGTGAAATAAAAGAAATTACCGGAAAAATAATACAATTTAGGGATGAGCGTGACTGGATGCAATTTCATGACCCAAAGAATATGGCCGTTTCGATAATCCTCGAAGCTTCTGAGCTTTTAGAACATTTCCAGTGGAAGACGAAGGAAGAGGTTGAGAAATATGTTATGCAAAATAAGTCGGAGATCAAGGACGAAATTGCCGATATTGCGTTATACCTTTTTGAATTAGCCGATAATCTCGGGATCAGCTTGAGTAGTGCCATGGAGGAAAAGCTTAAAAAGAATGCGGCGAAATATCCGATAGAAAAAGCTAAAGGCAAACATACAAAGTATAATGAATTATGAGCATTCCTCTAGGGGCGGATGGAACTCCCAAAAGAAAACGGCGCGTGCGTTATGAGGGCAAGAATCCCCGGCGTTTTGATGAAAAGTATAAGGAACTCAACCCGGAAAAATACGCGGATGATATTGAGAGGATCGTAAAGAGCGGTAAAACTCCAGCCGGGATGCATCGATCTATCTGTGTTAAAGAGATATTAGAAGTTCTTGACCCTAAGCCCGGCCAGACCGGTTTAGACGGTACTTTGGGGTTCGGCGGCCACACAGCGGAACTCCTTCAGCGCATTATGCCCAACGGGCGCATTTTTGCTATAGATGTCGATCCGATCGAGTTAAAGCGTACCACTGCGCGCCTGCGAGCCCTGGGTTTCACCGACAAAGAACTTATCATTCGGCAAATTAATTTCGCCGGGATCCCTAAAATGCTTGCCGACGCAGGTGGTGGGTTTGATTTTATTTTGGCGGATCTGGGCGTTTCGTCAATGCAATTAGACAATCCGGCCCGGGGCTTTACCTTTAAATGGGAGGGGCCGCTTGATCTGAGATTTAATCCCGAACGCGGCCAACCGGCCTCGGCTTTGATCAAGACGATCTCCGAAAAATCTCTGGAAAAAATACTTTTTGTTAATTCCGACGAACCTCATGCGAAAACGATAGCCAGGGCTATCCATAAGAACTGCCATAAAATTAATACAACTAAGGCGCTTGCGGATACCGTAAAAGAAGCGCTGGCTACTGTAGTGCATGTAGGTTCCAAGGATGAGATAACTACGTCGATCCGCCGGACATTCCAGGCTTTACGCATTGAAGTTAACGACGAGTTTTCGGCGTTGGAGCAGTTTTTAAGGAATCTACCGATATGCCTTAAGCCTGACGGGCGAGTGGCTATTTTAACCTTTCACTCCGGTGAAGATAACAGGGTGGCTAAGTATTTCCAGGATGGATTGGAATCGGGCATCTATTCTGATATTTCCCGCGATCCAATACGGCCGACGCCTAAGGAATGTTTTGATAACCCACGCTCCAAAAGTGCAATATTACGTTGGGCTATAAAAAATGGGGACAGTTCTATTTGATCCATGCATAAAGGTCTCTAAATACCGCATAATTCTCACTCATCAGCCAGTTCGAGAGTTCGTCCATCGGAACAGCCTATCTTGACAATCTCAAATATTATGATATGTTTATATTAAGTTATCTACAGAGAGGGTGCTACGAGAGCATGCTGATGAAAATTAAAAATTTGAACGCGCTGAGGATGTGCTCAACCATAAATCGAATAAAGAACTCAGGGCTAAAAGGATAGCTGAAAAGGAGGCAGCTGAAGCAAAAAAAGAAAGATGGAAATGTCAGATGCAAACCAAAACATAGAAAGGAACGTGTTTCATGAATATAAATTATTTTAAGGTGGTTATCGCGGTTATGGCCGCATGCTTATTTACGAGCGCATCTGCGCTCGCTTCTGAAACGGATGGCCGTATCGAATCATCCGCTAGAGAGTCCTACGTGTTCAAAACATATCTCAATAACGATGCTATTAATATACAGTCTGTGGATGGCGTTGTTACCCTGACTGGAACTGTCGCAGAAGAATCCCATAAATCATTGGCCAAAGAGACTGTGGCGAACCTGCCCGGAGTCAAAAGTGTAGACGATCAGCTTGTTATTAAAGGCGAGCGCCCTGCTGAGAATTCGAATATGTGGATCGGTATGAAAGTGAAGACAGCCCTCCTGTTCCATCGCAACGTCAATGCTTTTAAGACCGAGGTTGATGTGAAAGATGGGGTTGTGACGTTGAAAGGCGAAGCTTCATCCCAAGCCCAAAAGGATCTGGCGGGTGAATATGCCAAAGATGTGGACGGTGTAAAAGACGTCAAGAATGAGATGACGTTAGCTAAGGTTCCCGATAATAAAGGGCAGACGTTGGGTGAAAAGATCGATGATGCGTCTATTACCGCCCAGGTTAAAGTGGCGCTGTTGTTTCATCGCTCGACCAGCGCTATCAGTACTAAGGTAGCGACGAGCTATGGGGTGGTTACGGTAAGCGGCATAGCTAAGAATGATGCTGAAAAGGCTTTGGTCAGCAAGCTAGTGAATGACATAAAAGGCGTGACTAGCGTGGTCAATAATATGACCGTCAAGGATCCTGCGTCCAAAAACTAGACTCGTGTAAACGTGGGAACGGTTCTATTTAATTCCTATATGAGGAGTCAAAATAAAAAGCCCTGAGCAATAGCTCGGGGCTTTTTATTTCAAAGAGAAAAACGCGGTTTTCCCCTTATGACGATCGCTTAGCTCCCACCTCGCGGGATAAAATAGCTTGATAATCTAAATGGACAGGTCTAAGATGTTTTTCAGGGGCACTACTGATATTATCGCCAGGACCATCCCCATGTAACAGATATTAGAAATCATGGCTTTTAATGAGCAGGAGGATTTATGCGCTACTTTAAAGCGGTACTTTTTTTGTTCGCATTTATTGTATTCGCTTTATCAGTTACGACTACCAGCTATTGCCAGCCATCCGATACGGGCAAACCGAAACTAGTCATTTTTCATTCGCCTGCCTGCGCCTATTGCGTTAAGGTCAAGCAGGAAATCGTTCCGAAAATAGAGAAAAAGTATAAAGACAGTATTACCCTGGAGTATCGGGATATTGATAACATAGAAAACTACACGCTTTTATTGAGCCTCGAGGAAAAGTATACCGTTACGATAACCGGTTCTTTGCCGGTATTTTATATGGGAGGGCATTTCATAAACGGTTATGAAAATATAAAAAGCGGCTGGGATCACTTTATTAATAGCGCGCTGGAACCATCCTCCAAAGAAAAACCAGGCATACTGCCTGTGGTGGATCTGATTTCAAGGTTTAAGAGGTTTACGCCAGAGCTTATTATAGGCGTGGGTTTTATCGACGGGCTCAATCCGTGCGCCTTTACTGTGATCGTATTTTTTATGTCTTTCATGGCTTTGCAAGGGTATAAAAAACGGGAATTGATCGGCATAGGTCTTAGTTTTATTTTCGCGGTGTTTGTAACATACCTTTTGGTTGGGATCGGGATGTTTAACTTTTTTTATCGTTTTAACCGTTTCTGGCTTCTGGTCAAAATAATCAATTATTCGATAGGAGCTTTTAGCATCATATTGGGTATTTTAGCTGTGTACGATTTCTTCAAGTTTATGAAGACCGGGCAGACCGAAGGGATGATCTTGCAATTACCCAAGGGTATTAAAAATAAAATCCATAAGGTGATTGGTTTGTTTGGCCGGGTGGTTAACAAATCTACGGGAATAACCTCTAACCGAAAATCTTATTATAAAATGATCGTAAGCGCATTGAGCGCAGGCTTCCTTGTGTCACTTCTGGAAGCGGTGTGCATGGGGCAGGCTTATCTTCCGACCATATCATTTATTTTAAAGACTTCACCGCTCAAGCTGCAGGCCATGGGGTATCTTCTGCTTTTCAACATCATGTTTGTGGTGCCGCTTTTAATAATATTTATTTTTGCGGTATTTGGCGTAACATCAGATCTATTTTCCAAGATTTTTAAGAAGTATCTTTTAGTAATAAAGGTTCTCATGGCAGTTCTATTCTTCGGGTTTGGTATTTTTTTGATATGGAAAGCATGATTTTTTCCGATGATCAAATCATTCGGCAACGACGAACGGAAAAAATGAAAAAAAATATCCGCATCTTCTCGATATTATTCCTGGCCGGGCTTATGCTGAATGTCTATTCTTCGATCCCTGCCCTCGCTCAATATATCGATAATGAAAACTCGTTTTTTTCCTACGAAAGATTTTATGCGCAATTAGACATATTGAATGCCGCATCCGAAAGCGCAGATGTCCGGGCCGATATAAAAGCTTTTATGCTGGCTTTTTCAGGCGGTATATACGATATCTCTGCGGGCGATCCGGAAAAAGCTAAAAAGAAACTTTTGAAAGCGCGCGCCCTTTGGCCGGAATATTTTGGCACAGATTTTCTTCTGGCAAGGGTGAATGAAGATACCGGCAATTACAAATTATCAGCGCGGTTTTATAAAAGTTACTTGAATGAACTGAAGGCTTTTTCTGAAGGAAGCTATAGGATATCTGCGCCTCTTATGCGGAGAATAACTCCTTACCGTATTGAAAACTATGATGGCGCTTATATTTTGGTTCGAGACAGGCTAAAAGCTCGTGGTATAGACCTGGCAGTTGTGCAGCCTTTTTACACTATGCCGGGATTTTTTAAATTATGGATCATATTTATCATACTTGGGGTAGTATACGCGATCGCGGCTTATGGAGTTATCCCGTATATTAAGAGATGGCATCATATCAATAATCCTCCTGAAGGTTCATGGGTGTGCAAAAAATGCGGAACATACAATCTCAACGTCAGGATAGAATGTGAAAAATGCGGGGAAAGAAGAGATGGGCAGTTAAAGAAGAAATGATCTGCATGAAATGAGACCCACTAAAACAATTTCTCTTAGTATTTATACATTTTAGATGTATAATTACTTTGTAAGGTGTCCTTCGATAGACCGTTCTCAAATAAACAAATTGAAAGGATGAACGATGAAAGAGCTTATAGAGCTAATAAAGTTTCTCCTGGGCTTTATACCATGGCTCCTGTTCCTTTTTTTGTCCGGCCATACATTGGCCAGTCTGGAAAGATCTATTGTTATATGTCTTTTGGCCAGCGTGATATTTAGTTTTAAAGAACTGTGTAAAGGTTTCATACTGCAATGGGGAACTATCCTTTTCTTTGCAGCCTGCGTAATAACTATTAATTTTATGCACATAGTATTCATCGCGAACAACATGGGAATAATTTCGAACGGATTTCTTGCATGTATAATATGGGTGACTATTTTTGTCGGAAAACCCTTTACGCTGCAATACGCAAAAGCCGACCTTCCGAAGGAACGATGGGACGATCCGGATCTAATACGCAGTTGTCGGTTCATTGCGATCGTTTGGGCGATATTATTGACTTTTTCCACATTGATAGCGTGTTTCAAGATACTAAACCCAACCCTGTACCCTGGCTGGGTTTATTTTGACATCAGCATAGCGAGTATTTTAGGAGGAAGTATTTTTACAATTCTGTATAAAAACTATAAACGAAGCCAGGCCTTACGCACAAAATAAATTCCCATTTTCTCCGCCTCCGGGGCCGGATGGCCGAGCCCTCGCGGGGGAGTTTAAAAACAAAAGGACAAACCAATCGTAAAATAGGATGGAAGATATGAAAAAGCTAATAGGAATATTTTTGGGTTTGTGTATGGTGTGTGTATTTTCTGTTCAGGCTGGCGCACAAAAGGCGTCAGAGGACAGCGATTCACAAGAACAGCAGTTGCAGACCATGCCTAGTGTGGAGCCCAGTGAACCCAACGGTCAAGGTATGCGCCCCGGCGGACCAGGTGCTCAAAGCGTGCCTGGCCTGAGTTCTGGCGGACCAGGTGCTCAAAGCGTGCCTGGCATGAATTCTGGAGGAGCAGGCGCTCAAAGCGTACCTGGCATGAGTTCTGGCGGACCAGGCGCTCAAAGCGTGCCTGGCATGGGATCCGATAGTCAGGATGGTCAGGGCAGGTCTGATCAGCATGAGTAGTAAAAAAATAAAGTTATCCGGCGTTATAGCCGCATTCATTTTATACATAATATTATCAAATTCAACAGCGGCCGTTGAGACAATAAGATCGGACGAGGCGTTAAAATTAATTAATGAAGGAAACGCGCGTTTCATCGAAATGAAATTGCAGCATCCAAATGAAACTATTGATCAGAGAGAAAAAACCGCTATGGACGGACAAAAACCATTTGCGGCTGTCCTTGCTTGTTCAGATTCACGGGTTCCGGTAGAGGCTATATTCGATCGCGGCATTGGTGATATTTTTGTTATTCGCGTAGCAGGTAATATAGCTATTGACAGCAGCGTAATAGGCTCTATCGAATATGCCGCGGAACATCTTAAATCACCGCTATTAGTTATTATGGGGCATACAGACTGCGGCGCGGTTAAGGCAGCGATAAGCGGCCCTGCCTTAGAGGGTAGTATTCGTGATATTCAAAAAGAGATTGAACCTATTGCGGTAAAAACAAAAAAAGAACACCCTGACTTATCAGGGCCTGATCTGATAAATGCCGTGATCAAAAATAACGTGCTTCAGGCAAAAACAGACATTTTATCTAAGAGCTATCTAATAAAAGAAATGGTTGCCGCAGGGAAGCTGAAGATCGCAACGGCTGTCTACAATATCAAGACCGGCAAAGTAGAATGGATTGTGATGACAAAGACCTTGAGAACCGTAAGTCCAACAAGCCATAAAGCTCCTTTTAAGAAAAAATAGAGGCGTTGGTTATGAAAAAGAGTTTATTTTTTATTTTATTGTCAGCAGCATTTTTAATTGCCGGCTGCGCAACTACCGGGCCGGTAAAAGATCCCGACTCCGCCAACGTAATATATACCAATGCACCGGCAACGGCTGCATTTGACGCTTCGTGTGACGCGTTAAAGCACTTAGGATATAAAATAGAAAAGAAAGACGCGGATAACTTTTTTGTACAGGGTTCCTACGTTAATCTTTTAACGGGGCATACCCCATTTTACGCGCAGATAAACGTAACTCAAGAGAAAACAGGAACTAAGATCATCTGCAGCGTAGACAGGCCGGGCGCTATTAAAGCCCTGGATGTGACTGGTTATTATAGCGTCAATAATATTTATAAAGAGATAGCAAAAATTTTAGCTCAAGACGAAATAAGTTACAGGAAGATCAATAAAGATAAACGGGAAAAACAGGCCCATGAATCGTCGGGGGAAGGCCCTGGGCACAAGTCACATGGATCGGATGAAGAATAAGATATTTTATATGGCCACAAATCGAAGAGAATGGAAGCCGGCCAAGATCATAGTTATGATCCTGGCAATCCTTGCGCTGTTAATGATCACGCGTAACGTTAGTCATGTTTTGTTCCATGGGTCCAGGAAGTCTGAGGCGATCAGGGCTTTTAGGAAACAATGCGCGCAGATAGGGATCGCATCTTGGTATGACGAAAATAAAGCAGGCAGTCTTACTGCAAACGGAGAAAAATACGACCCCAAAGCATTGACAGCGGCGCACAGGAAGCTTCCTTTTGGCACTCAGCTGAACGTCATCAACCTTGAAAATGGCCGCAGTGTTACCGTGAGGGTTAATGATCGTGGTCCGTATTTAAATAACAGGATCCTCGATTTATCTAACGAAGCAGCGCATCAATTGGGCATGAAAAATCCAGGTTTAGTGGCTGTCTGCATACAAAATTCTACGAAGACGAAAAAATAAGATCGGCCTTAATTCTCTATCCATTCTTCATTCGTTACAAAATGCGCTATGTTCTGGTCATCGTAACAATAGACCACATGGATCAACCCATACCTGTCTTGTATTATGGAAGGGTAATCATAGACGTGTCCGCGCTGATCTTCAATGGATTTTATATGCGTCCAGGTTTTGCCATCGTCATATGATAAGGCGATGCTTAAATTGTACCTCTTTCTCTTAGCGTTGTTAAATACTAAAGCAACATGTCCGTTGCGGAGTTTCACCATTTCGAGAGCGGAACCCGGGTTGGTGATATCAGAAATTCGCCAGTTTTTCCAGCTGCGGCCAAGGTCTCCGCTCGACACTTCCCAGGAACGGCGCGGCCACGTGCCGGAACGCATAAGCGCGAATAAGCTCAGATCTGAACGCTGGATTATGGTGGGTTCAATGCCGAGGAAAGGAAAAATCAGTTTAGGCTTTCCCCAGGTCAAGCCGCCGTCTTTGGAGATTATGATAAAGGAAGAGGTGTCCCAATCCATATATATGGGCATAACGAGCCACCCATTGTAAAGTCTTATCGGCCGCGATCTCGATAAATATCCCACAGGCGTTCCAAAGTCAGATGAGTTTCCCCATGTGCGTCCGGAATCCATGGATACCTTTACCTGCAGAATATCCTTATGGTTCCATTTTGACTTATTTTGCTGCAATGCCCACACCACCCGCAAGTTTTTATCCCGATCTATATAAAGCACGGGATTTTTATCGTTCATTCTGGAAATATCGTGAATAAGCGAAGGCTCGGTCCATGCCTTGGCGCCAACCGGCCTTCTTGAGCCCCACAGAGATCCGTTATAGCCCCAGCACAGCGAACGGCACCAGGCAGCGAACAACCCTCCGTCAGGCAGCTCCACAATGGCGGGGGTGTCGAATGTGAGGAATTGCCTTGGCGCGAAGATCATCTCTTTAAAGGGAAGTTTTGGATAGGGGCTAAGCGATCCGGGAAGCATAGTTTGCTCCGGGAGCGCCTTATCCGGACTGCCGGCAGCAAAGGACAGGGTTACCAATAAAAGGCCGGCGAGAGTAAGAAGGATCTTTCGTTTCATTTTTATTTATTTCCTCAATTTGTATTTTAGAAGATCAACAATTCCTTAAGCGAGACAGGTATATTTATAACATAGATAACAATTTTTTACATTAATAATTTTTCCGGAAAGCGTTTGCATATAAATAACTTGCGAGGGCTTTCTGTTTGGAGTAAAATAAATAATACAATGAAGTTGCAAAAATATGTTAGATAATATAAAACATAAGTGTCCTCGTTATCAAACTAAATTTAGTTTTGGCGCCACATCGGCTATCATTACTAATTTAGGGATCATTACGGGCTTGGATACTCTTACGCATCCTAAATTGAGCATCATCACAAGCATATTGCTTGTTGCTTTAGCTGACAATATAGCTGATTCGTTCGGCATTCACATCTATCAAGAATCCGAATGTATCGATAATAAAGAGATATGGTTCTCTACTCTAAGCAATTTCTTTACAAGGATATTGATCTCGGTTACATTCATTATCCTGGTGGTTGCGTTACCGATAAATTTGGCGGTGCCGTGTTCGATCTGCTGGGGATTAGCGTTATTGGCCATAATGAGTTACGCAATAGCCAAAGATAGAAAAGCGAATCCGTATTCAGAAATTTTTAAACATATCATTGTTGCTATTTTTGTTATCACCTCAAGTCATTTTATCGGCAGGTATGTAATTAATAAATTTAAGATCCCGGCTTAAATGCCGGCAGCCGTTCCTTTGAAATAACAAATTGTTCGCAACTTTGTAATTGACCTGTTTATGCCGAAGTGGTATCATTTATCATCGGCCCCAAGAGAGGGCCATGGAGCAGAAGCGATAAAAATTAGAGAGAGAGGAGGAATAGTAATGAAAAAAATAGTAATTGTTTTGCTGGCATTTGTATTTATCAGTTCTGTAGTTTTTGCGCAGGCGACGACCCAAGAGAAAAAAACCGCTGCGGAAAAGGCAACATCGTTTGTCGGTAAAGTAGTCGATGTTACAGTGGCAGAGCCTGCAAAGGGTATCACCGCAGGAGCTGTAACCGTTGCAGATGAGACGGGGAAGACTACCACCTTTACGGTAAAAGCGACCGCGAAGATCCTTACGCACAGTTTGGATGTCATCACCTTGAATCAGTTAAAGATCGGTGAAAAAGTTAAAATAAACGCATCCGCAGAAAATGATGCGCAAACAATAAAAGTCGTAAAGTAGAGAACACATTTCAAGCAAGCATTTTATGAAATGTTAAACAATTTGCCCACCTATCGCGACAAAGGGTCAAAATAGGTGGGCTTTATTGTTAAGAAATAGATGCGAAAGTTGATAATGGCAAAGATACTGTCGGTATCAGGAATTCGCAAAGTATACGGCGATCTCGTCGCCGTTGATGGCGTATCTTTTGATGTAAATCGCAATGAGATCGTCGGATTACTCGGCCCGAACGGGGCTGGGAAAACGACTACCATTAACATGATCCTCGGTATCCTCGAGCCGAACGCGGGGACCATTCATATCGAAGGCCTCGATCTCGCGTCCCATCGCTCCCAGTCGCTCTCGATCACAAATTTCGCGGCTGTATACGCTCCTTTACCGGGCAATTTGACCGTATCCCAGAATTTAAGTATCTTTGGCCGCCTGTATGGGGTGAAAGATATCCCGAAACGCATCGATGAACTCCTTAAGGATTTCGATCTCGATGGTTTCCGGGATACGAAATGCGGCATACTCTCTTCCGGCGAACAGACGCGCGTCGGGCTTGCCAAAGCGATGCTTAACCGGCCGCACCTGCTTTTGCTTGATGAACCGACTGCGTCGCTTGATCCGGCCACAGCGCGTGAGCTCCGCGCCGGGATCCGCGAGTTTACTGTGCGGGGAGAGGGCGGGGTGCTCTGGACGTCGCACAATATGTACGAGATAGAGGACATATGCGACCGCGTCCTATTTCTCTCGCATGGCAGGATCCTCTTAGAAGGGGACCCAAAGACGCTCCCCGGCCAGCATGGTAAAAAGACCCTCGAAGATCTTTTTATTACAGTAGCGCGTGAACCTCTTACTCTGAAGGATGGGTAAGACATGTCTTTTAACCGTACCTGCGCGATCGTAATTCGCCAGCTCTATCTTATCCGCGGTAGTTTCTCGCGCGTCTTCCCGCTCTTCGCGTGGGCAGCGGTCGACATGGTCCTTTGGGGGTTCCTGACCAGGTATCTGAATACCGTAGCCTCGCCCGGGTTCAATTTTGTTCCGGCGCTTCTTGGGGCCGTTCTTTTGTGGGATTTTTTTATCCGTATCATGCAGGGCGTAACGATGGCCTTCTTCGAGGATGTCTGGAGCCGTAATTTCCTAAATATATTTGCCAGTCCGATCTCGGTGTCGGAGTACGTCGGCGGCCTGGTCCTGTCAAGTATAGCGACGAGCCTGGTGGGGCTTGTGGCTATGCTGTTTATCGCGGTCGTAATTTTTAAATTATCTTTTTTCGTTTACGGCTTAATGGTCATGCCGTTCCTCCTGGTACTCTTTCTATTCGGGATATCGATCGGTATCTTCGGATGCGCGCTGGTTTTGCATTTCGGTCCGGCGTCGGAATGGTTCATCTGGCCGATCCCGGCGCTGATATCGCCGTTTGCAGGAGTCCTGTATCCCATATCGACTTTACCGCAGTGGATGCAGATCATTTCGCGCATATTGCCGCCCGCTTATGTATTCGAAGGATTGCGGGCTATCGTTTCAGGCAGGGCAGCGTCCATTGCCGCGCTCGTGTGGGCGGGGGCCCTGGCAATAGGATATATTTTTCTGGCTTACTGGTTCTTTACAAGGATCTACCGGCATGCTCTTCGCACCGGCCTTATCGCGCGCTACAGCGCTGAAACTCTGAGCTGATCTTTTTTGAGGTAAAATAAATGACAGGTATCGGGTTACCGCAGGCCGGCGATTTTAGCGCGGCAAAAATATTCGCNNTCAGGAACGTTTTTTCTTTATCTTACAGGCATAGCCCTTATCTCGGCCTTGTATTTCTGGCGGGATTAGATCGAGAGCAAAATTTAATTTTTTATGGAATAAAATCCTCTGTGGTATAATCATCACATATGATGAATCGGATATTGATCGTATCCATAGTTTCTATATTGACCATCTTCAGCCGCATTGAATCGTCGGCCGACACCATCTATTTTAAGAATGGGAGAAGCCTTGAAGGCCGCATTAAGAGCGAAACCGGCAACAAGGTCATCATAGAGGCTAGTTTCGGGGACATGGAGTGTTCAAGGGATCAGATATTAAAAATAGGCCCCGGCCAAAAAGATGAGAACTCTCAGGCCATAGAGCGAAAATACGAAAGATACGGCCCCAGCGAGATACCTATATCCGTTTCAAAAGGCTCGAAGAGCGCTTCAGTAGAGGCCGTGCTTAATGGTGCGGTAAAGGCCGATCTCGACATCGATACCGGCGCTTCCGTTGTAGTCTTGTCCAGGAAGATAGGCGATGCGCTGGGCGCGGCTCTGGAGGATAATAAAAAAGACATTATCACGCTTCATCTTGCCGGCGGCAAGAATGTCGATGCGAAAGTGATCATGCTTGAAAAAGTGAAGGTAGGAGACGCCGAGGCAAAGGACGTTATGGCGGCCGTGCTCCTGGAAGATAACGCCGATAAGAATGTTAAAGACGGCCTGCTTGGCATGAGTTTTTTAAACAGATTTAACGTGAAGATCGATCTCAAAGAGAAAAAAATGACGTTGTTAAAGATGGACGACTATAAATAAGGCATTATATAAGCTGGTGGAAAAATGTCAGAAAAATCAGGATTTAGATGATTGACAGGCTTGAGATTATGGGCTAAAATTAAACAAATGGAACTTTTTTAATTTATTTATTGTCTAAAATGTAAAAGGAGGGTGAATATGATAAAACATATATCGAAGTTCCGGATAGTGATAGTTCTCTGTCTGGTGCTGGTACTGTGCTCTTCAGAAGCGTTCGCATGGGGTGGCGGGCGCGGTGGTCGTGGTGGGAGGAATTATTACAGGGACGGCAGATGGTACAGGCATGGCTGGCTTGGATTCGACATTGCTGTTTCTGCTCTTGCCTTAGGAGCGATTGTTGAATCCTTACCATCGAGATATCAGACAGTTTATGTCTCGAACACTCCATATTACTATTATGATAACTACTATTATAGGCCTTATCCCAACGGCGGCTACGTAGTTGTTCCACCGCCCGTTGCGGCTCAGCCTGTGGTGATTATGCCTGAGACGGCTCCTGTTGTTATGCAGCCTCAACAACAGATCCCGGAGATGCTGACTGTAAATATCCCCAATTCACGAGGTGGATATACGGCGGTTACGCTGAAAAGATCGGGTAACGGATTTGTCGGCCCTCAGGGCGAATATTATCCCGAACACCCGACCGTAGAACAATTGAAGGCTTTGTACGGGAAATAGAGCTGCGATTTAGCTTTGTTGCGCACTATCAGATAACCCTCTGCGAGTAAAATACTTGCAGAGGGTTATTCTTTGGTGTAAAATCATATCGTATGAATTTATTATACGCGATCATCGCGAGCGTCATCGTAAGCCTTATTTCTCTGATAGGCATCGTTGCCTTGCTCATCAAGGACGATCTATTAAACAAGCTCATCCTCATTTTAGTCGCTTTTGCGGCAGGCGGCCTGATCGGAGGGGCGTTCTTCGACATCATCCCTGAAGCGATGGAATACGTGAAAGACACCACCCAGTTGTTCGTTTTTCTGATATTGGGTTATTTTCTTTTTTTCATGCTGGAAAAATATCTTCACTGGCGCCATTGCCATGACGCCGAATGTCATATCCACATGCTTACTTATATGAATATCGTAGGTGACATCGTCCATAATTTCAGCGACGGGCTGATCATGGGCGCCATCTTCTCTACGGATATCAAAGTCGGCATTGTTACGACGCTGGCCATTATCTTTCACGAGATCCCGCATGAACTGGGTAATTTTATGGTATTGGTGCACGGAGGCTTTTCCAAAGCCAAAGCCCTGTCATATAATTTTTTATCATCTTTATTCGCCATTGCCGGCACAATAGCCGGATTTTATTTCGCCAGCAAGATCAGCGGCTTCCCCAGGGTGTTGCTGCCGGTAGCGGCCGGCGGATTCATTTACATAGCCTCATGCGATCTGATCCCGGAGCTGCACAAAGAACAGGACGGGAAACGGTCTGCCCTCATAATGGTAACCTTTGCCCTTGGCATCGTCCTCATGTATTTTTTAAGGGAAGTCTGATGAGGTTTAAAAAAAGCCGTTTAAATACTATATTTTACGGCCTACTGATCAGCGTTATATTATGCCAGAATGCCGCTTGGGGCGATATCGCCATTTTTGGCGATAGCCAAAATTACGAAGCCGTCCAGCGCAAAATCGTCCAGGCTGTTTTATCTTTTAAACCTTCTGCGGTCTTCAGGGTAGGGGATAATGTCAACGATGGTCTCAACCCGGAACAATGGAAGTTTTTTAAAGAGATAAACGAGCCGCTTTTAAAGACGGGCGCGTATTTTCCCGCGCTTGGTAATCATGAAAAAGATTCCCCTCTCTATTTTGATACTTTCCCATTTTTAAATCACCGGCGCTGGTATTCTGTCGAGCGCGAGACTATCCATTTTATAATTTTAGACAGTAACTCCGATCTTCGTCCCGGGTCGGCCCAGCATGATTGGCTTGAAACGGACTTGCAAAGCATAAAAAAAGACGTTAAATTCAGGATAGTTATATTCCATCATCCTATCTTTGATGTGGGTTTTCATAGCGCGGATATGAAAAAACTCAAAGCTGTCCTGATGCCGCTTTTCCAGAAATATGAAGTATCTGCAGTATTTTCCGGCCACGATCATAATTACGAGCGATTTTATTATAAGGGTATATTTTTTATTATAACGGGAGGAGGAGGGAGCCGTCTATACGGTCAGTTCAGGAGGAGCCCGTATCTGCAGAAATTCAAGAAGACGTTCCATTTTTGCCTGTTATCTGCCGATAAGGATATCTTAAAAGTAAAAGTTATCGATATCCATTCAAATATAATCGATGAATTCATGATCACTGCTCCGGTATCCGCTGAAAAACAATAATAAGGAGAGATATCCGATTTTCCTGAAAACTCATATAAAACCTATAGCGCTGATCATGATCCTTCTGGTCATATCCCTGGCCCCTTTCGCGAATAAAGCTTTTCACGTGGATGACACCCTATTTATTTATTCCGCAAGACATATCACGCACGATCCTTTCAGGCCTTACGATTTTACCGTGAATTGGACAGGGTTCAAAGAGCCGGCCTGGTCCGCAAACAGGAATCCGCCGGTATCATCTTATATCTTATCCGTTCTGATAAAAATATTTTCCGAACGCGAGGCGCCGCTTCATATTTGCTATATAATATTTCCCGTAATATGCATGGCGGCGCTATATTATCTATCCGGCAGTTTTATCAAAAATAAGGCTCTTGCGTGCCTTTTTCTTTTTATAAGCCCCGGATTCTTCGTTTCGTCGACCAACCTCATGAGTGATATTCCGCAGCTTGCGTTTTACCTGGCGGCGCTCGCATTCTATATCTTTGGCTTTGAGAAAAATAAACGCATCTTCTTTGTCTTATCCGGAATATGCGCGGGGCTTGCCATCTTGACCAAATATACGGCCGTAACCATAATTTTTATATTTCTATTATATAACCTGATCTTTAAAAAAAGTTTCAGAATATCGTGGCTGTCATTCGCCGTGTCTTTATGTATGCTCGCGTTCTGGGGAATGTGGTGCATTTATTCCAACAAAACGCCTCATTTCCTGACCATCTTTTCAAGCGGCTGCGCGTTTTTCTGGGAGAAAAAGTCTCCCATAAAAGCGCTATCGGTGAATCTTTCGGAATTCATCGTTTTTTTA
>PLNN01000067.1 GCA_003142795.1 Candidatus Omnitrophota bacterium
TGTGCCATCTTTTACTCTATGACTTCGGTTACTACCCCGGCGCCTACGGTATGGCCGCCTTCGCGTATGGCGAAGCGCAGTTCCTTTTCCATGGCTATAGGGGTGATCAACACTACTTCGAACTGGACGTTATCACCGGGCATGACCATCTCCACGTCTTTCGGGAGGGTCACTACACCCGTAACGTCAGTTGTCCTGAAATAGAACTGCGGGCGATACCCGTTAAAGAACGGGGTGTGGCGTCCGCCTTCCTCTTTACTTAATATATATACTTCAGCTTTGAACTTAGTGTGAGGGGTGATCGATCCCGGCTTTGCAAGGACTTGTCCACGTTCCAGGTCGGTCTTTTCAACGCCTCTTAAGAGCACTCCGATGTTATCTCCGGCTTGTCCTGAATCAAGGAGCTTCCTGAACATCTCAACGCCTGTTACGACGCTTTTCTTGGTGGGTTTAATGCCTACGATCTCGATCTCCTCGCCTACTTTTATGATGCCTCGCTCTACCCTGCCTGTTCCTACTGTGCCGCGTCCTGTGATCGAGAATACGTCTTCAATGGGCATGAGGAAGGGTTTATCTATCTCTCGCTTAGGCTCAGGGATGAATGTGTCGCAGGCATCCATGAGCTCAAATATCGGCTTTACCGATTCTGCGTCGTCAGGGGAAGTCATTGCCTTGAGAGCGCTTCCCTTTATAATCGGGGTCTTATCTCCGGGGAAGCCGTACTTTGTGAGGAGCTCTCTTACTTCAAGCTCTACTAAGTCTACAAGTTCTTTATCTTCTACGAGGTCTACTTTATTTAGGAATACTACTATTGAAGGAACGTTGACCTGGCGAGCCAAAAGAATATGCTCTCTGGTCTGAGGCATCGGGCCGTCAACGGCACTTACTACGAGTATTGCCCCGTCCATCTGGGCGGCTCCGGTTATCATATTCTTGATGTAATCGGCGTGTCCCGGGCAGTCGATGTGGGCGTAATGGCGTTTTTCAGTCTCGTATTCGACGTGGGCTACGGCAATAGTTACGGTCTTGGTCTCATCACGGACCGTGCCGCCCTTTGCTATATCGGCATAGCTCTTCACGGTCGCCTTGCCCTTTTTGGCTAATGTTGCAAGGATAGCCGCTGTAAGGGTAGTCTTGCCGTGATCGATGTGGCCTATGGTGCCGATGTTCACGTGAGGCTTACTTCTTACAAAGTTTTCTTTTGCCATACAACCCTCCGTTTTTATGGAGCTGCAGATCGGGATTGAACCGATGACCTCATCCTTACCAAGGATGTGCTCTACCGACTGAGCTACTGCAGCCGCTTTTTGTGTTAGCGGCTGTCAACCTTTCGCTTTGCTCAGGGTTGATACTGAGCGCAGCGAAGTATCAAAAATACAAAAAAATCTCCGCATCAGAGTTGTCTCAAAACACCAAACTCGTCGAAATAGATTTAAATCATGTAGTGAGATTAATTTTGAGTTTCCTAATTATAACAAATCGCGTATTTTTGTCAAGCTTTTTTTAAATATTTTTCCATTTCCTATATTTCTTCGATGGCCTCTTTCTTTACCCAGGCTATCTTGCCGTCTAAGCGCTTGATCTGGCACCATCCGCTGCGCGTATTCAATATCACGACCGCATCTCCTTCCTGCAATTTATAAAAAAGGGTCGATTTATCGATAGGTTCGTATTTGCAATCGGCTTCCTTCTGCACTACTATTCCGCGCTTCAAAATATCTTCATCGTAGTAGCGTATCGCGAATGCAGCCATGCTTATAAAAAACACGGCAAGAAAAATAACCAGGACCGGCCACATCCTTTTCGCAAAAAATGGATTCACCATAAAGAACGCGGCAATGCCGATCGCCATCAGATAGAAAAACAGCGCCATTACCGCCAAGGCGTTCAAATTAAAATCTTTGAACGGCTCTTTTACGGCGCTTACTACCGGGTTCCTGGAAGGCAGCTCGAAGCTCGAAGTCCCGACGAGAGACTTCGCGTACGCAAGATTTGCCTTAAGGTCCTTATCCTGCGGCATCATGCGGTGCGCTCTTTCATAGTTAAGGATCGCGTAACCGATCTTGCCTAATTTAAAAAAACTGTTACCGAGGTTGTAATAAAGATTGCCGCTCTCCAGTCCGAGGTCACGGACTTTAAGATATTCTTCAACAGCTTTAGAATAATCTCTTTTTTCGTAAAGACTGTTCCCGACGTAAAAAAGTTTATTCGGGTCTTCTTTCTTCTCCTCCTGCGCAAAAACGCATCCGGCAAAAAGAAGCACAGTTATGGAAAATATCAATATTTTTTTCACGTCGGTAAAACTCCCTTAAATCCCGCCCTTTCTTCCCACGCATTAGCATTCATGGAAAGGGCGGGGGTTCATATTTTTTTACGCTCGAAATAATTTATTATTTCTTCGAACTCTTTTACATCATCCTTCATACGTGAACTATCGATCTGCGACAAAGCGAACCGCGCCTGGTCGCATACTTCGAAAACATTCCTCACCTTCCTTAAAACAGCAGGGTTTATCTCTTTCGCAAAAAGCGCCTCTTCGACAGCGTCGAACATCAGGCCTGCCGACGGTATCCGCAGCCGCGCGCCCAGATAATCCTGCGCCGCTTTAAATAGGGCCTCGTAGAAAGACTTCTGGTCACCCGTAGACAAAATGCGGCGGAGATTCTTCAGGCCTTTTCGCGCATACCTGTAAGACGCTACGCGTGAGGCGTATACGCTGTCGGTTTGCAGCCTGCTCTTCCTGGACTGCACGGCATAGAGAGCAATAAGATAGAAGAACGGAACTGCAAAAAGCACTGAAAATAATTTGGCATTAAAAACGTTCCTGTCCCGAGGCAGCCACTTGCCGTATGATTCCTTTATGTAAAGTATATCTTTGGCGAGGTCTTCCCTCTCCTGTGTTTTTTCGGGGACCGGCATGGGCCCTACGACCTGGGATGGGGCTTCCTCTTTCGGTTTTTCGACTTTTATCGATATGGGATTCTGCACTATTGTCCTATAGGCCTTAAGTTCCGGATCAAAATATGAAAAAATCGCTTTAGGGACCTGGGTTACAAGATCGTTCTGCGGTATCAGCACTTGCGTAAAGGTTTTCGAATGTTCTTCTGTCTTCACCTGCGGCTCATATATTTTAAAATCGTCGGTAGTTTCCATCCGCGGCTGCAAAACCGTATTAAAATTCCCGGTCCCATTTATCTGCATCTTTACGGTTATCGGATCGCCGACTTTTAATTTGTCCGGGCTTGCGTTATAAATGAACTGGTAATCGCCGACAGCTCCGGAAAAATCTGCAGGCCTTCCTTCGGAAGGTAGCGGCATTATTATTATCTGTACGTCCCGTGATTTCAGCTCTATGGGATGGCGCTCATACCTGGTAAAGAAATCGTCAAAGAAAGGCCCGGCATTGCTATTCTCGAAGAACTCGTCCGGCGACGGCGCGCTCTTTCTGACGACGAGGTTGCACTTGATCCTTGCCGGCCCCAGCTTGTACTCGCCCGGACGGGTACCGAATATGTTCGTTTTGAATTCCAGGACGTCATAGGCCAGGCCGTTAAGATCTTCCTTGTACTGCGCAGGCTCCTTGAATTCGACTTTTGAAAATCCCTCCTGAGAAAAACTCGGAAGCTGGATGTCGCTCACATTAAGCCTGTTGACGTATAATTTTACTTTTACGGGTATAAGTTCATTGACGCAGGCGGACATCTTTGCGACTTCCAGCGTCACGAATAGCCTGTCTTCCAGATTAAGTTTTTCCGTTGTCGTTGGAGCGACTTGTTTGGACCTTGCTATGACTTTTTCTTCGCTGACCTCAAGGAAGACAATGCCCGAAGTATAGCTATTGCCTTTAAATGTAAATGAGAAGGGACCGATCTGGAATTTCCCGACTTTAAGCGGCATGACACTGTACATATGTGTGATGGAACTCGACACCTGGCCGTTTATGACCGTCATCATTGTGGACGGCCCAACATAACGGATCTCCAAGCCGTCGATGTTCCCTATATCTGGGGCGGGCATGCTTTGCGTGCCCTGGAACGAGAGCCCGAGTTGAGCCACTTCGCCGATCCCGACCTTATCTTTATCTATACTCGCCTCAAACCTTACCTCTTTGGCGAACGCGAATCCCGCCATCGAGCCTAAGATCAGGCAAATACATATAAGAATTTTTATATACTTTATCACTTCACCAATCCTTTTGCGGCTCGGGCATGTCGATGCGTTTTTTCCTCATCCTGATGACTTGGCCCGTAGCCTCTTCGCCCTTATACCCCTCGAGCAGCATCTTCGCTTCCTGCTCTGTCATCTCCGCGCCTTCTTTTTCCCCTTGCGGCTGCTGATATGCGGACAGCCCTTGTTCTTTTTGCGCTTTTTGCTCCTTCTCTTTTTCTTCCTGGCTCTTCTCTTCCTGGCCAGCGCCGGCTTTCTCTTCCTCTTCTTTTTTCTTCTCTTCTGCAGCCTGCTTCTCTTGTTCGGATCGCTTTTGCTCCTGTTGCTTTTCCTGCTCTTTTTTCTGTTCCTGAGCCTGCTCTCCACTCTGTTGTTTCTCTTGCTGATTCTGCTCTTCCTTTTGCTGTTCGGACTGCTGGTTTTGCTGCTTCTGCTGTTGTTCTTGATCTTGTTGCTTTTGCTCTTCCTTCTTTTGTTCCTCGCTTTTCGGCTGCCCTGCGCCGCCCTTATTTTGTTCTTCCGGTTTATTCTGCTCCTTCTTCTGCTGTTCTTTTTGTTGTTCTTTTTGTTGTTCTTTTTGTTGTTCTTTTTGTTTTTCGTCTTGCGATTGCCCGCTGCCACCCTGCTGCTTCTGCTGTTTATCCTGCTGCTGGTTTTTTTGTTGCTGCTGTTTCTGGTCTTGCTTCTGCTGATCCTGCTGCTGTTGTTGTTCTTTTTGCTTTTCGTCCTGAGACTGCCCGCCTCCTCCGCCGCCCTGCTTGTCCTGCTGCTGTTGCTGATTTTGCTTCTGTTGATCTTTGTTCTGATCCTTATTTTGATCCTTGTTCTGTTTTTTATCTTGTTTCTGGTCCTGCTTCTTATCTTTCTTTTTGAACTGATATTTTTCTGCCAGCTCATTCAATTGTTTTTCGACAAATTCATAATTGAATTTCGCGTCTTTGTCGTTCGGATCAAGGTCCATCGCGCGTTTATAAAATTTTAACGCCGTTTCATACAACTCTTTCGCCTTGGCAGTATCGCCGCCTTTTTCTTTTACGCCCCCTATCCTGTATTGAGAGTTACCTATATTATAATCGGCATTCTGGACAAATTTTGTCTTATCGGTTGCGATGGCCTTGTTGAAAGCGTCTACGGCCTGGCTGTACGATTCCTCTTTATATAATGCTCCTCCGAGGTTAAGATTCGCAATACCGGAATTCGGGTCCTTTGCCAGAGAGTCCTGGTAAGCCTTGACGGCCTGGCTGTAATTTTTACCATTATATAGTAAATTCCCTTTTTTCACATCTTCTTTCCATGACGCAAAAGATGCGGTGGCGCAGATCAACATGATGATCGATGTGAGGAATGCTATCCGTTTCATGCCGGACGCCTCTTCTTCTCCGGGATAAGAGGTTCTATCATCAGAAGCAGGACCGCAAAGCCTAGAAAATACTGGAACCGTTCCTGATAACGTTTATGCATCTTTGTTTCGATGTCATGTTTTTCCAGTTTCGATATACTCTTATCGTATAATAAGGTCAATCCAAACTCGGATTGGGTCGCGTGCACGTAACTTCCGCCGGTAGAGATCGCGAGCCTTTTCAGGATGTCTTCGTTCAGTTTCGTCTTAACGACCTGGCCGCTCCTGTCTGCCAGATATGCCCGCTCGCCATGTTCGCCGGTAGCAGGTATCAGGTCGCCTTCTGTCGTCCCAACGCCTACGCAATATATTTTTATGCCGGTCGAGGCCGCCTCTTGCGCGGCCTTCAGGGCATCGCCCTCAAAATCTTCCCCGTCAGTGATTATGACAAGAACCTTGTATTTCTTATCCTGTCCCTGGAAGGCGCCCATTGCCTCCCGTATCGCGCTCGTTATCGAAGTCCCTCCCCGCGGGATCGTGCCTATCCCCATATCGTCAAGCGACAGCATAAACCCGTTGTAATCTATTGTCAGCGGGCATTGTAGAAAAGCGGTGCCGGCGAACGCTATCAGCCCGATCCTGTCGCCGTTCAGTTTTTTCACGAGGTCCTTGACCGCGAATTTTGAACGCTCAAGGCGGTTGGGCTTTACATCCGTAGCGAGCATGCTTTTGGAAACATCGACCGCTATCAGTATGTCCAGGCCGCTCCTCTTGGTCTCTTCCCACTCAAATCCCCATTGCGGCCTCGCGAGCGCGAATACCGCTAAAAAAGCAGCCGCGATTATCATCATCGCCTTAACGGCTTTGCGCCCAGCACTTGCCGAAGGCGCCATGCTGCCGAGCAGGCCTTTCTCGGCAAAGCGCCCTATAAGCCTCGACCTGCGCCTCAAAGCCCATATATAAAAGAATATGAGCGCGATCGTGGCTAAAAATATTGCCGGGAAATGGTTAGGATTAGCGTATTGCATAATTTGTCTTTATGGCACCTTTAAAAATAATGTATTTGCCAACAATATTTCCAGGCCCAATATGATAAGGGCCGGTATAAGAAAATAATAAAAAAGTTCGCTGTATTCCCTATAGCCCAGATGTTCTATATTCGACCTCTCAAGCTTGTTTATATCGTCATAAATCTTCCTCAACGTCTCGGTATCGCTTGCCAGATAATACTTACCGCCCGTTGTCTGGGCTATCTTTTTCAGGACCTCTTCATCGATCTCGATAGGTATATTCTGGTAAACCGTCCGTCCGTAAACATCTTTAAATGGATACGGGGAGAGGCCTTTTGTTCCTACTGCGATCGTGTATATCTTTATTTTAAGCGCCTTTGCCGCCTCGGCCGCCACCATGGGCGATATTGTCCCGGCGTTATTGACGCCATCCGTCAGGAGGATTATTACCCTGGACTTCGTCTTGGACGTCCTCAGGCGGTTGCATGCGCTGGCAATGGCAGAGCCTATGGCAGTCGCGTCCTCGGTCAGCATGCCGACCCTGGTCCTGTCGAGATTCTCATTCAACCAGGTATAATCCGTCGTCAGCGGACAGACGGTGTATGCGCGCGCGGCGAACGCGACCATGCCTATGCGGTCATCCTTGCGCTTGGATACGAATTCTTTCACGGCCGCCCTGACTACGTCAAACCTGTTTATGCGATTCGCGCCCATCTTAAAGTCTTCGGCAAGCATGCTCGTCGAAGTATCGAGCGTCAGCACTATATCGACGCCTTCGGATACGGTCTTTGTCCCTTCCAGGACCGACTGCGGCCGGGCGAGCGCGGCGAGCATAAGCGCCAGGACTAGGGCGCGCAGGAAGACGGGCAATCTATTGAAACGCTGTCTTATGGTGGGACGCATATCTTCTACCAGCTCTTTAGAAGAAAAGACAAAAGTCGATTCGCCGCGCCTTCTCAATACAAGCAGAATAAGGAGCGGTAGGAACAGGATAGCCAATAATATAACGGGATCTTTAAATATGAACATCTTTCGTCTCTTCGATGAATTTTTGCGCGGTAACGAGCACCGCCTCTATTTCGCCCCTTGCCGGCGCGTATTTCGCGAACTTTACAAGGTCGCACGCGTTCAAAAAATCCTTTAACAATTCTTTCTGGTTAAGCGAAAGGCCCCCGGACTCTTTCAGCGAATTCAGGAATTCCTCGGTAGTCATTTCGGGCGCTTTCAGTTTAAAGACCCTTTCGATATAACGCCTGACACAATCCGAGATGCCTGCATAATATTCCTTAACGTCCCCTCCTCTGGCATATTCGGCCTTTGCAGCCTCCAGCTCTTCGAGCGCTGTTTCATGCGGAAGCCTCAGGGGGGCAGCGGATCTTCTCTTTTTATATATGATAAATACGGCCGCGCCCATGATCAATGCAAAGAGAACGATAGCTACAATAAGCCAGTTTATTTCAAATATACGAAAAGGCCCTTTTATATCGCGGATGTCTTTTACGCCTGATGGCGGGATAAGGCTTCCTACCGCTATATCTATGGAGTTTGTCTTGACCGTCGTCCAGGCCTTTGCGGCCTTTGGCTTATATTTTATGTCAATACGGGGTATGGTATATTTTCCAGGCGAGTATACGGTTATGTCATACCAGTTGATCGTTATCTTTTTCCGAAAAATAGTTTTCTTTACTTTTAAGCCGGAATCTTTTATCTCAAAATCGCCTATTTTATCATCGGCGAACTTCGGGAAACTGATCTCGATGCCTTCATCGGCGCTGGCCTCTACCTGATACCGTATCCTGTCGCCTATAAAGATCGATTGCCTGTCGGCGCTGGCCCACACAGCGGGCTCTTTTGTTTCGGCCCCTTGCGCGGCGGCGGAGGCAAAAAATAAAATAGAGACCAGGAATACACTGCGTATTATTTTCATCGGCGTTTTTTACGCTTTTTGAAGAATTTTATGAATTCCTCGATATATGACTTATCCGTCCTTATATCTATGTGGTCCATGTCAAGGGACGCGAACAACCTCAGACGCTCTTCCATCATGCGGCGGGACCTGTCCGAATATTTTTTCCTGATAGCGCCGTTCGACGTATCGATCATGAAAAGCGCCCCTGTTTCAGCGTCTGCCAATTCAACGAGCCCCGCGTTCGTAAGCTCCATTTCGCGCGGATCGGTTATGGTGATGCCGACGCAGTCGTGACGCTTGCTCGCTATCGATAGAGGCTTCGCGAAATCTTTGGCAAAGAAGTCCGATATGATGAACGTCACCGCCCTCCTGGATGTGACGCCGTCCAGGTAACGCAGCGCCCCGGCAATGTCCGTGCCGCGCCCCTTCGGCTTAAAATAAAGGGCCTCCCTAATGACCCTCAGGACGTGCGAAGGGCCTTTTCTCGGCGGGATGAATTTTTCGATCCGGTCGGTGAATATTATAAGCCCTACGCGGTCCTTATTCTGTATGGCCGCGAACGCAAGCACTGCGGAAACTTCCGCGGCAAGTTCGCTCTTCAGGCGTTTTGACGTACCGAAGTACGACGAGCCGGAAGCGTCCAGGAGTATCATTACCGTAAGCTGGCGCTCTTCGATGTACTTCTTAATGAACGGGTGGCCCATCCGCGCGGTAACGTTCCAGTCGATGGAACGTATCTCGTCCCCCGGCTGGTACTCACGCACCTCGTCGAACTCTATGCCGCGCCCCTTAAAAACACTCTCGTACTGGCCGGCAAGAAAATCTGTCACCAGCTTCGACGTCGTTATTTCTATCCGCCGTATCTTGGCGATTATTTCCTTGGGAAGCATTTACGGGACCCTGACCTCTTCGAAAACCCTTTTAACGATGTCTTCTGAAGTCTTATCTTCCGCTTCCGCCTCGTAACTGATTATGACGCGATGGCGCAGCACGTCCATCCCTATACTCTTCACATCCTGAGGGATAACGTAACCCCGGCCCTGCAGGAACGCGTATGCCTTAGCAGCGACCGAAAGATATATGCTGGCCCTCGGGGATGCGCCGTATTGTATGAGATGCGTCAGTTCGTCTAGCCTGTATAGCTTCGGGTTTCGCGTCGCAAAGACAATGTCTATGATATACTTTTCTATGCGCTCGTCCATGTACACATCATCGACGACTTTACGCGCTCTTATTATATCCTCCGGGCCGACCACAGGAGATACTGATATCTTCTTATCGGTGGTCGCCATCCGTTTCATTATCTTCAGCTCTTCT
>PLNN01000009.1:0-6307 GCA_003142795.1 Candidatus Omnitrophota bacterium
ATAGTAATATACATCATCGGCCTCACGCTTATTCTGGTGGATATGTATATTAAAATCGGCGCGATAGAACACGCGCTTGCTCATATGTGCGCAGAGCATCAGCACGATCATTAGGAGCGTAGATGATAATTACAAAACAAAAACAGATAAAAGACATCCTTAAATATCTCGAGAACCAGAAGAATGTCTTTCTGGTAGGCTGCGGCGAATGTTCGACTACGTGTAAAACGGGGGGCGTTGACGACATTAAGAAAATAAAAGATCTTTTGGAAAAAGAAGGTAAGGTTGTCACGGGTTATTCGGTTCCCGAAGCGCCGTGTATAGCCTCAAAAGTTAAAATGGAACTTGCAAAGAACAGGAAACAGATCGAATCCTCCGACGCTATACTTGTGATGGCATGCGGCCTCGGCATCCAGTCCGTAAAAGAGAACCTGAGGAGCGATAAGCCCGTACACGTAGGCTGTGATACGCTCTTTATGGGCGCTATCGATTCGAACGGCGTTTTCCTCGAGAAGTGCTCGGCGTGCGGCGACTGCGTGCTGGAGCTGACAGGGCTCATCTGTCCTATCACGCGCTGCCCGAAGTCTCTCTTGAACGGCCCGTGCGGCGGCCAGGATAAAGGCAAGTGCGAAGTCGATAAGCTCAGGGACTGCACATGGATATTGATATACAACGAACTGAAGAAACAGAACAGGCTCGATCTCTTAAAACAGATAAAACCGCCGAAAGATCATTCGAAAGCTACTAAGCCGAGAGAGGTCAGGATATGAACGTTGGCGTTGTAATACTTAAAAAATAGTGTAAACTTAAACAAAATATAAGGAGAGATGATGGAAAATAAAGATTTGAGGGTTGTGGCAATAGGATTGATCGTCATCCTGATCATAACGGCGGCCGTCGTTTACGGTAATTTCCTGATATTGAATCCGGCATTAAAAGAGATCGGCACGTTAAGTTCCATGGTCCAGCAGAAAGATCTCGAGATAAGAAAGCTCATCAAACAGTTGAAGGCCAAAGAAGGCGAGATCAATAGCGTTAAAGAGGCGCTTGACGACGCTACCAAAAAACTCGATATGATCAAATCGGAGATTAACGCTCCGACGCCGGTCAAAAAATAAATTTATTCAGCACTAAGGGCAGGCTACTTTATTAAAGTAGCCTGTTTTTTCACTTTATAGTTGACAATTTTACTCAACTATGCTTAAATAAATTTATGAAGCTTTCGACCAAATCTACATACGGGCTCAGGGCAATGCTGAATATCGCCCTCGGATCGAATGGCGAGGCGATATCCATTACAGATATTTCCCGCCGGGAAGGCATATCGGCCTCATATCTCGAACAGCTCCTGAATAAATTAAGGCACGACGGCTTGATCGAAAGCATACGGGGGCCGAAGGGCGGGTACGTATTGTCCAAAGAAGCGTCGGATATTACGGTCGCGGATGTTGTCAGGACGCTCGAAGGCGGCATCTACCCGGTCCATTGCGTAGGGCCGCGGGAAAAAACCGGCAATCTCTGCAAAAAAAGCAGCGGCTGCGTCCCTAAAATAGTCTGGCATAAGCTTGCTAAAGCGATCAATGATTGCCTGGGATCGATAACATTGCAGGACATGTGCGCCGAGGCAAAAAAGATAAATAAGGCATAAATAACAGCACTCCGGAGGCTTGAAATGAGAAAAGTATATCTCGATAATAACGCGACTACAAGAATGCGGGAAGAGGTCCTTGAGACGATGCTCCCGTACTATAAGGATATTTACGGGAACGCGTCCAGCATCCACGAATTCGGCAGGCTGGCGCGGCGAGGCGTTGACGACGCAAGACTTAAAGTGGCTGATCTCCTGGGCGCTGCCAGCGCGGAGGAAATAATTTTCACTTCAAGCGGGACAGAGGCCGACAATTTCGCCGTAAAAGGCGTTGCGCACGCGCTGAGATCGAAAGGAAACCACATAATAACCTCGTCGATAGAGCATCAGGCCGTCCTCAACACGTGTAAATTCCTGGAAAAGGACGGCTATAAGGTCACTTACCTTAAAGTCGACAAGTATGGCATCGTCGATCTTGAAGAGCTTAAAAGATCGATCACAGACAAAACTATTTTAATAACGATAATGTACGCGAATAACGAAGTCGGGACCGTCGAGCCCGTCGAAGAGATAGGCAAAATAGCGAAAGAGAGAGGCGTCTATTTCCATACCGATGCAGTCCAGGCGGTCGGAAAAGCGCCGTTCGAAGTAAAGGCGATGAACGTCGACCTTCTTGCGATGTCGGCGCATAAGATCTACGGCCCGAAAGGCGTGGGCGCCCTATATATAAGGAAGGGGACCAGGATCACGCAGCTCCTGCACGGCGGCCATCATGAAATGGGCAAGCGCGCATCTACCGAGAACGTGGCCGGGATCGTCGGCCTGGGAAAGGCTGCGGAGCTTGCGAAAAAAGAAAGAAGCGAAGAGATAAAACGCCTGACGGGGTTAAGGGATTATCTGTATAAAGGCCTGACTACTAACATAGAAGATGTAAGACTGAACGGCCACCCGGATAAGAGGCTTCCCAATACGTTGAACGTAGGTTTTAAATATCTTGAAGGCGAGTCGATAATCCTAAATTTGGACATGGAGGGCATAGCGGCGTCGACAGGAAGTGCCTGCACTTCCGGGAGCCTTGAGCCGTCTCACGTCCTGACGGCAATGGGCTCTGACCCTGCGGATACACAAGGGTCTGTAAGATTTTCACTGGGACGCGATAATACAAAAGAGGACATGGATTACGTTGTGAAAGTATTACCGCCGATAATAAAGCGGCTGCGTGCAATGTCTCCTCTATATGACGAGAAAGGAAAATAACGATGGAAGGACAATATTCGGAAAAGGTGATGGAGCATTTCAGGAACCCGCGTAATGTGGGCGAGATACCGGACGCCAGCGGCGTCGGCAATGTCGGTAATCCCGTATGCGGGGATATAATGAGACTTTATATAAAAGTCGACGAGAATGAAGTGATAACGGATGCGAAATTCAAGACTTTCGGATGCGGCGCGGCTATTGCCACGTCCAGCATGGTGACGGAACTTGTTAAAGGCAAAACTATTCCCGATGCGCTCAAGATATCGAACCACGCGGTGGCAGAGGCATTGGGGGGACTACCCAAGATAAAGATGCATTGTTCGGTTTTGGCGGAACAGGCTTTGAGAAGCGCCATAGACGATTATATGGCGAAGAAAAAGGCTCAGAACTCATAAATGAAGCACAAGATCAGGCACCACATACGCGAAAAGATAAAAGCGCACTCAGAGCTTGAAAAAACCAGAAAAAGTGATATAATACAAGATAAGCTATTTAGTGAGGAAGAGTTTAAAAACGCTAATGTAGTGATGTTTTACGTCTCGTTAAAGGATGAAGTGAACACACTTTCGATGATAGACGAGGCGGTAAAGACGGGAAAGAGGATATGCGTTCCCGTGATTCTTAAAGAAGAGAAACGACTTATAGCAGGTGAAATAAAGGATCGCAAGATGGATTTGGAATGCCAGCATTTTGGAATATATCAGCCGCGAGAGGGCCACGTAAAAGAGGTTCCTTTAGAAGATATAGACTTGGTCATTGTCCCCGGGGTAGCCTTTGATAAGAATAATGTAAGGCTGGGCCGCGGGCACGGTTACTATGACAGGTTCCTGTCCGGCATTCCCATATCTACAAAGACGATAGGTCTTGCCTTCGATTTTCAAGTCGTAGAAAATCTTCCAAAAGACTCACACGACGTTCCCGTCTGGAAAACCATCACCAATTAGATTAAAGGTAAAAAATAGGGTATAGCTATAAGCTGTAAGCCTTAAGCTGTAAATAAATTTTATAGCTTAAATCTTATTTCTTGCAGCCACCCTGGTTACAACGGGAGGACACGATGCCACACAATGACATGACACTGGTCTACATAGGCCTTGCGGCGATGGCAGCGATCTTTTTCTTTGCGCTCGGCTATTTCATAAGAAAGATCCACGCCAAGAGCAAAGTCAAGAATGCTGAAGATAAAGCCAAGAATATGATCGAGGCCGCCAAAGACGACGCGGATAAATTGAAACACGCGGCCGAACTGGAAGCCAAAGACCTTCTGCTCAAAATGAGGACCGAATTCGAAAAAGAGACGAAGGAGAGGCGCCAGGAACTGATAGTGTTGGAAAAAAGGCTTATCCAGAAAGAAGAGAACCTTGACAGGAAGATGGACCTTCTCGAGAGGAAGGAGAAGGAGATAGAAAAAAGACAGCAATTCTTCGGAGAAAAAGAGAAACAGCTCGTCGCAAAAGAAAAAGAGATGGACCGTCTCCTTCAGGAAGAAAAAGACAAGCTGCAGAATATATCAGGCATGACAAGGGAAGAGGCGAAGCAGCTCTTGTTGAAAAAACTGGAAGATGAAGTGAAGCAGGAAGCGGCCATTATGATAAAGACGACCGTGGACGAAGCAAAAGAAAAGGCCGATAAAGAAGCAAGAAAGATAATAGGGCTCGCGATACAGCGCTGCGCGGCCGATCACGCGGTTGAGACGACAGTGAGCGTCGTGAACCTACCGAGCGACGAGATGAAGGGCAGGATAATCGGGCGCGAAGGCAGAAACATCCGCGCCCTCGAGATCGCGACAGGCATCGATGTAATAATCGATGACACGCCGGAAGCGGTCATACTCTCAGGGTTCGATCCGCTGAAAAGAGAAATCGCGAAAATATCGTTAGAGAGGCTGCTTCAGGACGGTCGCATCCACCCGGGGAGGATCGAAGAGATAGTCGAAAAAGTTAAGAAAGAGATGGAGACTACCATCCGCGAAGTGGGCGAGAAGGCGCTTTTCGACACCGGGTTACACGGCCTGCATCCGGAGATAGTGAAACTTCTGGGAAGGCTGAAATACAGGACGAGTTACGGGCAGAATGTCCTGCAGCATTCCGAAGAAGTCGCGCATCTCATGGGCGTCATGGCAAGTGAGTTGAAACTGGATTTTAATCTTGCCAAACGCATTGGACTGTTACACGATATAGGTAAGGCGGTGAGCCACGAGGTCGAGGGGACACATTCGAAACTCGGAGCGGACCTGGCGCGTAAGTACGGCGAATCGGAAAATATCTGCCACGCGATCGAGGCGCATCACCAGGACATAGAGCCGAAGACGCTTTTGGCCGTGCTTGCGCAGGCGGCAGACGCAATAAGCGCGTCGAGGCCGGGAGCGCGACGCGAGACTCTCGAGACATACGTAAAACGCCTTGAGAAACTGGAATCCATAGCGGATTCGTTCAAAGGCGTTGCCAAGGCATACGCGATACAGGCAGGCCGTGAGATACGCGTTATGGTCCAGCCCGACAAGATAAATGACGCGCAGGCAGCTGTGCTGGCAAGGGATATCACAAAGAAAATAGAAGAAGGCCTTGAATATCCGGGCCAGATAAAAGTGACCGTTATCCGCGAAACGAGGGCGGTGGAGTATGCGAAATAAGAGGGCCTGACATGAAGATATTATTCATCGGCGACGTTGTCGGAGAGCCCGGCAGGCGAGCCATCAAAGAGCTTCTCCCGAAACTGAAAAATAAACATAAGCTGGACTTCGTGATAGCGAACGGCGAGAACGCTGCCGGCGGCAGCGGCATCACCCCCAGCCTTGCAGAAGAGATGTTCGGATACGGCATCGACGTCATAACCAGCGGCGACCATATCTGGAAGAAAAAAGAGGTCCTCGATTATATAGATTCAAATAGAAGGCTCCTGCGCCCGGCCAATTACCCTCCCGATGTTCCGGGGGCCGGATCCACTGTGGTGGAATCGGAGTCCGGGACCAAAGTAGCGGTCATCAACCTGATGGGCCGCGTCTTCATGCAGGCAATAGAGTGCCCATTTAGGGCGGCAAAGGTTGAGATCGACAAGGTCAAAGATAAGGCCAGGGTTATCATCGTCGATATGCACGCCGAAGCGACAAGCGAGAAGATCGCGCTCGGCTGGTATCTCGATGGGCTCGTCAGCGCCATTGCTGGCACCCACACGCACGTCCAGACCGCCGACGAGAAGATACTGCCCCAAGGTACAGCTTTTATATCAGATGCAGGCATGACCGGGCCTTTCGATTCAGTCATCGGAAGGAAGAAAGAGCAGATACTCTCAAGGTTCCTCACCCAGATGCCGACCAAATTCGAAATGGCCGATGGCGACGTCCAGCTCCACGGCGTTATTATAGATATAGACGAGAAGACCGGCAAGGCGGATTCGATCAAGCGGATCCAAGAAAAGTTGGTAGCGTAAAATTTTTCGTCTCGTGGTAGAATGTGCTGTGTC
>PLNN01000009.1:6366-6537 GCA_003142795.1 Candidatus Omnitrophota bacterium
CACAAAAGTTCCGCCATCTGACAGGGGTCGAAAAATTTTATCGAGGAGTGAGCCGTAAAAATTTAAGAAAGGACATATGATAAAAAAGATCGCCATATTATTTGTAGCATTATTGCTGGGGACATCGAGCCTTTATGCTGCTGCGGCCCAGGAAACGACCAATAAAGGCGT
>PLNN01000056.1:0-27549 GCA_003142795.1 Candidatus Omnitrophota bacterium
AATCGATGCCCGGCATGATGGAGACAGTCCTGAACGTCGGCCTTACCGAGAAGACCATTCCAGGGTTGATCAAACAGACAGGTAATGAAAGATTCGTCTACGATGCATATCGCAGGCTGATCATGATGTACTCGGATGTCGTCATGGAGAAGGCAGCAGGTATCGAGCCTAAAGGCAAGGGTATCCGTAAAGTTCTCGACGAGAAACTTGACGCTGTCAAACGTTCGAAAGGCTACAAATCAGATACGGAGCTGACTGCCGGCGAGATGAAGGACCTTGTAGCGGACTTTAAGAAAACGGTGAAGGACGTCCTCGGGAAACCATTCCCGGACAATGCCGAAGAGCAGCTCTGGGGAGGCGTCGGCGCAGTATTCGCGAGTTGGAATGGCAAGAGGGCTTTCGAGTACCGTCGCATAGAGAGGATCCCGGATGAGTGGGGCACCGCGGTCACTGTCCAGACGATGGTCTTTGGTAATATGGGCGATGATTGCGCTACAGGTGTCGCGTTCAGCCGCAATCCCGGCAATGGCGAAAATCAATTCTACGGTGAATATCTGGTCAATGCCCAGGGAGAAGACGTTGTGGCCGGCATCAGGACACCGGGCCCTATCAATGATTATTCCAAGAATGATCAAAGTAAGAGCATGCCTACGCTCGCGAAGATCATGCCGAACATATACAAAGAGCTGGATAGCATACGCACGCGGCTTGAGAACCACTATAAAGATATGCAGGATGTCGAGTTCACTATCGAGAGAGGCAAGCTTTTCATGCTGCAGTGCCGCGTAGGGAAGCGTAACGGTGTAGCGGCAGTGCGTATGGCAGTGGATATGTATAAAGATAAATTTATTGACGCTACGACAGCGATCATGCGTGTTGCGCCGAATCAACTTGTAGAACTTCTTCTGCCTATGATCGATCCGAAAGCGGAGCTGGCCACGGCCCCGATCGCGAAAGGTCTGCCCGCAGGTCCGGGAGGCGCTATTGGCCGTGCTGTATTTACGTCAAAGGAGGCGGTTGAATGGGCCTCAAGAGGCGAGAAGGTAATCCTCGTCCGCGAAGAAACATCTCCCGAGGATGTAGATGGTATGCACAAGGCGCAGGCTATCCTTACATGCAAAGGTGGCATGACCTCACACGCGGCGCTTGTCGCTCGAGGGTGGGGTAAATGCTGTATAGTCGGCTGCGCGGATGTTGAAGTCGGAGACGACTTGAAGTCATTCAAGACCAGGAAAGGCGCTGTTGTAAAAGAAGGCGATTGGATAAGCCTTAATGGGACAAAGGGGCTTGTCTATAACGTTAAGCTCCCGCTTGTTGATGTCGATGTCGAACATAATAAATCGTATACCGATTTAATGAAACTGGTTGACAAAGTGCGCCTTTTGAAGGTCCGTACGAACGCGGATACCCCTAAAGATGCTACGCAGGCAATGAAATTCGGCGCGGAAGGCATAGGACTCTTCAGGACCGAGCACATGTTCTACGGAGAGGGCAGCGATAAGCCGCTCTTCCTCCTGCGTAAAATGATCATGTCGAAGAGTGAAGCAGAACGCCGCAAAGCGCTCGATGAGCTATTCCCGTTCGTCAAGAGCGATGTGAAGGCAACGATCGAAGCTATGAAAGGGTATCCGGTCACCATACGGCTCCTCGATCCGCCGCTTCACGAGTTCGTCCCGCATAGCGAAGATAAGCTCGAGGCGTTGGGAAAAGAGCTGGGCGTTGATATGAGCGAGCTTCATAAGCGCGCTGAAGGCCTGCGCGAGAATAATCCCATGCTGGGCCATCGCGGCGTGCGTCTAGGAGTGACGTATCCTGAGATCACAGAGATGCAGGTGCGCGCTATCCTTGAAGCCGCAGCTGAACTTATCAAGGAAGGCAAAAAAGCTGTGCCCGAGATAATGATCCCCGTTACTTGCTCGAAAACCGAGCTTGACAACCAGAAGGCCATTGTCGATAGGGTGGACAAAGAAGTCAGGGAAAAATTCGGTATGAAAAAATTACCGTTTATGTACGGGACAATGATAGAGATCCCGCGCGCGGCATTGCAGGCCGGGAAAATGGCAGAAACAGCAGAATTTTTCTCGTTCGGGACCAACGACCTTACGCAAATGACGTTCGGTTTCAGCCGCGATGATATAGGTTCATTCTTACCCGATTACCTTAACTCCAAGATACTGCCGGCCGATCCGTTCCAGACGATAGACCAGGATGGAGTAGGGGAACTCATGAAAATTGGTATCGATCGCGGCCGCAAAACACGCAAAGACCTGAAGGTCGGTATTTGCGGTGAACATGGCGGCGATCCGGACAGCGTTAAATTCTGCCATCGCGTTGGCATGAATTATGTAAGCTGTTCACCGTTCCGCGTTCCGATAGCGCGCCTTGCAGCGGCACAGGCGGCGATAGAGGGCAAGAAAAAATAATGGACGCCATAAGACTGTATCTGAAAGACATAAAGAAGCTTCCTCTCCTTACTGCGGAAGAGGAGATATACCTCGCCAATAGGATAAAGAAGGGCGACAAGGCCGCGCGCCATAAGATGATCCAGTCCAACTTGCGCCTTGTCATAAATATCGCGAAAAAATATTCCCATCTGGGAGTTTCGATGCTCGACCTGATCGAGGAGGGGAACCTTGGCCTGATGAAGGCGGTGGAGAAGTTCAATCCGAAACGCGGGTACAGGTTCTCGACATACGCGGCGTGGTGGATCAGACAGTGTATCTCGAGAGCCATCGCAAACCAGGGCAAGACGGTCAGGATGCCTGTTTACATAATTGAGCTCCTGATGCGATATAAAAAGACAACAGAACATCTCACTAATTCGCGCAAAAGAAAGCCTAAGTTGTCCGAAGTGGCCAAACGGATGGGGCTTCCCATAAAACGCGTTAAGCAGCTGAGCAGGATGGTCTCCGGCATATCAAGCCTTAACGCGCCCGTTGGCGATGACGGATCGACCGAATTTATAAACCTGATAGAAGACGAGAACATGATCTCTGCCGTAGATGAGCTTTCGAATTTTATGACCCAGGAGAGGATAAAAGGCCTTCTGGAGAAGATGTCGAAAAGAGAGCAGAAGATATTGAGCCTCCGGTTCGGGTTGAAAGACGGCGTGCCGCATACGTTAAGAGATACCGCAAAATATTTCGGCATAACCAGAGAACGTGTCAGGCAGATAGAGAGCGCTGCAATGAGGAAGATGCGCGAATTTATGCTGCAGCAGGAAAGAGAAGCGCTCGCAAAGAGCACATCCCGTTAGAGGTATTCTATGCAAGATCTAAAAACGTCGGTAAGGGACATACATGATTTTCCGAAAAAAGGGATAATATTCAAGGATATAACTACGCTTTTGCAAAATAAGTCAGCGTTCCGGCAGGCGGTCGATTCGATCGCCGATGAATTCAAAACCAAAAAAATAGATTATGTCCTTAGCGTCGAGGCGCGCGGATTTATTTTCGGCGCCCCCGTGGCATATAAACTGGGGGCAGGGATCGTGCCGGTGCGGAAAAAAGGAAAGCTTCCCTATAAAACGCACTCTGTGACATATGAACTCGAATATGGTAAAGATACGCTTGAGATACACCAGGACGCTTTCCCGAAGGCAGCGCGCATACTGATAGTGGACGACCTTTTGGCTACAGGCGGAACTGTGCGGGCAGTCGCCGATCTTGTCGAAAAGATGGGCGGCGAGATAGCCGGCATCGCATTTGTTATCGAGCTGACCCCTTTGAAGGGCCGGGACAAACTTAAAGGATACAAGATCCTATCTTTGGTGCAGGACGAACACTGTTAAAATATTCCCACCCAGGTTTGACGTTTGTGATTTTCTCATGTATACTTAATCCAAATAATAAAACGAAAGGAGCGGCATGTTTAAAAAGGCTAATGCAATTATATTAACTTTGGTAGTATCTGTATTTGTGGCATGTTTTGTTTTTAGCGGAAGTGCTTATGCGGCTAACGGCACCAGGGAGCTTGGGTTCAGCTCGAGGGACTCGGCCATGGCCGGAGCGACTACCGCCAGCCCATATGACACGTCATGCCTCGTAAAGAACCCGGCAGAGCTTATTTGGATCGGTAACAGGGTTGACGGGATGTATCAGAATATCATTACTCACGGGGTATCTATGGATACGGAAGGGCCGTTTGGACCTTTCGGACTTTCAGCTGTAGGAAGAAAACAGGATAGCACCGTTACCTACCTGCCGGGCGCTGACGTGGGGGTTAGCTACAGAATCCCGGGAATGGACAAACATCCTGTATCGGTAGGACTCGGGATATTTACTATGGCGGGTTTAGCGGCCGATTTTCCGTCGTCAAGGATTAACAGTCTTGCGATAGCGAACGGGGTTTATGACAAGATGGTCGATCTGCGGAGCATGAGGATAGCGCCGGGCCTTGCTGTAGGGATCACGGATAAGCTCTCTTTTGGCGGCACGGCCAACATAGGTATCCAGGGGTTGAAAACGGATATGGCGACGGTTAATCCAACTGCTGGTTTTCCCGAAACGGCAGGCTCGGGAAAGTGGGATTTTGTCCCGGGCGGAGGATTCACTCTCGGACTTTTTTATAAGTTCAGCGAAATGCTGGGACTGGGCGCGTGTTACGAAAGCCATCAATGGATGGGGTATCATTATAAATATAAAGACATCCCACTCCACTATCTTGATGAGCCGCCGGTAATAAGCGCAGGCTTGTCGTTCAAACCTATAAAAGACTTTGAATTTACGTTCGATACCCGTTATATTAACTGGACGAACGTAAAGACTGCGGCCCTTGGGCCTCAGGAAGGCGGTTTCGGGTGGCGCGATCAATGGGTATTCGCGGCGGGAGGCGAGTACACCTTTAAGGATATGTTAAAATTACGCTTCGGTTATAACTACGGGAAATCGCCCATTCAGCCGCATGTGGTTTTCGCGAACGCTCTTTTTTCCGGCCCTACGATCGAGCAGCACCTTACGACCGGTTTTTCATATCTGGTAACAAAACGCTTTTCTGTCGATTTTACATGGGAGCATCATTTCAGGAGCGTAAAAGTAGATAATGGCGCAGGAGATTTGTTTAGCATAAACGGCGCCGGGACAAAGATAACGGCAGCCGCGGATATTTTAAGTATCGGTCTCGGTTATAAGTACTGATAAATAGTTAAAAATAATTTGAGGCGCTTCTTTGTATAGACAAGGAAGCGCCTCATTTTTTTTGCGGCAAACAAAATCTTCCTTTACAGCGCTGCGGAAAGTTGTTATAATCGATTAAGTTTTTGCCCCTGTAGCTTCCTGCTTCGCTCTTAAGGTACTAAGATAGAAGTCGAGCTTCGCAGGGACAGGACGCCCGACTTTTTTGAGTGAGATTACACGCCCCTGTAGCTCAGATGGATAGAGCACAGGTTTCCTAAACCTGGTGTCGCCCGTTCGACTCGGGCCAGGGGCGCCAAATTCGCGGAGCAAATTATGATCGACCTACATACTCACACACTTTTTTCTGATGGAGAGCTCCTTCCCAGCGAGCTTGTCCGGCGCGCGGAAGCGAAAGGTTACACCGCAATAGCGCTTACTGACCACGTAGATGCCTCTAATATCGATTTTGTTTTGCCCCGCATTGTAAACCTCTGTAAGATATTAAATCGACATTGGGCTATTTGCGCTATCCCGGGCGTTGAAATAACGCACGCTCCATTGCAGGAAATAAAACGGCTTGTGAAGTTCTCAAGGAAAAATGGGGCAAAGATCGTGGTTGTCCACGGTGAGACCATTTCTGAACCTGTGCTCCCAGGTACGAATAAATATGCGATAGAAGCGAAATGCGACATCCTGGCGCATCCCGGCTATATTAGAGAGAGCGACGTCCTGCTAGCCGGGAAGATGGGGGTATGCCTGGAGATCACCGCAAGAAAGAGCCATTCCGCTCCTAATAAACATGTTTTTAAGCTCGCCAGGCAGATCGGTGCAAAGCTGGTTCTTAACACGGATTCCCATAGCCCGGATGACCTGATGTCTGATCTACAGGCCGTTAAATTCCTTAAAAAACTGGGGTTCAATAAAGAAGATATTGATACTATATATTTAAATGCAAAAAAGCTGACTTGCGCCTTGACAAATTCCTAACCTGTGGTATACTTCTGTTAAATGTAAAAAGGCAGCTCAAGCCTATAGCACCATAGATAGCTTGAATCTTGGCGAAAGAGGAGGTGGTAAACCAGAAAGCCGAAAGTTATCAAGACGTGGTGATATAGATAAAGAAGTAAACGATACATCAAGTACGGGTTGTTTAGTGGCCCGGATCTTAAAATATAAATAAAGTAGTTTAAAGTATAGAACCTTAAAAGGAGGCATTATGAAGTTTTTAAGAGTTCTTTGTGTTTTAGCGTTAGCGCTTTGCTTAACAGCAAGCGTCTATGCCGAAACTCAGAGCGTTAAGGTCAGCGGAGACTTGACGGTGAGAAGTATCTATAGAGATAACTACGCATTACAGAGTTCTCCTTCGGAGCGGATATCCTTCGGAGGAGTTCGCTTTGGTCCCGATAGCGCCCAGCAGAGCTGGATAATGTCAACTGCCGCAATACAGGTTGATGCGGATCTGACAGATAACGTGCAAACTGTTATCAGAGTCCTGAACCAGAGAGACTGGAATGTGTATAATACAGGTACTAGTAGTGCCAGCGCTGGTCTTGCGCCAAACGGAAGAGGTTTATATTTCGCGAATGATAGTGAGTTCAATGTAATGCTTGATCTGGCGTATGTCCAATTGAAAGATTTCATCTATTCACCTCTTACGCTAACTATTGGTCGGCAGGACCTATGGTTTGGTAAAGGTTTCATAGTTGGCGCGAACCAGCAGAATCCAGGCAATGCCGTTGGATTTCTTACCGGAACTGCGGTTAATAACAATCTCGGGCTTTTAACCCCCGGCAATCTTTCAGCGCCTGAATATACAGCGATCAATTCATTTGATTCTGTAAAGGCGGTGTTGGATTATGATCCATGGACGATTACAGGAGTGTATTCGAAGATATATGAAGATGCAATACAGAACCGTGATGATGTAAACCTGTGGGGTTTAAACGCCGGTTACAAGTTCGATTCATACAAGGCCGAAGCCGAAGCCTATTGGTTCTGGAAACAGGATCGCAGTATACCGACGTGGGGCGCTGATCCGAAGAACACAGCAAACGACGTGCACACCTTCGGTATAAGAGGCAGTTTAGATCCTGTCTCTTTTGTTACGGTCGCCGGTGAAGTTGCGTATCAGGGTGGTACTTATGTCGGTACCCAGATCCAGCAAGCCGCAAGAGCGCGCTCTGCTTGGGCATTGGACGTAAGCGGAGAGTTGAGGTATTTCACGGATAAATTCGCGTGGAAGCCGAAACTCGGCGCAGAGTACATATTATATTCCGGAGCCGATCCAGTGGATTCAGTAGACGGCGTTGGCGGTTACAGACAGTCTGATAAGACGTACACCGGATGGGATAATATGTATAGAGGGAAATTTGATTCTGCGATACGTGAATTCGTGGGCAGATTCTATCAGACGCAAAGATACGCCGCAATATCTCCTGTTGGTGCAACAACAGGTGGCGTGCCTTCTTGCCCTGATGCATCGTTCACGAATCAAAGTCAGTTGATATTCTCCGGAAGCATTCAGCCGGTAGAGAGCGTTACTCTAAAGGCTAACTATAATCTCTTCTGGAATCTGACTCCGTATCTTGGCAATGTCACGCCTGGGTCTGACAACAAGACTCAGGGTTTTGTAGGTCAGGAAGTCGACCTGCAAGCCAACTGGGACTACACGGAAGACGTGAGTTTCGGTATTCTCGCCGGTTGGTTTATGCCGGGAGATGTCTATAATGCCATTGACAATAAAGCCAGTGTGGCATCAGACGTTGTTGGTACCGTAAAAGTAAGTTTCTAAGTAGTAATATAGTTAATAAAAACCCCCGTTCTTTTAAAGGACGGGGGTTTTTATTTAAGTATTTGATTGACTTTTCCACTATATCAAAATAGAATATTTAAAAGCAATATTATATAACCATATGAGACATAGACAAATAAAGATGCTTCGCAGGTCGCTCCTTTTTTTAATTATTTCAATTTGCGCATTTGTAATAATATATGCGAAGCTCCAGGAAAAAGAGGTTGTTAAAGAGCGGCCTGCCGGAACCCAAGGGGTAATGGTCGTAAAAAAATTCTCTTTCTCGGGAGAAAACGATCTGTTGGAGTGGGAAGAGAAGGTTTTTAAGGGCAAGGTGCTCTACAAGATCGAGAAGGGGCCGGACCAGCCGCACGTGCGTGCAATAAGCAATAATGCCGCGTCTGCCTTATATTACCGCATAAAAGTGGATGCTAAAACCAGGCGGCCTTATATAAGCTGGAGATGGAGAGTTGATAAATTTCCATCGAAGAAGAATAAGGAAGACCTCGAGAAAGAGAGTGAGGACGATTTTGCGGCAAGAGTCTATGTAATTTTTCCTGCCATGTTCCTGACAAATTCAAAAGTCCTTGAATATATATGGGCCGAAGGCCTGAGCGCGGGCACTACCGGCACAAGCCATTATTCGAAAAATATAAGGCTGATAGTCCTGCATAGCGGTATCGATAAAGACAAGAAGTGGTTCTTGGAGGAGCGGGACATACTTGCGGATTATAAGAATGCGTTCGGCAGGATGCCGGAGTATAATATAGGCGCTATCGCTTTCATGACCAATGCCGAGCATACAGGGTCGAGCGCGGAAGCCATGTATGGCGATATCATGCTGGGATACAAGGATGAGAGCGTAAAAGGAGGGACTGGCTTTGAGAACAAAATTCTTAAGAACAAAGTATCTGACAGGTAGTCGCATCCAATTAAGGTATCTGACTCTTCTGATGGTATCTATGGTGATACCGCTTATTTTTGCGGTCGGCTGTCTATACTACCTTATATTTACCATAATGGCTGAGCAGATAGGAATACCGGAATACATAGCCCAGAACATACTTCCGGTCATAGGTAAGATAAACGTGATATTATTGATAGGCGTGCCGCCTCTTTTCCTTATCTTGATATTATGGGGCATAGTACTTTCGCATCGTCTTGCCGGCCCGATGGAAAGATTAGAGAGGGATGTTAAAAAGATATCGGAAGGCGATTACTCTAAACGGATAAAAGTCAGGAAGAGCGACGATATCAAACCGCTGGTGGATGCCCTGAACATATTGCTGGATAAGATGGAAGGAACGAAGAGATGAGCATAAGCGAACAGGCGATAATAAGTAAATCGGCCAAGATAGCCGCTGATGTAGAGGTGGGGCCCTTTGCGATTATCGAAGACGACGTAAGCCTTGCTTCCGGGGTCAAAGTGTGGCCGCATGCGCACATATGTAAAGCGGCTGTTATAGGAGAAGGCACAGAGGTCCATATGGGCGCGGTCGTGGGGCATCTTCCCCAAGACCTGACATTCGATAAGAACAAGAGAACTAATGTTGTGATCGGCAAGTCGTGCATTATACGTGAATATGCTACTATCCATAGGAGCACGCAGGAAGGTTCGCCGACTAGCGTCGGAGACAATTGTTATCTTATGGCTGTTTCGCACGTAGGTCATGATTGCCATCTCGGGAATAACGTCATAATAGCCAATTGCGCGCTTCTGGCCGGCCATGTATCGATAGGGGATTATGCCTTTGTGTCGGGTAACGTCGTTGTGCATCAATTCTGCCGCATAGGGACGCTTTCTATGATAGGAGGCTTTACAGGCATCAATAAGGATGTTCCTCCATACATGCTGGTGCGCGGTCCCTCTGTGGTAAGGAGCGTGAACCTTATAGGTTTAAGAAGGGCCAAATTCCCGCGAGAGCTTATTGATAATATAAAGGAAGCCTACAGGCTTCTTTACATGGCAAACCTTAATACGGCGCAGGCCATAGAGGGTATGGGCAAGCTGAAAACGTCAAAAGAGCTGACGCATCTGATCGAATTCATACAAAGCTCCAAAAGAGGCATCTGCAAATATAAATATACGGACGGCGACTATTTTGAATAAGGCTTGAAAACTACATTCTAAGTGTCCCCTAAAAAATTTTTCAACACACTATACGAATTTTATGGCCCTCAAGAGTGGTGGCCGGCCGACTCCAGGTTCGAAGTCATAATAGGCGCAATATTAACCCAGAATACTGCATGGACCAATGTCGAAAAAGCCATTACGAACCTGAAGAAAGCAAAAATGCTTTCTTCGCCAAAAGCCTTAAGAGGGCTCGATTCGAAAAAACTTTCCACCCTGATAAGATCCGCAGGATATCATAACGTGAAATCGCGCAGGTTAAAAAATTTCCTGGACTTTTTGTATCAGGAATACGGCGGCAGCCTTAAAAAAATGGCCCGGCAGAGCACGGGGATCCTTCGCAAAGAGCTTTTGAGCGTAAACGGTATCGGTCCGGAAACCTGCGATTCTATCCTGCTGTATGCGTTCAACCGGCCGGTCTTTGTCATAGATGCGTATACGAGAAGAGTCTTTGCCCGCCATAAATTTTTTCATGAGAAGATCGGCTATGACGAGGCGCAGAGGTTTTTTATGATACAATTGCCCGAAGACAAAACTCTTTTTAATGAGTTTCATGCCCTGATAGTCAGGCTGGCGAAAGACTTTTGCAGAACTAAACCGTCTTGTTTGGGGTGCCCGCTAAAGGGCGTAAATAAAAGTGCTTGCAAATAAATTTCGGCGATAATATAATATAAAAAAATAGGGGGGTGGCTTATGGTAAAGAAGCGGAAAAAGATATCTAAGCCTAAGGCGAGATCTAAAGCAAAGAAGCCTATTAAAAAACGCGCTTCTAAAGCTGTAAAACGGGGCAAGAAGAGCGTCAAAAAAAGTGCGGCCCCGAAAAAAGCGTTTGAATTGGGGTTGGAGAAGATCGGTGAAGTCACTCATTATTTCCCGCACGTCAAGGCAGCGGCTGTTATGATATTGAAAAACAGCTTGAAGGCCGGCGATGGGATATATATCAAAGGCCACACAACAGATTTTAAGGAAAAAGTAAACTCGATGCAGCTGGATCGAGTTCCTCTGGAAGAAGGCAAAAAAGGGCAGGAGGTAGGGCTCCTGGTAAAGTCACGCGTCCGGATAGGGGATAGCGTTTACAAACTATAGGATACCATGAACAGACTTAATAAAAAAGTATTGCTTGGGTTGGGTTTTGATTCAAAAGACGGGCATGTCAGGATCACGAAAGGCGAAAACTTCCGGCTCTTCGGCGGCTCGCAGGAGACGCATGAGATGATGCAGGAGAAGGCCGTAAAATTCAACGAACAGCTTGATAAGCGCCATAAATCCCTGGATGACATTAATGAAAAGGAATTCTTTGACATAGCCCGGAAAGTAGGATTAAAGGTGGATGACGATAAAAATAAAAAGGAGAAAAAGTAATGGCGAAGATAACAATAGATGATTCGTTATGCACCGGATGCGGCCTGTGCGCTTCCACCTGTTCGGATGTTTTTGAGATGGGCGACGATAACCTGGCGCATGTAGCAACCGATGCCTGCACCAGTTGCGATGTCAAAGAAGTGGCTGACCAGTGCCCCGTTAACGCCATTATCGTTAAATGACGGTTTTGGGAATAAGCGGCAGTCCCCGGCGTCACGGCAATACGGAAGTCCTTCTGGATAAAGTGTTGGAAGGCGCAAAGTCCCGGAGTGCATCCGTCGGTAAAATAGTGCTGAATGAACTTGATTTTAAAGGCTGTCAGGACTGCGGGGGTTGCAGTGAAGAAGGCGTTTGCATTTTGACCGATGACATGCGCGAGGTGTATAAAAGAATAGAAAAGGCGGACTGCATTGTTATCGCCTCTCCCGTATTCTTTGGGACTATTTCAGCGCAGCTGAAGTCGATGATCGACAGGTTCCAGCCGGCATGGATAAAGAAGAACATCTTCCATGAAATGGGGTCTGATAAAAAGCAAAAGGGCGTTTTCCTCTGCGTGTCAGGGGCTGATAATAAAGAATTTTTTGACAACTCCAGGCGTAGCATAAAGATGTTTTTTAATACGATCGGCGCAAAATATGCCGCAGATATATATTGCGGCGGCGTTGAAGGGAAGAATGCGATAAGAAACAAGAAGAGGGTTCTTGATAAAGCCTTTGAGTTGGGAGAGAAAATAGTTACAAAAAACCGTAAGCATACAAAAGATGGATAGCGCATACAAGAAAATAGCCGTTGAGGCCGCCACAGAGAGCGGCCTTTTTATCAGGCGCTCTGTGGGTAAGATAGCAGTTATTTCCTACAAAGGACGCAGCAACATAGTCACTGATGTCGATCGCCGGTCAGAAAGCATGATAATAAAAAAATTGCAACATGCGTTCCCCGACCACTCTATCCTTTCCGAAGAAAGCTCGCCCATAATATCGTCTTCGTCTTATAAGTGGATAATCGATCCTCTAGACGGAACAACGAATTTCGCGCATGCCTTTCCGTTCTTTTGCGTGTCGATCGCTCTCGAAGCTGCCGGGAGGACGATCCTGGGCGTCGTTTACGATCCTATCAGGGATGAACTTTTTTATGCTGAAAAAGATAAAGGCGCTTATCTGAACGATAAAAAGATCGCTGCCTCGGATACAAGGAAACTGTCAGACGGCTTTTTGGCTACAGGATTTTCCTACGGATTAAGAGGCAGGGCTGGGAATGTAAAATACTTTAGGGATTTTCTGATGAAAAGCTGTGCAGTGCGCCGGGCCGGTTCTGCCGCGCTGGACATGTGTTATGTAGCATGCGGAAGATTTGACGGGTTCTGGGAGATGGATCTTCATCCGTGGGACAGCGCCGCAGCATTTTTGATTGTCCAAGAAGCCGGAGGCCGCGTTACAAAATTTGACGGATCTAAATATATGCCTTATGACAAGGAAGTCCTTGCCGCAAATAGATATATTCACAAGCCCATGGTCAATATTTTTACCTCCTACAATAAAATCAAGCGATAAAAAAGTCAGTTGTTAGTATTTAAAATAGTTATATTTTAACTATTGACAAATCCCGTAGATATTATATAATTAACATGTTGACAATATAAAAAGAAAGATTATAGTAATGAGATTCAAGACAACAATAGAAATAGTAACGGAAGCTCAAGATAAAAATGAAGCTATGGAAATCGCCGGAGAGTATTTGTCCGGTAATATAATTTCCGGCGTGCGAATGAAATGCAGGGCAAAGTCGCTTAACTATTATAAGGTACGTTCTACGGCCAGCGTTGCAGTGTTGGTCTTGATGGTAACGGTAAACATATTATTTATGATCAATTCCAAGCAGTCTAAGAGCGCTAATAGAGGCATAGCCGGCATCGATGCTATAAACCCTCCGTTAAAAACATATGATGCCGATAAGAGTAACGCAAAATTCAAGAAAGAATGGCAGGATGTCCAGACAAGAGAAGCGCTGGATTACTTGAAGAAATAACGAAACAGGTTTTGAATGCTTCAGATCCCCGTCTTTTTAAAAAGACGGGTTTTTTTTGTCCATCTGTGGTATATTTATCGGTGTCAGGAGGTGAACGATGGATGGTATCCTGAGAGCGCAGGAAAAACTCTCTATAATAAATCAAATCCCGCTTTTCGCAGACCTTCTCAAAAGCCATAAAAGGCTCATTGCAGGTTCCAGCTCAATAGTCGAATATAAAAAAGGCGACATTGTTTATGAAGAAGGTACGCCGCCGGACGCTTTTTATTGCGTTGTAACCGGCAGGCTGCGCGCTTACATATCAAGGAAAGGCAGCCGGGAAGACCTGGAGGACCTTAAACGGGGAAAATATTTCGGGACCATATCCATATTGACCGGCGAGACGCATTCCGTGACTATCCAGGCTATAAATGATTCTATATTACTGAAAATACCGAAAGATCTCTTTGAGAAGGCATTAAAACACATCCCGGAAATTGCTATCCATTTCAGCCGGGCGCTTTCACGGCAGATCAGGTCTAAAGACATGGCCGGGAAAAAGATATTCGAAAGCATGATTTTATCTGTTTTCGGCGCATCCGGAAAGATAGGTACGTCAAATTATATATTTAATCTCGCCATAAGCCTTAAGTTGCAGACCCAAAAAAAGATAATATTGGTCAGGCTTGTAAAAGATCTTAAAGAGATCGGGAAGAACCCCATCAGCCTGGGCTCGCCATTTTTTGATATGAAGCTTGTTAGCCCTGCGATCCTCCACCACCCTCTTGGCATAGATATAATAATCGTGCCTCATCTTCCGGAAGAGAGGCCGCACCTTGCGCCGCTCTTGACTTATCTGACGGGTGATTATCACTACGTGCTGGTAGACCTTCCTGCGGAAACCGACGAAGTTACGTTCGAGGCGTTAAAACAGTCGGACGCGGTCCATCTGCTCACGGCGTCCGACAAAGAAAGCCTTTCGGCAACCGCGGAAATAATAAACGAACTCGAGAAGGCGCCGGCATCATCAGCGTATAAGATCAGAGTGATCACCAGCGAATACGGCCAGGCGCCCGCGCTCGATTTTTCCGACAGGAGGGCGATCATAAAACATGATATTTTCGCGACGCTGCCTGCCATTGAAAAAATGCCAGATCCTATAATTATCGCATATCCCGAATGTGAATATTCCAAAATGATAAGAAGGATATCGCGCCAGATCGGCGATTGCCTCGTGGGGCTTGCGTTGGGCGCGGGCGCCGCCCAGGGTCTGGCGCATATAGGCGTGCTGCGTGTCTTGGAGAAGGAGAATATCCCGATAGACATGATCGCCGGGACAAGCATAGGCGCGGCAATGGGGGCAATGTGGGCTTCCGGAATGAGCGCGAATGAGATAGAGGCGGCGGTCTTGAGGTTTAAAAAAAAGATAGCGGCTTTGCGCCTCATCGATCTTACGATCCCCAGGATAGGCCTGATAAAAGGCAGGGAGATAAAACGCTTTTTGGTTTCATATCTCGGCAACAAGACCTTCCGTGACCTGAGGCTGCCGCTTAAAATAGTCGTTTGCGACGNNATCGAGAAGCGGGAAGAGGCGGTGCTCGAGAGCGGTAATATTGCCGATGCTGTAATGGCTTCGATGTCGATACCCGGCATGTTTGAGCCGGTGAGCATAGACGGCCGATTGATGGTGGACGGAGGCATCATAAATCCGCTTCCGACAGATGTCCTCACGCGCGCCGGGGCTGCGAAGGTAATAGCGGTAAACGCTTTGCCCAGCCCTGAAGATGTCCAAAAATTCAAGAAAAAAGACTTTAATATATTCGATATGATGGTGCGTAATATACAGGCCAGCGAATATCTCCTGGCGGAAGCCAGCTGTCAAAATGCGGACGTAGCCCTGCATCCCGTTCTGGCGGGTGTGGACTGGTATGAACTCTACGAATGCGAGAATATAATCAAAAAAGGCGAAGCCGAGGCGATGAAACATCTGAGCCAGCTGAAAGAATTGGCTGCCGCGCGATAATATTATGATAATAAAAAAAGATCCGGGAACTACAAAATCTTATTTTGAGGACAGTTCAAATATTAAAGGCGGACATGCCGGCGAAGTAGTTATTCCGGAAAACATAAAAGAGCTTTCAAGTTTCATGACGGAAGCTGATGATCAAAAGACCCCGGTAACTATATCAGGCGGAGGCACAGGAACGACAGGTTCAAGAGTTCCGTTCGGCGGCAAGGTCCTATCCCTGGAAAAATTTAATAATGTGATCGATCTCTCGGCAGGCTCGATGGCCGCGGTCGTTGAAGCCGGCGTCCTGGTCGAAGACCTTAAGGGCGCGGCTGAAAGAGCGGGCCTATTTTACACTTCCCACCCTACTGAAAGGACGGCTTTCGTAGGCGGCACCGTAGCAACCAACGCATCCGGCTCGAGGTCATTTAAGTACGGCTCTACGCGTAAATACGTCAAACGCCTGAGGATGGTGCTGGCAAACGGCCGGATCCTTGAAATAAAGCGCGGAGAAAGAATGCTCACTAAATCCGATCCCCGCTTGGACCTGGGGGGCGGGATAGCCATCGAAATACCTTTACCGTCCTATGTCATGCCAAACGTAAAAAACTCCGCGGGTTATTTTGCGAAAGAAGGGATGGACCCGATAGATCTTTTTATAGGACAGGAAGGAACGTTGTCGGTCATAACAGAGATAGAGATGGCGTTGGCGAAGAAGCCGGCCGGGATATTCAGTTCTTTCGCATTTTTCAAAAACGAGTCGGATTCGTGGGCATTTTCAGAGGAGATCAGGAAAGCATCAGGACGCGGCCAAGCAAGCGCTGACGTAATTTCCGGCGCGCTATCTGTCGAATATTTTGACAAAAATGCGCTCGAGATATTAAGGGAACATAGCCCCGACGTGCCGGACGGTTCCGAGGCGGCGGTATTTTTTGAACAAGAAATAGCGGAAGGGGCCGAGGGGCCGATATCCGAGAAATGGCTTGACCTTATATTGAAGCATAATGGTTCACTTGACGACACCTGGGCGGCCATGAACGAAGAAAGGGCAAGGCGTTTTACAGAATTCAGACATAATATCCCTGAAACTATAAATGACATTGTCCGAAAGAGCGGTTTCCAGAAACTCAGTACGGACATAGCGGTTCCCCCGGACAATTTTTCAAATATGATGAGATTTTATGCAACTACGTTCAAGGAGCGCCCTATCCGCCATGTTATATTCGGCCATATAGGAGAATGTCATCTCCATGTCAATGTCCTGCCCGGATCGTCCGAGGAACTGGCCAAAGCGAAAGATGTCTGCCTCTCGTTTATCAGAAAAGGCGTTTCTTTAGGCGGAACGGTTTCTGCGGAACATGGCATAGGAAAGACGCGCCACCAATACCTGGAGCTCATGTATGGAAGGCAGGGCCTGATCGATATGGCCAGGATAAAAAAGGCGTTGGACCCGAATTGCATATTGGGTCTGGATAACATTTTTCCGCGGAACATATTATCTTCGGCATAGGAAATCTTGCTTGAATTTTCCAGGATTTGATGTATAGTAAGAGCTACATAGGGGGTATTGCATGAAACGAATAGTCGCTATAATAATAATCAGTATATTTATAACAAGTTTTGTTTACGCGCAAGATGACTCGACAAAAGAAGTATTAAAACAAGGCTTGCTCGGCGCAGGCACAGGTGCAATAGCAGCCGGCGCGTCAGGCGGCAAAGCCGGCCAGGGCGCGTTGATAGGCGCAGGCACAGGCGTTATCGGAAGCGTCCTTCTTAACGCGATAACATCGCCTTCACCGGCGCCGCGCCGCGCACCGCCGCCACCCAATGACTATTATGCCGACGACGGTTCACAAGATGAGTATTATGAAGAGCCTCCACGGGAATCGGGCACCCAAAAGGTGTTGAAACAAGGCTTGCTCGGCGCAGGCACAGGCGCNNGGCGTGATCGGAGGAGCTCTTCTTGATGCGATAACTACGCCTTCACAACCTCAGCGGGTCAGGGTTCGCAGGGCCGCTCCTCCGCCTCAACAGGTCGTTGTTCCGCAGCAGCAATATCAGCAGAATGTCCAGGTCCAGGAAGAGCCGGCAGGCCCTGAGGGCGGGAAGAAAAAGATAATTAAAAAATACGATGCCAGTGGGAAGCTTGTTTCCGAAGAAGAGGTATATTATTAAAATAAAGGCAGGATAACGTTTGCCACAAGATCAAAAACCTCCGATCTATCATAACTTATAGAAAGGGGGTTTTTCTTTAACGGGGAATAATATATGCGAAAAGAGATCAGGTATATACATGCTATTGCACTGGTAATAGTCTCGCTCATTTTTTTAGGTGTGAGATCGCTGCCGGTCATGAAAAATACCTTCGCCAAAGATCAGTTCGTTTATGTGGAGCGTGTGGTGGACGGGGATACGCTGAAACTTTCAGGCGGCGAAAGGGTGCGGCTGATAGGTGTGGATACGCCGGAAGTCTATTACAGCGAAAAACTTATAAGGGATGCTGCCAGGACGGGCAAAGATATAAAGTCCATTCAGGCCCTCGGCAGGAAAGCTTCCGAATTCACGAAACGTCTTTGTTCGGGCAGGCGGATAAGGCTGGAATTTGACGTCGAGAAACGTGATCGCTATAAAAGGCTTCTCGCTTACGTATATCTCGAGGACGGGACCTTTGTGAATGCCAGGATACTTGAAGAAGGTTTTGGGCAGGTCATGACCATCCCGCCAAACGTGAAATACGCGGAATATTTTTTAAAGTTGCAACAGGAAGCCAGGAACAACCATAAAGGATTATGGGGAGAAAAAGACGGTTTTTAGTAAAGGTGAGTGGATGAGAAACGAACAAGTTGCCGGATTCTTCGATGATATAGCGGATCTTCTGGAAATATTGGAAGACAATGTATTCAAGATCCGCGCTTACAGGAAGGCTGTCTTGAATATCCGCAGTTTGTCTGAAGATGTGGAGAAGGTCGCGGGTGTTGGGCGCCTTGAAGAGATCCCTGGTATCGGCAAAGACCTCGCCGCCAAAATAGCAGAAATTATAAAGACCGGGAAATTGAAACATTATGAGGTACTGAAGAGGAAGGTGCCTGAGGGGATGCTTGAGTTAATGACCATCCCGGGGATCGGCCCGAAAAAGGCGAGGCTTTTATATGAAAAGCGCGGAATAAAAAGCCTTAATGAGCTCGAGAAGAAAGCAAAGGCTCATAAAATAAGCGGCATTCCAGGGCTTAAAGATAAAACAGAAGAGAACATATCGCGGGGGATAGAGTTAGTTAAAAAACATTCGGCGCGCATGTCTTTGAAGGAGGCCCTGGACCTATCGGCCGGGTTTGTTTCCGGATTAAAAAAATTGCCTGCCGCCGGTAAGGTGATAGCAGCAGGAAGCCTGCGAAGGATGAAGGACACGGTGCGGGATATAGATATTCTTGTAACATCAAGAAAACCGCAAGCTATCATGGACGCGTTTGTAAAGATGCCGGACGTGAAAAACGTCCTGGCGCACGGCAGCACGAAATCGGCGGTACTGACTACCGGGGGCGTGCAGGTCGACGTAAGAGTGGTGGACGAAAATAGCTTTGGAGCCGCTCTCGTCTATTTTACCGGGTCGCAGGCGCATAATGTGCATATAAGGCATATCGCCAAAAGATTGGGGCTCAAGGTAAATGAATACGGCGTCTTCGATGAAAAGACCGATAGGAAAGTTGCGGGAAAAGAAGAGATAGACATATATAAAGCTTTGAAATTGCCCATCATCCCTCCCGAGTTGCGGGAAGACAGAGGCGAGATCGAGGCAGCTTCAAAAGGCAGGCTCCCGGAACTGATAGATGTGTCAGACATAAAAGGCGACTTGCATGTTCATTCCAGGTGGAGCGACGGAGAGAATTCGATAGAGGAGATCGCGAGGGCGGCCAAGGCGAAAGGGTATGAATATATTGCAATAACCGACCATTCGGAGAGCCTGAAGGTTGCCGGCGGGCTTTCGGAAAGAGATGTACTGAAAAAAATCGACGAGATAGGAAGAGTGCGTAAAAAAGTAAAAGGTATAACGCTCTTGGCGGGCGTGGAGATAGACATACTTCAGGACGGATCGTTGGATTACAGGAAAAATATTTTAGACAGGTTTGACATTATCGTTGCTGCAATACATGCCGGTTTTAAACAGTCGAAAGAGACGCTTACTGCAAGAATAGTAAAGGCCATGGAAACCGGCCGCGTCCACATCATATCGCATCCGACAGGAAGGCTTAAGGGCGCGCGGGACCCGTACGATCTGGCTCTCGGTAAGATATTCAGGGCGGCGAAACAGACAAAGACGTGCCTGGAGATCAACGCCTTTCCGGATCGCCTCGATCTCGACGATATAAATTCCAGGGCAGCAAAAGAGGCCGGCGTGAAGCTTGCCGTCAATACAGATTCGCATCTTGTGGATCAGCTCGATTATATGTTTTTCGGAGTGAGCGTTGCGCGGAGAGCGTGGCTTGAGAAAAAAGATGTGCTGAATACACGGGGCTTAAGCGAACTATTGAAGTTCCTGAAAAAATAGTATATAATAGTCTAAGAAATCATGGATGATATAAAAATTTATAAAAAAATAGAACTTAACGCTCCTGTCATGTTAGCAGGCTGGCCCGGCATGGGCAGCGTTGCCGTGAATGTTGTTGAATACCTGCAAAAGAAGCTGAACGCGGTCAAATTCGCCCAGATACAGGTCGATCCGCTCTCCACGCTCGATTCCGTTGTTGTCAAAGACGGCCTTGCGACGCTTCCGCCGCCTCCCCAGAATATTTTTTATTATTCCAAAGATCCGGACCTGATAATCTTTGAAGGCGAAAGCCAGATAGCCGGGCAGGGCGGCATTGCCTTGCTGAACAAAGTCCTGGATGTAGCGCTGCATTTTAAGGTCAGTGCAATATATACCGGCGCGGCTTTTCCTCTGCCCGTGAGCCATAGCGAAACGCCCCAGCTTTACGGCGCCGTTAACAGGAAGGCGATAATGCCGCTTCTAATGAGATCCGGTGTCCTGCCGATGGATGTCGGGCACATCTCAGGCCTCAACGGCCTGATCCTGGGGTTTGCCAAAGAAAGGAACATCGATGCGGCATGCCTTCTTGCTACGATGCCGCAATATGCCATAAGCCTTCCGAACCCAAAGGCCGCTTTCGCCATAATCGAAACACTGCAGAAAATACTGGGTTTTAAAGTTAACATGCTGGAATTGGGTGAATATATGAAAGAGATGGACGAAAAAATGGCCCTGATCGAAGATAAGGTAAAAGATGTCCTGACCATAGAGAAAGAAGAGCACAGGCCTGCCCAGGCCGAAAAAAAGGTGCCTGGTTATATCGTCGATAAGATCGAGAACCTTTTCCAAGATGCAAAAAAAGACAAGACAAAAGCAATGATCCTGAAAATAGAGTTGGACAGATGGGACCTGTACCATACCTATGAGGACAGGTTTTTGGATCTATTTAAAAGTACCAAATAAATATGATAAAGAAAATTTTCATATCGGTTTTTATAATTATAGCGGCCCTGGCCGTTATTATTTTTGTATATCGTTATCAGATCATGCAATATTCTGCCGATGCCATCATAAGAAGATCACTGCCTGATTATATGAGGATAGACAAGATAGATTTCAGGCCGCAAGACAATAAACTTACTCTGACCGGCTTTAAGATATTGAATCCGCCCGGTTTTTCCGACACTTATCTATTGGAGATAAAAGAGGTAGCCGGCACCTATAAGATGAAAGGGAAGAATATAGCCGACGGCATAGAAATACTGGAGCCGGTTTTTAAGAAAGGCACGGTTAATATAGAACGACTTGGCAATGGCTCGCTGAACCTCGTCAAGATGCAGGAGCAACTGGAAAAAAATGCGGCGAAACTGCCCGGCGAAACCCGGCATTCCGGCCAGCCTGGCAAAAATAACGCTTACAATGGAATGGTAGGCAATCGGAAAATATCGTCTATCGTTAAACTGCCTGAATCGTTTTTGCTAAAAGACAGCAAAATCGTCTTCGTCGACAGATCTTGCCATCCGTCTCCGCATATGATCACTTTCGAGAATATAGATTCTACCATAACCCTGAAGCTCAACGATCTTTATTCCAAAGTTCTCAGGCTTGCGTCCACAGGGCAGGGGCGCCTTAACGGTAACGGTACCGAGATCGTGAAGTGGAATATTTCCGTGGATCCTGCTGCGCCGAGGCTTACCATGTCGAGCAGGTTTGAAGTCTCGAACGTCTCGATATTGTCGTTTGAACCGTATTACGACCAGTATTCGCCTCTTGTTTTTAAAAGCGGACATTTTTCAGGCACGCTGATATTCGATTTTGATAACGGGAATATAGGCTCGAGCGACGAACTGCATTTGGCCGGTATTAAATTTTGTGTCAAGCCCGGATATGAAAATGCCCAGTTTTGGGAGACTAACGTTTCCGACCTGGTAAAGTATTTTACGTCTCCTTACGGGGAGATAGTGTTCGATTTTAAGATAAAAGGCGATATGTCAAAACCGCAATTTTACCTTGGCCCTATTTCCAAACAGGCGCTTGTTTCAATGGCAGTCGATAAAATATCAGGCGCCATAGAGAAGAACCAGTCGGGAACAGGCGGAAAGCAGAGCGACATCGATAAATACATGGGTATTGTCAAAGGGATGATAAACAAAAAATAGTGGAAAAATTATCGAAGAATTATTTATGGATGGCTGCCGCGAACATTGTAGGCAGCTTTTTTAGCGCCGTGGTCGGGATATGTCTCGCCAGGACCCTGATGCCGGAGGCGTTGGGTTATCTGTCCTATGTTTTTACAATAGTGTTCTTTTTGGCCAATTTTATCGATCTCGGCCTGTCGACCTACGGCATCAGAGAAGTGGCCGGGAATAAAGCCAGGTTTTCGGATTATGTCTCCGAGATAGCGTCTTTTCGGCTTATCATAGCTGCCGCCCTGGCAGCGCTCCTTGTGATAATGTCTATTCTAACGCCCGACGTTTGGTCAATAAAGATGCTGTTGTTCGAATCGGCATTTCTTCTCTTGTTATGGGCGTGCGCTACGGAATGGGCGTTCCAGGGTCTGGAAGAGATGCGGATGGTATTTATCTCCCTGGCTGTCACCGGCGCCCTGCAGCTGACCCTGACGATGATCTTTATAAAAGGTCCCGGCGATCTATTAAAGGTCCCTCTGATCTATTTCGTTGGAGCGATCCCGATAACCATTATCTTCTTGCGCCGTATGCATTTCAAATTTAAGATCTCTCTCGATTCTTTTAAGAAGATGTCATTTTATCTGACGAGCTCTATGGTGATATGGTCGATATCGGTATTTGCGCAGGTCTACAACAACCTCGACGTCTTTTTGCTGGGCCTTTTCCGGTCGATAGAAGAGGTGGGGTATTTTACCGTCGCCCGCAGGATCGTTGGAGGGTTTTCGATGCTCATGATGTTCCTGGCTAATGCGACTCTGCCGAGATTGGCGTGCACATTCGCAGGAAAAGACCATGTGGAATTCAGGCGCGCAACGCATAAATTCGTACGTTTGTCCGTTCTCTTAATAATATTTATTTTATTTCCCGTCATAGTCTTTAGCAGGCAGATAATCGCGTTGACCGTCGGAAGTTATTATATGCCGGCAAGCGCGCCGCTTTCCATAATGATCGCCGGGGTCGCGCTCGTTCTTTTTAACCTGCCATATTCAACGGCGCTGATAGCAGCCTGTTTTGAGAAAGAGGTCTTAAAGCAGGCCGCGGCAAGCGCCGCTTTAAGTATTTTTTTAAATTTTGCATTAATACCAAAATATGGTATGATTGGAGCATCCATTTCGTTCCTGTCGGCGGAAGCGCTGGCGCTCGGATGGATACTGTGGATCTATGATAAGAAGATCCGTGCTCATATCCATAACCAGAAAGGGGTGAAAAAGTGGTAGAAAGAAGCGAATTTAAGGGTAAACCCGTACTCATAATCAAGAGAGCCGAAGACGATAAGTATCCTTTTGCGTTCGGCCTGAGCAAGGCCAGGCTCATCCTGGAGAACCTGGAAGAGATAAAGCGGTTTGTTGAAGAGAATACCAAAGAAGAAGGCGCGTAAGCGTTTTTTAGCCGGGAATGGTAATTAATATAAATGCCGTTCCCGGCTTATATTTTGGCCATAATATTCATATAATATCATACTGTTAGACATAAAAAAGCCATCTAATAAGCTCTTATCATTATAAAATTTTAGTGTATACTTATAATAGAGAAATGGAGAAGGCATGAACATTCGAAAAGGCAAACTATCCGAAAGGATAGGGCGCAAAGCCAGAGGGTCTAAATCCCCTTGCGTTCTTGCGACGATGTGAGGGGCATGACAGCCGAGCTACCGAAAATGGCAGTTTGGCTTTTTTAATATACACTAATTAAAATTTTTTAAAAAGTCGAAAGCAGGGCAGTAAAAATGTTCGGAAAGATCTTTCAAGCTTTCATCCTGTATTCGCGATTATACAAGATAATCTCGTCAATCATAATAGGGGCATTGATGGGAGGCGGCGCTATTTTATATAATTATAATAATATCAAGGCCAACCAACTGCAGGAAGATCCATCCGTAATAGCGCACGAAAAACTCATAGCGGAGACTTATAATGCCGTAGGCAGTATGGGAATATTACAGAAATCTTTATTGGCGGCACCCACAATATTTTCGGAACCGCCTGATCAGGCTTCTCTGTCGCAGCAAACCAGCGCTGCATCCGAATCAGGTTACATCCAGCCCTATGCAGGACAGGCGGCATCTTCGATTGCGTTGCCCGAGACTCAATCGGATAGTGCTGTGACAGGCGCCGCGTTACACACAACTCTTTCATCGAGCTCTCCGGCAAAAGCGGGCGATTCGCAAGGCGCTGAAAGCCAAAAATTTTCCGACACCGTTGCCAGCCTATTCACGGCTGATAAAAATAATGCTGTGACTACCGGCGGAACGGCGATGTTTGCCCCTATGGTCGGCGGCGCAAGCACTGTTAACTCTGCGCTTATAATGCCATACTATCCACCGATAAATAATCCGCCCATTATGAATGCAATAGGAAATAAAACTGTAAAGATCGGAGAGGCGTTAACATTTACCGTTTCTGCGTCCGATCCTGAAGGAGATGCAATTACATATACCGCATCCGGCTTGCCGCAAGGCGCAACCTACAACTCCGCCACTAATCTTTTTTCCTGGACGCCTTTGAAAGGGCAAGCGGGAGAATATTCGGTGACATTTACAGCATCCGATGGGCAAAACGAAACAGTTGGAAATGCAATCATAACGGTGCAAGATGCGTCTGTCATAGCCGGCACCTTTACTATTACGGCAACGGCCGGAGACCATGGCACGATTGCTCCTCAGGGGGCCTCGTCTGTTAATAGCGGATCAGATCAGGCATTAACCATTACGCCAAATACAGGCTATCATGTTGCCGACGTATTGGTGGATGGCGCTTCAGTTGGAGCGGTTACGACCTATACCTTTAGCAACGTAACGGCTGACCATACCATTACGGTAAGTTTTGCGCCTGATGAACCCGTTAATATTATGCGGGAGTTCTTTGTATCATCAGACGGAAATGACAATAACGCAGGGACTATCGATAAACCGTTTGCTACATTGGCCTGTGCCCGCGACGCGATCCGGGCGATCGATAAATCATCCGCTGATTTTGCAGGTGCCGTGGTTAATATTCGTGGCGGAAATTATACTTTAAATGAGAGTTTTTCTCTGGGGCCGGAAGATAGCGGTACTGAACAATCGCCGATCATATACCAGGCCTATCAGGGAGAGAAAGTGACTATAACCGGCGGAAAGATAGTTGCAAATTTTGTTCCGGTGCCGGATAGCAATCCTGCAGCCGGCAGGTTCGATCCTTCCTCCAGACCGAATATTATGCAGGCGGATTTAAATCAAGCCGGTATTACAGATTTTGGGATTTTGGTGCCCGGGAATTATGCGATCCCTAACGCTGTAGCGGCGCTGGGTCTATTTTTTAACGGCCAGCCCATGACTTTGGTGCGTTGGCCCAACATTGGTTGGGAAAAGATAGCCGCGAATCTCGAGACGGATCCATTTTATTCGGCGGATCCGTATCCTCATTCTCAAGGTACATTCCACTATACTCAAGATAGGCCCGGCAGATGGCAAGATACTTCCGATATCTGGATACATGGGTATTTTACCGCAGATTGGTCGGATTACCATGGAAAAATTACTAACATAGACACCTCTGCGCGAACTATTACGGCATCTCCTGATTTACAATATAAACCTTGGGTGGCAGGTGAGCAGGGCGGAAGATTCTATTATGAAAATGTGCTTGAAGAATTGGATAGTCCTGGTGAGTGGTATTTAGACCGCGCAAGCGGCATTTTGTATTTTTGGCCGACAGGGCCGATAACCGGCAATAATGTTGAAGTATCAACTTTGAAGTCCCCGCTGATCGCGCTTTCAAATACATCATATGTTACTTTCAGCGGCCTGGATTTAAGCGTAGGCCGCAATACAGGAGTTGTAATCAATGGCGGCGGACACAATAACATCAGCAATTGCTTGATACACAACATGGGAAATGACGGTATAAATATCATCTCTTCTGTCAGCAATAAAGTGTCTAATTGCGAGATCTCATACACCGGAGACGCCGGCGTGATGGTAGGGGGAGGGGATTATACTACGTTAACTCCTGGGAATAACCTCATAGAGAATAACAGCATTCATGATTATGCGCAATGGGTGCGGGCAAATAATCCCGGTGTTATAGTGGCTGGCGTAGGTAACACTGTGAAGAACAATCTTATTTACAGTGCTCCGCACGCGGCGATCATGATCGAAGGCAATGACCACACGATCGAATACAATGAAATATATAATGTTGCCACAGAAACCTGTGACGTTGGCGCAATATATGTTAATACGTCTCACGATTGGCAGCAGCGTGAGGTGACCAATCGTTCTTATGGTTATAGCTACAGAGGCACCGTTATCCGGTATAATTATATCCATGATGTAGCCTCAGATCCCGATGTTTTGCCGCTACCTGGAGATCCGCATGAAATCATGGGAATTTATGCGGACGATATTGCCAGTGGGACAACGATCTTCGGCAATATCATAAATAATGTTCCATTGGGCATCTTAGGCAGCAATGGAGGCCGTGACAATAAAGTCGAAAATAATATTATCCTGAATAGGAACAACTATGGAATCTTGATGAGTCAATGCGCCTTTACAAGTTTTCCTGTCATGGATGGCCTGCAGTACGAGCTTACATCACTAAACTACCAAAATCCTCCCTACAACAAGTATCCTGATTTAGCCGGAATGTGGGACGACCAGCCTCAGCATGCAAAATATTGCACTATTTTACGTAATATTGTCTATACGTCTGAATACGAACCAATAGAACTGGTTTGGATGATGAACGGATCTCCAGATGAGAGCACCTGTGCACAAGCAGCATTAGACTGGGGAGGAGGTTACATCCAGCGATACTTTAGCGATCGTGGAGAAGTTTGCGATCCCAATCCTTTTACCAACCCTCTTTATACCGAGGTCCACGTTGAGAACAACTTTAAGATCGGGACCGGCGGATGGGATCGATGGCATCATCTTGGCGAAGTTAAATTTGCAGTAACTCCCCCAACAAAACTCAGTGATTTTGAATTGGCCGCTGATTCACCGATGTTCAGTGCGTTTGGATTCCAGCGCATCCCGATCGAAAATATCGGATGTAGTCTGGTCAATACCTATGCGTTAACGATAGTAAGCCAGAATGGTACCGTAACCAAGTCTCCAGACAGCACAAGTTACGCATCCGGCAGTAAGATAAAATTGAGCGCCAATCCAAATGCCGGTTATAAATTCGTTGGCTGGACAGACAGCATAACAGATACTGCCAATCCGATAACAGTGACTATGGATTCTGATAAAACGATCACCGCTGTATTTGAGCTTGGTTCCGTTATCCTTCAGCCGCTAACTCTCAATCCGATAGACAATAAGACAGCTGCTGAAGGCGCGACGCTGCAATTCGCGGTAAGCGCGACAGGGGGAAGCGGCAGCTTGACATACTCGGCTTCCGGCCTGCCTACAGGGGCTATATTCGATCCTGCCACCCAGACA
>PLNN01000056.1:27589-30797 GCA_003142795.1 Candidatus Omnitrophota bacterium
TCGGTGCGACTGGCCAGGATCCTAACGCGGATCCCGACCATGACGGACTTACGAACATAGAGGAATATGAGGCAGGGACTGATCCGACAATTGCGAATGAAAACATTGCGTTACACAAACCATATACAATGTCTCCTGCGCCGAATTATGGCCCCACAGGTGATAGTAATATCGGCAGCAATGATAGCACCGATTTGACTGATGGCGTAGAAGCTCCGCCGGAAGCAATGGGCATATGGTATCTTCCTGAGGCAGTCGGGTGGGTGAATGTCGATCGTATTATCACGACGATAGACCTGGGGCAGGATCTGCCTATCGCCGCGATCAAATATTCAACATGCGCCCGTTTTAATGATCTTGAATGGCCGAAAAATATTTTCGTTCTCGGAAGCACCGATGGGGCCAATTATTATGAGATCACGGATATGATGAAAGATGATGTTATGCCGGCATTTCCCCCATACCCAACCGCTGTCAGACATACGATAAAAGCGCTTGGCCTTAATACCCATGCCCGATATGTAAAATTGGTTGTGATCCCGGGAACCATTCAGACTGTTGACGAGATCCAGATATGCGGGGGCGGTCAAAACCTGCCGTATAATAGCGCCCCTATACCTGCAGACGAAAAAACAATGATAGTTACTCTGAAAATGAGAAACAGGATCAATTCCGATATTGATATGCTAAAGACCAGCGCCATTAATGCAGGTATTGATCTTACGGATGAGTTGGATGCCATCAAGACGCGGGTCGATAATTTCAATGATCATTACAATGAAATCGCAGCTTTTAAAACGACTTTCCCGCTGCCGCTGCCCGCAGGTTATTCCGATAGCTATGACGCTATCGGTAAGATTCAGCTCGACCTCATAAAGCTTCAAAGTCAAATTTTACAACGCCAGGGATATTCGGGGATCGTTGCGTGGAAAAATAATCGCTGGGATATCCTGACTCCGTATAGTTCGCCGGCAGAAGGGATGGCGCTTGGGTCGCTCTTTCTTAATATGATGAACGGAGAGCGCCGCGCAGAGGTTGTGGATCTTACCAATGCTGATGATGTCGATCATGCCATAGCGATCAACATCAAAGGTTTCGGAGGGTCTGATAATCCCGATTGGATCGATATGTCGACAGTGCAATCTGCGGATACGCAGAACAATATGCTCACATCCGATATACTTCTTGCTGCAGATAAAACAACATCCGGATATGCGATTACGGTCCCCGCTGGCATGACTAAACAGATTTGGATACGCTTTGCGCCTACTGCTCTTGCGCAGGGTAATGATGCAGGGACTTTATTGATTGCAGGAGAAGGCGTTACCGCAAATAGCATCCCGATCAATCTTAATGTTTCGTCCTATAAATTCTCCGAGAAGCTTAGTCTTGGACTCGGCATGTGGGACTACTTTGAATCCCGGCCCTCTCCTAGTCCATATTGCGATTTGACTGACCAGAATTACGAAAAGATGCGCGCTTTTGCTGCGTATTACAAATATTCAAATTACTGGTCGTGCGCGGGTATCGATGCAAGCGCGGCCGCTGACGCAAACAATTATGATGCTCAAAACAGGTTCATTCCGCCGGCAGGATATTTCTCACGTTTCGATAAATGGGTCCAGGCATTTCCGGATATGCCTGTATATTACATAGCTCTTGGTGGGGTAGATATAAGTGGGATTTTTGCCGGCACGGATATATTTACAAATCCGGGATTATTTAATACCCGGATAAAAGGGTGGGCAGACGCTGTAGAGGAGCACCTCTATTCTCTTGGCATGGATCCGGCACGGGCGGCGTTTTTATTGTTCGATGAGCCGTCTTATGATGTTACCGAAAAGACCGTTATCAGATGGGGTCAGGCGATCAGGAGAGAGGGGCAGCCTCTTAAATACGGATCAAGGATGCAAATATGGGAAGATCCACAGATAGGAGATCCTGCAGTAAGCGTTACGCTAGATAATGATACAGTATATTCTGTCTCAGACACGCTCTGTCCGCATTATGCGGTTTTGGCCGGGCTTCACGACAACGGATGCATTCAATTTTATGATAACCTGCGTGTCAACAACGGCAAAAAGTTCAATATTTACCAGACCGAGCCCATTCGCCCTACTGATCCTTATGCGTATGAGGTTGTTATGGAGTGGGCCGCTTTCAAACATGGCGTGCTAGGCGTGGCTTACTGGTGCCTCATCGATGCGGGACATTCTACGGATATGAATGAATACTATACGCAAGGTAAGATATACACGCCGCTTTATCTTGACGGGGCTAATAACGTCTATACAGGTAAGCACTTTGAGTCGATATTTGAGGGAAGGGAGGACTACGAATATTTGATGATCCTGACGATGTGGGCCGATTACCTCAGAGAAAGGTATCCTCAGGATCAGGCTAAGATCACAGAGATCGAAACGCTTAGAGAAGATGCGGTGGATGCGGTTGTCGGTGGACTTTTCGGCAAAGATTATGCAAACGTACCAAATCAGTCCGTATATGAAAAAGCCATTGCCTGGGATACGCCAAAAGACCGCTCTATTGCCGATACGCAGCGTAACCTCGTTTGGAATAAGATAAATGAATTGAGTGGTACCTATAACGTCCAAGGCTTGTACCGTATAGAGGTAAGTGCAGTAGGTAACGGCAGCATCACTCCAGGGGGCGCTACCAATTACTATTATGACCCCAGTAAATATGCCATTGCGAAGAATGGGGAAGATAAGACATTTACTATAACACCCGATTCTGGATGCAAGATTTCATATCTTATAGTAGACGGCAAATTCCAGAATGTTGCTTCAAGCTATGTGTTTACCAATATCAATGCCAGCCATTCGATCAAAGCGGTGTTTGAGATCGATACTACGCCTCAATCACCCGCTCTCAATCCGATAGACAATAAAACTGCCGCTGAAGGCGCGACGCTGCAATTCACGGTAAGTGCGACAGGAGGAGGCGGTAACCTGACATATTCAGCTTCCGGCTTGCCTCAGGGCGCTACATTCGATCCTGCCACCCAGACATTCACATGGACGCCTACATACCAACAGGCAGGCACCTATAACACAACCTTTACAGTCACAGACGGCACATCATCCGACACTAAAACAATAACGATCACATCAAGCTTCATCGATACAGATCATAATGGCCTGCCGGATACATGGGAGAAGCAGTATTTCGGTGCGACTGGCCAGGATCC
>PLNN01000028.1 GCA_003142795.1 Candidatus Omnitrophota bacterium
AGCGCCTGATCCAGCGGGTTCTCCAGGGACGAAACGGGCGGCGTATTCATCCTATGCGGATCGCCCGGCCTGGGAAGGTTCTGACGGCCGCTTATCTTGGAACCCCCGCCATTTTTCGGCTTCTCCTCACTAGGCACCGAATCCATAGCTATAGTTGGCATCAATATAGGCATTATCTGCTTTGATAACAGGGTAGCTATCTCTTCACAAATCTGAAGCAAGGTTGCAGCTTCTGCCTTGTTGCCGTTCGTTGACATTCTCGAGAGCTTATACTGCAGTTCATCAAGTTCTAAACCTATACGATCATGCTCCTTTAAAACATTATCAGTCGGGCCGTGTTTTTTGGCATGAACGGCAAGCTTTTCGGCCCTTGCCTTCAGGCTATTAAGCATATCCCGATATTTGGATATGCTGGCCCCGTTCCCATTATTGCCGTTTTTCTTGCCGTTAATACTGGCTACACCGTTAGATTTATTTACCGTGATCTTATTTCCGTTTCTTTTATACACTACATCGCCGGTCGCTATGTCATATGCCTTTGCAGGAACAGGCCCATCCGCGGCCATCTTTACTATTACACGAAGGCGCGGCCGTCCGCGCGAGTCAGATGGCAATGTCGTGCGGCACCACTTCCGTTTGATCTGAAATAAGAAACTCTGTTGGTTATCGCCCTTTCGCTTTGAAGTCCAGTAGCCATCGATAACCATCCACTTTGCTTGTTTCACCGACTCTTCTTCCCAGAATTCGCGGGAAAGCTTAAGGGCCGACTTGTATAAAACCGGTTTACCCATATTGAGACTCTTTAAGCTATCGTAAAGATAGATCTTCATTTGGTTGTGGGCGGGATAAACCTGTTCACCGCTATACAGATACACCGCCTGCGGCCTTCTGGTTTTAACATTGGCAACAACTAAAATATTTTTGTGTTTATTCTGGTCATACAATAATCCTGTCTTATATAGCTGGCCGTTAAATGAAAACATAATACGAGATCTGTTTCTGTCCGGTCGCTCTTGTATCATCACGTTATCGACAACAATAGTCTTGGCCGATTTTACCGCTTCATCATTCCAAAATTCCTCATCCATATCGCCGATCGCCCGATAAAGCGTCGAATTATCCGCAAGTTTTCCGCCTTCGACAACAGGATCAAGATATACTCTTATATGCGTAGGCGCAGGATAGACACGATTTTTTGTTTCCATGTCATAAACTTCCTGTACAAAACCTGTCGCAGGGTCGATATAGCATCCCAGATTGGCGGTTTTATATATTTCGCTCGGAAGATTAGTCGTATGTATGCCTCTCAAGCTGAATACAAGATGCTTACCCTCCTCATCATCTTCCGAATCCTTCCGGGCATTAACATTCGTCACAAGGATGCTGCGCGCTTCTTTTAGACGCGGTGCTTTCAGAACGCTTTCGTGAACTTCCATCACGGCCTTAAAAAGCGGCGCACCGGCAACGTCGCCATTCGCAGAGATCTGAAGCTCGTTTATCGGCTTAGGCGGATCCGCGTATATTCGCAGCATTTCTTTGCCCGGGTATATCTTACTATTATCTTGGCAGTCAAAAGCGGCTATGGGACGCGGCCTATCGAACGACATGTCCAGCACTACGATGATCGACTCGCCGCGAGGGTCATCGTTAGGTATGTCTGTAACAAACTCTTCGCCGCAAAACATAAATATTTTAGTTTTTCTGGTAGAATTTGACGCGGCTTTGGCCCTAATTCCTTTTAGTGCGCCCATTCTAACATTTCGAAATAGCTCTTTTTTAAATTCGGCTGCACGGACAACTTTCATTATCGCGGACGGTGCGGACGGCAAAACAACGCCTTTATCCGTAAGCTCAGGCTCAAGATACACCTCAACAGATCGGGACTCAGCGGCGGGCTGCGGCTTGGCCGAGTCTATATCGAGAGTCTTATCCGGATTTGGTTTTTCGTTCGGCTGCCCATAGTGTCCATAATATCTGGCGCTGAATTTATTTAGCGGCCCTCCGCCGTCATCAAACAGCGCCTGATCCAGCGGGTTCTCTAAAGACGAGGCTGGCGGCGTATTCATCCGTTGAGGATCGCCCGGCCTGGGAAGGTTTTGCCGGCCGCTTCTCTTGGAACCCCCGCTTTCCGTTTTCTTTCCGGCAAATAATACTCCGCCCCATCGCCACACCGCCGTCATTATCCTGTGCCACAAGACCGGCAATGTCAGGTAGAGCAGCATCGGCCCGGCATCGAGTTCACCTATATCGTCGTTTTTTAATGAGCCTCCATCCCTCGGAACCGGTATATTATCGCGCTCCAGAAGTATGGAGATCAAAAATTTAAAAGCCTTATTAGTGTTGTCCACATAAAGACCTTTTATCAAGCCTCCTAAAAAACTTCCAAATACATCGTCTTTAGAATCCGCCAAAGCATTACCTTTGCCTATCGCCATCACCATTTTGTGTCTTTCATTCTTGGCTTGTATCGTTCCATCTATTATCTGCATGTACGAAAGCGTCTTTATGCTTTCAGCTGTATCCAATCCAATCTTGTAAAAAATATCCAAAGGCCCATCACCAAAAATGAGCCATGCTACGGCTTCAGCAAACCAACCCTCTTCGCACTTTTCTAATATATAACTAACAATATGGCCGAGTTCGTGGGTAAGATCCCTTGATGTCCAATCATCAGAAAGATCAATAGTAAGGCTTTCACCTTCCTTTATGGCATTTCCTCTATCATCCTTAGCATCCACCCATTCTTTAAATATTTGATATATGCTAACGGTCGTAAAAATGCTTACAAAGATAAGGTTCAATGACAGTGGAATGCCAACAAAATAGAATAATATACTAATAGAACAAGCAATAACCGGGATCGCTATAAGACCAAATATCACTCGCTCTTTTTTTATTGAGGCAAGTGAGTCTATTTTTAATAACGGAATTTTATTTACTATTCGTTGCGCAAGTTGGGGTTCGTGATCAATAAACATCTGAAGAAAACGCTCTATAGTAATTCTGATCTCATCGTGTCTCTCCACATTCTTACTGATATGTATCTGCTCAACTTCCGCAATTGGGACATGTTTGATTTCAGAATCTATTTTTACTTTATTTGAGGATTCAATGCCCGCCGCGATGTTGACCCCTCTGAGCGGGTTTTTGTCTTCTTTTAAGCCGGGATTTTGAATACCGGCTGCGCCTGATCGGATCTTTGCTTTTGCTTTTTGCACAATGCTATCATCATAGAAATATTTATCATTCTTATCGACAAATACAACCGCTCTTCCGGTACCTTCAAAATACTCAACACAAGGCTGCTCGCCAAATTTTGCAAATAAACCTGGAATACCCGCTATTTCCAAACTTATCCTTTCTGTCCCTCGAAACATCTCATCTTCGCGCCTCCGCAACTTTTCAAATCCGCCCAATGATTTGATCTGCTGATGAATATGATCAAGAACCATTACGTCATATTTCTCGCCGAATCTTTCTCTTAAATCAGATTGACTTGATGGCTTCCATATAGCAAGGTTCTGGTAATCTGCCGCATACGCGATGTCATTAAACAAAAAGGCCCCTACGAGAATACTCGTAAGAGCCTTCTTGAATATAATAATATATCTTTTAGGTAATATCTGGCTTTCTATCATTTTAATATTTTGAATATAGTGGTTAAATTATATCATATGATTATGTTAATGCAAGAGAAAGCTAGCTACCTTTTTTTACTCTAACGCAATTGTTTTTTGTGGAATTAGGCGGAATTAATGTTTGTAGATCCGGGGGACGCGGTTTGAAATACCGCAGACAAATTCGTAGGCTATCGTTCCGGCAAGGCGGGCCAGTTTTTCGCTTCTTATCTCTTCTCTTCCCTGTTTACCGATCAGGACGACTTCATCGCCGACCTTGACGCCTTTGATATGGCCGACGTCTATCATTGTCTGGTCCATCGTGACCTTGCCGATAACCGGGCAGCGTCTGCCCCGTACAAGCACCTCCGCCCTATTGGAGAGGTTTCGCGCGTAACCGTCCGCGTAGCCTATCGGGAGCGTGGCTATCTTGGTGTGCTTTTGCGTAACATGCGTCCTGCCGTAACTTATGGAGCGGCCGGGAGGCGTATCTTTTATATATACGATCTTAGTCTTTAATGACAGCACAGGTTTTAGTTTGATCAGCTTCGGGAAGGTATGTTTCGGGTACATCCCGTAGATGACAAGGCCCGGACGCACCAGATTTAAATACGACCTTTTGAAATCGACCGTCGCTATTGAATTGGCGGCATGCCTTAGCGGAATGCGCACATCGAACCCGTCGAGCTGCAGGAGCAGCCTTTCGAACGCCTCTATCTGGTAATTCGTGAAAAAATCGTCGCGGCCGGCGCTTGAAAAATGCGTGTATATGCCTTCAAGGATAATATTTTTTTCCTGCGCCAGGTTTTTCACAAAATTCAGCGCTTCTTCGTGCCATATCCCTATCCTGCCCATGCCGGTATCGATCTTCACATGGACCTTCGCCTTAACGCCTGATGCGAGACTCTCTTTTTTTATCGCGTTCAAAAGTTCGTCGCTGCATAATGTCAGCGTTATGTCTTTTTCGATAGCGTCCTTCACTTCGCTCGGCAATACCGAGCCGAGAACGAGTATCGGCGTCTTTATGCCGTGGTCCCGCAGCCGCGCGGCTTCGTCCGTAGTCGCGACGCCGAAATAATTGACGCCGAGTTTTTCGAGAACGGCCGCGCATTCGACCGTGCCGTGGCCGTAGGCGTTCGCTTTCACGACGACCATGATATTTATATTTTTCCCGACGATACGGCGAACCTGTTTATAATTATATTCTATCGCCTTGAGGTCGACTTCCGCCCATGTCGGGCGGTAACGCGGCCTGGAAACCCCATTCTGTGTCTTGACGATCATCTCTGTCATTTGCCTGTTATATCGCACTCCTTTGAATATAGATACATCGGCTCAAGGTCTTCGGCCTTCACGAACTTTTTGGCTTTGAAATTTTCAAATCCCAAGCGCGCCACAACATCAGCTTTTGGATGCCACTTCACGTCTCCAATGACGTCTCCTAAGAAATATATTTTATCATAAATAGCGGTTTTTTTCTTTAATTCATCCAATGGCAAAAGCATATATGGCGATATCCTCTGGATATTTTTACCATCCGATCTGTAAAGGCACGCGTAAACCTTGTTCTTACGGGCGTCGAGGACCGGGCATATTATCCCGATAATTTTTTTTGCGTTGTTTGCGATAACGTCGAGGGTCGGGACCACCACTATCTTTTTCTTCAAGGAATACGCCATACCTTTTACCACAGTCACGCCGATGCGCAGGCCCGTGAACGATCCCGGCCCCGCGCTTATCGCAAAACAGTCGATATCGCCTGCCTTCATCCCGGACTCCTTCAATATCCTGTCTATCATAGGAACAAGAAGGCGCGAATGGGCCATTACGGCTTTTTTGTGCATTCTGTTTATGACCTTGCCGTCTTTCATTACGGCAAGGCTTAAATAGATGCTCGATGTGTCGATAGCTAATAGTTTCATCTTTTCCTGATCTCTATCTTTCTTCTGCTCTCTCCGAGCGCCTTCAGCTTCACTTCTACATGCTCCTTCGGCAAGAGCTTGCGGATCTTATCAGCCCATTCTATCACCGTCACTCCGTCGCCGTAAAAATATTCCTCGAAATTTTCTCCGTCTATGACGCTCGACTTATTAAGCCTGTAGAGATCGAAATGATACAGCGGGATCTTACCCTTATACTCTTTTATGATGACGAACGTAGGGCTGTTAACATATCTCGAGTCTTTGACGCCCAGCCCTTTGGCGATACCTTTTGTCAGCACCGTCTTGCCTGCGCCAAGATCCCCGACGAGAGCAACGCAGTCGCCCCGCCTCAGCTTCTTCCCCAGCCGACAGCCTATCTCGATCGTATCTTCAACGCTTTTCGATATCATATTAGAAATGCAAATACCCTTTCAAGCCTATTTTTTCTACTCCGCCGCTCTCTCTTATCAATTTATAACCGTCTTTCTTATTGGTGATCTCGCCGATCACCGTAACGGGCGTCTTCATCAAAGCCTGCCCTGACCCAAGAAGCCTCATCGCCTCTTTCGGGCTCATAGTAAACAACAATTCGAAATCCTCTCCATCCGAAATTGCCTTATCGAACGAGTCGGCTTCTTTGGATATCGGGATCAGGCTTTCATGGATCCATGCTCCTGTGTTGCTCGCCTTCAATATCCGCCCTAGATCAAGGACCAGGCCGTCTGAAACATCGATCATCGAATTTATCTTATAATTTTTAACGAGCCTCCGCGCTTCATCGACCCTGGGCGTAAAATTCAGGTGCTTGCTTTTTATGGAACCGCCTATAGTGCCGGTCACGAGTATGAGATCGCCTGCTTTAGCGCCGCTCCTTAAGACAAGGTCCTTCTTGCCGACCTCACCTATGAGCGACACATCGATCACCAATTTATCAGCCCTGGACACGTCTCCGCCGACGATGTTTATCTTATATCGCCTGGTCAGAGCCAACATCCCATTAAGTATACCGTCGGCGACAGCGACATCCATGTCAGGGCTCATCCCCATAGAAACGACCGCATGGCGCGGCATGCCGCCCATTGCGGCAATATCGCTGATATTGCGCGCCAACGCCTTATATCCGATCTGGAGCGGGGTTGCATTTTTTAATTTGAAATGAACGTCCTCGACGAGCATATCACATGTAAAGAGTAGGTATTTGTCCTTCGTCCATTTTATTACCGCCGTATCATCGCCGGAACCTTTTACGACAGAGCTGTCAACGCGGATCTTCTTCGCGAAGCGTTTTATGAGCCCTATTTCGCCTATATCACGAATTCTCATATTTTAGCCTTAAGCTTTTTCAGACTTTTCCTATACGGCCTTCTGAATATTCCCCGCTCCGTCACGATCGCCGTTATCAGCTCGTTCGGCGTAACATCAAAAGCAGGATTATAAACTTTAACGTTCTTCGGAGCGATCGGATGCCCGAGAATAGCCTTCACCTCGTCTGCGTTGCGTTCTTCTATAGGGATGCCATGCCCCGACTTTAATTTAAGATCAAAAGTCGATATCGGCGCGACCACGTAAAACGGGACGCCGTGATATTTCGCAAGCACCGCCAGATTATACGTTCCGATCTTATTCGCGGCATCGCCGTTCGACGCTATCCGATCCGCCCCTACGAATATCTTATCGATCTTGGCCTTCGCCATGAGGCTTGCAGCCATGTTGTCGCATATCAATGTCGTATCGATGCCTTCATGCATCAGCTCCCACGTCGTAAGCCTGGCGCCTTGCAATAACGGCCGCGTCTCGTCGACATAAACGTGAATTCGCTTATGCTGCCTCTTCGCCTCGAACAGGACTCCCAGGGCAGTGCCATAATCCGCCGTCGCAAGCCCACCGGCGTTACAATGCGTCAGGATCACGTCGCCTGTCTTGACGAGCCTAGAGCCGTAACGCGCCATGCGCCTGCAGGCGTCCTTATCCTCCTGGAGAATCTTAAGGGCTTCGTGTAGCAATATCTCTTTAAGTTTCGCTACCGGCTTATCCTTATTTTCTTTTGCGATGCGCTCCATCCTCGCAAGCGCCCAAAATAAGTTTACGGCAGTCGGCCGCGAAGAAGCCAGATATTTTGATGTGCGACAAATTTCCTTAAAAAATTGGTTAAAATTCTTGGCCTTAGAGTTTTGAACGCCAAGGACTACGCCCAGCGCCCCGGCAATGCCTATGGCCGGCGCTCCGCGGACCTCGAGTGACTTTATCGCGCGCCACATGGTCCTTACATCCCGGCAAGCAACAAACCTTAACGCGTGCGGCAGCCGCGTTTGGTCCACATATATCGTTTTTCCGTTCTTCCATGTGATGGTTTCTACCGGCATCATTACCCCCAGATCATTTTTGTAAGGACGTTCCGTTTGATGCTTATCGCCTTATACGGGCAGACCTCGTGGCAGCATAAGCATCTTACGCACTTCTTATAATCGATGGTGCAGGAATCGCTCTCTATCTCGATACAGCTTACCGGACAGGTTATCTTGCAAAGGTTGCATCGCGTGCATATCGACTTGTCTATATAAGGTTTAAATCTTATCAGTTTCGCCGCGTTGTCAATTATCGTCTTTGGGATGAATTTTAACGGCGTAGTCTGCGGCAGCTTAAAATCGTTCGCGATAAAACTATTGATATCATCTCCGACGATCTCCACCCGGGCCATGTCGGCCTCGCCCATGCCCTTCTCGTAAGCTTCCATCGTCACGAGTATGTCGAGCGGCTCGACGCCCACTACTCTCGCAAGGCAGGCATCGATCGCCACGCCGTCCGAAGAAGCCATCAAGAGATTCATGGGCCTGGGGTTTCCTGCCGCCGGACCGTCCCCTTCCATCGCTACAATACCGTCCAGTATATTGAGATGCGGTTTTGAGATGGAATATACTTTTGCGATGATCTTTGCAAAATCTCTTTCTTTTGGAGCCTTTGAATGGCACCCGGCCTTGGCAAGGCCGACGACCGTGCCGAACATATTTTTAATAGCGGCTGTCAGCACCGTTATGGAATGCGTTTTGAATTTAGGTATCGATATGATCAGGTCGGCATCGAAAACGAACCGGCTTATCGGCAGGCCGTCCACAAATTTCGAACTGTTGAATTTTACAAGCTCGACGCCTTCTTCGTCCGCCATCTTTCTCATGCCGGACTTCACGAAGACCTCTTCAGCATTCTTGCCGTAGCCTCCGGGCGAATCACCGATAAAGGCAACTGCGCCGGCACTCCTCACGAGCCGCGCAACGGCCCTGACGACCTCGGGATGCGTATCAACGGCATCTTCCGGGGATCGCGCAGACAAGAGGTTCGGCTTCAACAGGACCTTCATCCCAGGCTTGACAAAGCTCTCCATCCCCCCGACCAGGTCGACGGCCTTTTTTACGGATCCAAAGACCCGCTCGGCATCGTAATCCTGGCACCTGACTATCGAAACTTTAGACATAAGTTATCCGCGAGATCATCCTATTTTCATCTGTTTGACCAGCAACACCAGAAAGACCATACTCGTGTTATGTATAATATGGACCGTTATCGGCGCAACGAGCGTTCCCGTCTTCTCATATAAATATACCAGCAGTAACCCGAGCGCCATTATCGGGACGAACCCGACCGCATGCGCGTGCAGGCCGGCGAAAATAGATGCCGTAACTAGCGCTGCCCAGAATATACCGACGCGCTTTTTCAGGGCGTTATACATGAATCCCCTGAAAAACAATTCCTCAATCATCGGGCCGACGAGCGCCGCGAACAATACCGTATATCCCAGGAACATGACATTTTTTTCCTTCATGAACAGAGTAACCACCGCTTGCTCTTTCGGGATGTAATGGACCAGATCGGTAACAAGCGATACCGCGATGAGGATAGTAAGCAGGAGCGGCACTGCCGCGATATAGCCTGCTATGCCGTAAAGGACATTCCTGATGAAATTTTTAAAAGATATCCCTAACGCGATCAATTTTTCTTTATGCCGGCTCAGCGCAAAATATATTATAAAGACCACGGCCAGCGTATCCAGTATCGATGAATTAACTATCATCCTGAGGTCATTATTCTTTACGACAGGAAATGTTTTTGCCATAAAAGCTTCTATCAAAATAAGCATGTAGCCGAAGAACGAGAAAAGTATCACGACCCTGCACACATCCCATAAATTCCAGCTCACCTTATGCGTCTTATATGTCAAAATATCTATCCTCTTCCCTGTCAGTTTCCATATCAGCAATGCCAGGTCTAGCAACAGCCCTAAAGACAGGATAAGTAATATGAGAAGCGAGGCGATAGTGAACAGGTCGCGCAGACCTTTATTTGCCTCAAAGACCCTTTCGACGGCCTGCTTTTTCAATCCCGGAGCCGATTCCTTATGCGGGGCTTGAACATGTTTCGCGCTGTGCGTCACGACGATCACGTTCATGAGCATGACAAAGACGAGGAGGAGCAGATAAAGCCGTTCTTTCCTGAGAAAATTTAAAATATTTCTCATCCCACCACCCCGAAAGATCTCAGCCGGAATTTCGCTCCCAGGCTTTTAGCGATCGACTCGCATCTTTTCACGTCGACGCCGGGAAGGTCGAGACAAGTCGCTTCAGTTTCGATACCGCTTGCCGCGCAATCCTTGATAAAATCGATAACATGGCCATAAGCCTTTGGCCCGGATTCGGGCTTGCATATCTTATTATATTGGGCTTCGTTTTCCGCGTTCAGGCTCACAGAGACCCTGTCGACGAGCCCGATAATCTCCTTCACGACCGGGCGGCCGTTTATAAGAACAGCGTGGCCGTTCGTCACAAGCCTGACCTTTAAGCCTTTGGCTTTCATATCTTTTGCGATCGCCTTCATTACGTCAAGCCTTGCCGTCGGCTCGCCGTATCCGCAGAATACTATCTCTTTGTATTTCTTCGGGTCGCCGATCGCCTTCAGGATCTCGTCTACAGACGGCTCTTTCTCGAGCCGAAGATTGTGGCCCTTGACAAAAGCTGTCTGTGCCCTCACGCAGAAGTCGCATCTATTGGTGCATCTGTTCGTTATATTGAGATATAGCGAATCCCTTATCTCATAAGCGATCTTCGCTTTCTCACCCAGATCCAACCCAAAGAATGAATTCGCATTATGCGTTGTGATCCTGGCAATATCTTCTTTCGACAACCCGAGGATCTTAACCCACTCGTCAACGAGATACGTTAAATAGGCCGGCTCATTACGCTTGCCCCGTAATTCCTGAGGCGCCAGGAACGGCGCGTCGGTCTCCAGGAATAGCCTTTCCGGGCGCATGGCTTTTGCGGCCTCGCGCAAGTCCCCGGCATTTTTGAAGGTAAGGCTGCCCGTAAATGATATATAAAGCCCCATATCAAGGCATTCTTTTAAGAGGTCGGCGTCACCGGCAAAACAATGCATCACGGCCTTCACCCCGTTCTTATTTTCCCGTCTCAATAGATCGAGCGCATCGTCCCTGGCGTCCCTGGAATGCACTATCAAAGGTTTATTAATATCCCGGGCAAGATGGATAAATTTTTTGAACACAGCGATCTGTTCTTCTCTGGGCGAAATATTTCTGTAGTAATCGAGCCCGACCTCGCCGACCGCGACCACTTTATTTTCTCCGGCAAGACCTTTAAGCTCGGCCATCGTTTTATCGGTCACGGTCTTAGCATCGTGCGGATGGACCCCGACAGAGGCATATACCATGTCGTATTTCGCGGCAAGCTCTATCGAGCGGCGCGAGCCTTGCATGGAGCTTGCGACATTTATCATCTTACCTACGCCTGCATTCACGGCCCTGTCTATAACTTCATCCCGGTCATTGTCGAAGTCCTTGAAATCGAGATGGCAGTGTGTATCTATCAGCATCGGATCCTCCCATCATGCCGCTTATATCTTCTTATAAGCAGGAACTCCAGCACCCCCATGGCCATGCCGGCTATATAAAAAACGTCCCCTATGGTCATGAAAATCGTAAAAATTATCTTTTTCCGGTTTCGATAACCATTCCTGGCAAAGCAATGGCGGTATATCCGGAACGTCTCCAGCATCGTAAGGGTTTTACGCTTTATGAGGACATTATGTTTGCCGTAAAAAAAAGCTTTCTTCAGCCAGGTCACGATGTCCTGGACCTCAAGATGATGCGCCTTCATACGGTCGAAATACAATATCCTGCAGCTTCTATCGTTCATCACACACCGCTGTATTATCTCCGTGTCTCCCGGGACGGGCCATTCCGCCATGGGACCGAATCTCTTAAAGACATCCGCGCGCACCGCCATATTATTGGTATAGCCGTAATATTTTCTTTTTGTCATGACCCTCATCATGTAGTCGGCTCTGGCATTCTGGCAGTCCTCGAACAACCTCAGCACCGAAAAACGTCCGCAGTTGAACGAAACGTTCCCAAGGGCGACAAATATGTCCGGCTCCTTCATGACATCATAGATCCGGCTCAGCCAATCACCTGCAACAATACAATCCGCATCCGTAAACGCTATTATATCCCCGCGCGCAGCATTTATACCCCTATTGCGGGCAGTGTAGACGTTACGCTTATTCTCGCGCAAAAGTCTTATATTGTCAAACTTTCCCACTATATTTGGAGAATCATCCGTAGAGCCGTTATCGATAAATATGATCTCATATTTATCTTTCGGGAAGTCCTGCCCCGTCAAAGAAGCGGCGCATTCACCGATATACTTTTCTTCATTTAAAAATGGCACTATAATAGAAAATATCATATAACATCCCGCCGCATAAAACGGTAATATTGCCACAGCCTCTTATAAGGCATAAAAAATCTTATCGCGGGTTTGTCATCAGGCCTTTTTATGCCCAGCGCTTTCAGAATGGAAAATAACGTATTGTCAAACGGGGTCGGTGTCCACTTACCTGCCCAATGGACAAGAAATACCGGATGGCACTCAAGGACAATTTTGCCGTTCCTGACCTTCCTTCCTTTAGTACCGGCCCACTGCTCCAGCGCTATGCCTGGGTAAAGCCCCTTTTTCCACAGCACAAATAAACTTGTATACCTGCCGCCCGATGTAACAATAAGATAATTCAAAAAAGGCTGTTCGTAAGAAAGAGGCAGCGTGTGCGGCTTCAGGCCCGGGATGGCGGCTATCTTAATTCTTATCTCCGCAAGAGCAATGGCTCCCTTCTTCGATGCGATAAATCCCGTATTTGCCGCATAGTCTATCTGCTCATTCGCCAATAATCCTGCACCATATATGGATTCTTTCCATGTCCATTTGACTATGTGCGCCATATTGGAGTGCGATGCCACGAAATCATAGTCTGACAACATCTTAAAAACAAAATCGATATTTTCCAGGACGACCGTATCCACGTCGATATAGATGAATTCGTCAAACTCTCCTTCCCATATCGCGAGCTTCCTGTAGTGGCCCAATGGTTTATTGTGGAATTTAAGATTTATGCTGTCGTACCAATCGTACACTTTCGTATTTGAAAAGATCGAAAAGCCGTATGCGCCCTGCAGCTCTTTCAGCCTGGCTATATTGTCGCTGAACGGTATCAGGCAGAGCGCAATTGACGGATTGTGTTTTCTGAAGCTATTCAGAAAGGCAATGGCCAGCTCTACGACGCCGTCGTCCGCCAAAAAATATACACCCCTGGAAACTTTCACGAATCACTCTTTCGTCCGGACATCGCTTTGTTATACAAATAATGATCACAGGCATCAACGGAACACTTGCATACATCGAACGGGCATGCCATTAATTTATCGTTAAACTTTATTTTTTTATAAATATTTCCGGTCGCATATCTTTTCAGCTGATAACAAGGGTAAATGCTGCCGTCCGAGAATACTACCGCTATGTTGTAACCCGCATTACAGATTTTCCGTTTCGAATCGGTCCTGCTCTTACATGAAGGCTCTAAGCCGAAGATATCAATCTCTTTATCCGTATACGCTTCGGGATACCATTGTCCATTATAACTTCCTACAAATGGATCAAAAACTATTTTTATCCCTTTTTTCTTGAAAAAATCTTTATATTTCTCCACCTCACCGAGAATGGCGGGGTAGGCAACCCCTTTGGATAAAAGCGGGAATCCGCATTCCTGTAATTTTAGGAAATTTTTTATGTATTCAGACAAAAGGTCTCGCCTTTCCAGCTCTTTAATGTGTAATGACGCGATGATGACGATGACCCTCTTGGGGTCAACCTTTTCGGAAAATTCATCTACTTTTCCGGTAACAAAATTAGTATTTATCGAGATGAAATGCCTTTTTGTTATTTCCGCGCACGCCTCTACGAAGTTCGGCACCAAAAACGGCTCTCCCCCGGCGAAATTAATCCGGAAGGTATTCCTTGTCGCATCGAGGGCCCTTATGAGCCGGCCGATTTTTATCGGCATGATCCTTCCGGCTTTCTTATAAATTACCAGATGCCTTAGCAAAGACGGGATACCCATATTAAGGGCTATCCAGGCCTTATCCAATACACCGCGGATCTTCTCCTTTTTATACTCGTAGGCGCCCGTCTTAGAAATACAGTAGACGCAATCGAATGTGCAGATATGCGTCGGAGACCATAATAAGCCCGCGTCGTATTGGCAGCCGCCGGTCAATTTTTCGGTCATGACAGCACCTTCAGGGCCTCGTCTTGTATTTGCCCAGCCATTGCTTTGTTATATAAATAAAGGTCTCCGATGTCGGGCGGACATTCGCAGACATCGAGCGGGCAATCTCTTAATTTATTTCTTAACAAAATATTTTTATATATGTGACCTATTTTTTCATGCGGCCGCGAAAGCTGATAGCATGGGTAGACAGCGCCGTCCGGCAGCGCTACCATCGTATTATAACCCGCATTGCAATTCTTTCTCCGCGAATCGAATCTGTTCCTTATAGAAGGATCTAAATTGAATGCCTTAAGCTCCCCGTCGGTATACGATCCGGGGTATTGCCGGCCGGCATATTGCCCCGCGAAAGGAACAAATATCAAATCTATATTTTTCTCCTTAAAAAATTTTTTATATCTTTCCGTTTCGCGGGAAAGAGGTGGATACGCCACTTCGTTCGCAAATATGACAAAACCCCGCGCCTGGAATTTCCGGAAGTTATCCATATATTTAGACAGGAGGCCATGCCTTTCCAACTCTTTGATATGCAATGACGCGATGATAAAAATCACTCTTCCGGGATCGATCCGCTCGATAAATTCATCGCCGTTATCCATGCTCAGGTTAGTGACCAAAGCGATAAAATGCTTTTTTGTTATCTCCACGCACGCTTCAATTATATTGGGCACCAAAAATGGTTCTCCTCCGGTAAAATTGACCCTGAAAATTTTCCCCGTCTCATCAAGCGTCTTCATGAGGCGCGGTATATCTATTGGGCGGACCCTTTCCTGCCATCTGCGCTTGATCAAATTCCATAGCAGCAACATCCCTAACATGTTACGCAGCTCGACATAAGGCCTTTCTCCGCATTTCTCTTCATTTTTACGGGAGATACAGTAAGCGCAATTCAGATTGCATTTAGACGTCACGCACAATGATAAGCCTATATCATATTGCTGCATATTATCTGAGCGTTCCGGCATAAGTTTTATTCCCGCATGTTTTTCTTATTGTTGAAAAAGGATAAAAACAAAAACCCAGGATCAGAGAAAGGCCGCCGTATATATAATATAAAATATGCATTGGAAATACAAAAAGAGTAAAGAGCCAGCCCTTTTTATTATAAAAAAACCGGTAGAAACGAATATTCAAAAGTAAGAAGCCAGCTAATAAAAACGCGGCAAGCCAAAAGGCATGAGACGACCCGTGAAATAACATCATCACCGAAGACAGTACCAAGAGCATGCTGAGCCCGGCGCTCCATCGCGTATTAAGGTCGTTCCGGGCCATTCTATATTTAAGCATCAGCGCGGCCCATGGAATACCTCTATGGAATATATCCGAGCCGAGCATATCAAGTAAAGACCACTTTTTAAGATGTTTTACCTGGAGACCCTTTATCAGCTCTATGTGATATCCGTTTTTAACCAGGCGCATGCCGAGCTCGATATCCTCGACCGAGGGGCGGGAAAAACTTTCCTGGAACCCGCCGATCCTCGAAAAAGCATCTCTTCTTATTGCCCCGCACCCGGCCCAGAACGTTGAAGCCTCACCTTTAGAATTTTGATGCACAAAATGATGAAATAGGTTCTTATATTGTGATACAAAATCCGGGTGGGCAGGTTTGTCATCATATGAACCGAAGATAGCGTCTATTCCGGAATTGTGCTTGAAAAAATTATCGATCATCTTCAAGGTCTCTTTCCGGACCAGCACATCATCATCTAAAAAGACGAGCAAGCCACTTGTTGAGGCCTCCGCGCCTCTATTCCTGGCTTGGGCGGGCCCGCGATTTACCGGCAGTCTTATCAAGCGGGCAGGATATTTTTCTATCGCGCCTGTTACGTCATCTGTAGATGCATCGTCTACCAGAATGCACTCAAAATCGGAAAAATCCGAAGCAAATATTGCCTCTATGCAGGGCCCGAGATCCGCCCCCGGGTTGTGCGTCGGGATTATTATCGATATTGCCGGCTTCATAAGATCAGTCCCATCCTCTACGATTCCAGATATTCGCTGTCCGCATTCACATGCCACAGGTCGGAATGCCCTTTACCCAGATAATTATTCGCCGCGTATATTCCCGTAAGAAGCGCGTGGTCTGAATTATCATAACGGAACAGTCCTGCTCTGCCCATCGTCTGAAAATTATCGAACCTCGACAGGTAATCGCGTATAATGCCTATATTCTTTAAATAATCCATGGAATAAAAAGGATAGGCGTTAGGCTGACGCACCACAAAGGCATCTATCAGATAACGACGGCTGGTAATGCCTATCTTCTCCAGTTCCTTTAAGGCAAAATTTATCAGGTTTATATCGTCCTTCCGCCACAGGTCATCGCCCTCGCTGCAAAAGTATTCCAGGCCTAACGAGGTCTTCTCGGCATCCGGCACCATGGACGGGCTCCAGTTCTTGAAATTCTGTATCCGGCCCAATCGGACTTCCGGAGAATGCACATAAAGCCACTGGTCCGGGAATATGTATTCTCTATCCAATATTACGTTAACGGTGATAAGGTCCCGGAATTTAAGCCTGCCCGCGGCAGCGATAACTTCCTGCGGAGGCGCCGGTTCCAACAGCCTGGCGCAGACAGGCAGCGGCATGCTGGAAAAGAGGTAATCCGTCTCGATCGTTCCTTTTTTACCGTCCGATACGGATTCCGTTTCTACCGCAACTATCCTTTTGTCGTTATGCCTTATCTTTACCGCTCTTGTGCCGAAAGAAAAAGACCCTCCCCGCTCAAGGCAATTTTTCTGCAGACGCAAATAAAATTCTCCCGGGCCATTTTTAGGATAGATGAACTCCTCGCTCAATGTCTTGGGCGCGTTCTTTCTCTTCCCCGGAAGCGAATTTTTTAATGCCACCCTCAGCGAAAGACCTTTTATTCTCTGCTTTGCCCAGTCGGCGGATAGATCGCGGCAGGCAACCGCCCACACTTTTTCCGTATAAGTCCTGAAAAAGATATTATATAACCTGCGCCCGAAATTGTTGATGATCCAGCCTTCGAACGTGTTTTTATCCCCAGAGGGGAAAATTTTATTCTTCAGATAATCGAGAAAGCAAAGGCCGCTTTCCCATACGCCCAGGTTCCAGAGCGTATCCAGAAAATGAAGAGGATATTTAAAGAACCTCCTCCTGTAATATATCCTGGACAGCCTTCTAACCCTGGTCAGGTCCTCGTCCAGCATCTTATACCAAAGGCTATTCACCGTCCCGGACTTCGAAAGGAACCTGTGCCCTCCGACGTCAAAAAGGTAACCGTTAAAATCGATGGTGCGGCACAATCCGCCTGCCTCGTTATTTTCGTCAACCAATAAGAAAGGCGCGCCTTCTTCTGCCAGCGTATAAGCACAGCCCATGCCTGCCGGGCCGCTTCCGATGATCGTCGTCTTATGTGCGTTCATACGATGCCAATACTTCCTGGACGCCGCCATCCATGCGCAAGACCCCCTTTTCGAACCACAGGGCGCGGTCACAATGCTTTTTTAAAAAAGCTAGATCGTGAGAGGCAATAATGACGGTCCTGGGCGAGGAATGGAGCCCGGTGAAATACTTTTCGCATTTATCGGCGAAATCGTTGTCTATAAAAGCAAAGCTTTCGTCGAAGATCAAAAAATCCGCGGATGCCTGAAAGAATATGCTTATGGCAAGACGCTGCATTTGCCCCGAAGACAGGTCTTTAAGAGGGACATAGCGCAAATGATAGAGCCCCGCGGTCGTTATGACCTCCTCCATATGCATTTCGAGGAAACGCTTATCGATACCGTGTATCGCGCCGAACAAATATACATTATCGACAACGGAGAGGAACAGGTCAAAACCTATCCAGCATTTGAACAGAGTTGCCGGAATGCCGCTCACTTCAAGACATCCTGAAGTCTCACCATAAATGCCGCTTATAAGCCTGAGAAGGGTGGTCTTTCCCGAGCCGTTTTTACCGATGACCGCCACTTTTTCACCTTTTTTAATTCCAAACGAAACATCCTTGAGAGCCCACAACTCCTTCGTCATCGACTCTCCCCTGAAAAACGTTTTCATTGCACGCAACAGCGTGCTTTCGCGCTGGAGAATGCGAAAACATTTCGATAAATTCTCCGCCTTTATGTAAATATCACTCATATTTTTTCCATGCCCTTGTTTTCAAAAAGCACAAAAAGATAATACGCCAGGCCGAAATAAAAAACGGCCAGGAACATGCTGTATGCATAAGTGAACCAGTCTATGCGGCCCTTGCTCATGAAGACTTCGTGAAAGGAGATCACGAACGGGGTTAAGGGATTAAGCAAATAAATTAATTCTTTGGCAAGGCGCGGCAGTTTTTCCAATGTATAAAATATAGGAGTAACAAAAAAAAGCATCCGCATGAGGATGGTCCATATGTGATATATATCGCGGGTAAAGCAATAGGCAAGCGAAATTATCATGCTTATTCCTAAAACAAAGACAATATACGCGGAGAAAAGCGGCAACGATAATATAAAACCTTTCCATGAAAAAAGACCGTAAAAGATGCTTAAAATATAGCAGATTGCCAGTTCGATCATAAATTTATAAATATGGACAAAAGACTCGGACAAAATAAGTATTTCGCGGCGGATGGTAGTATTGAGAACAATGTCCCTGTTATAAAAAAATATCCTGCTGATATAGCCCGTGGCGGTAATAAAGAAATTCGCGCATACGATCCCAAGCAAAAGGTAAAGCGGATAGGCATAAACTCCGTGACCAAAATTTTGCCGGAATATAAAATACATTATTAAAAGGAACACAAGAGGCCCGGCCAGGCTCCATAATATGCCGAAAAAGGTATTCTGGTCGCCCATCTTGAATTTCGACCAGATAAGCTCCCTTAAAAGGTTGCGATTAGGCCTATCGAAGAGTTTTCTTTTAGCTAATCGGCTCATTACATTATTCCTAAAAACACGTTAGGCCCTGAGCATGGATCGAAGAGATGCCGGCAATATCTTTAAAAAAGGATGCTTCGCTCCATAAACAAACATTTTTTCAGATTTATAAAAGTCCAGCATCTCATGCTTTCTTTCATTAAAGTGAACGACGCTGCTGCCATAGAAATCTATAAAACTGATCTTGTCTGTTTTGCTTCTGGCGATAGAATAGATTACAGCATCTTCGGGACAGCCAGGGACCGACCTGTTTTTAGCTTTCATTGTTTCGTTATTTACCTTATCAAATACCTCCGCAAAGATATCTTTATTGAAATCGCTTAGTTGCGGAATGAAAGAGCTTTTTAAAAAATAACAGCCGCCCTGTGTAAAGAAAAAAGGGGCGCACCAGGTCTCCTTGTGGCCCAGCAAATTATCCCCGGACTTTAAAACACTCGCAAATACATCATCGGAAATGAATAAGACGTCCGAATCTACTTTTGCCACATAGTGTTCGGGATCGATCTCTTCGCTGATATCTTTAAATACCTGCAATTCTACACGGACAGTCTGTTCGCCGGCCCAGCTAAATTTCTCGCGCTTTCTCACAATCAAATCAGATCTCAGTTTTTTTAAGGACCGCATCTGCATTTCGGTTAAAAAATCTTCCTTATCAATGTATAGATACACATTCCCTAGGGATGCCGAGCGCAGAGCGGCCAGGCTTTTCAAAGAAAGAAATAAATAATCGAAATGTTTGCGGCATGAAAAATAGACAACATGCATCTTATCGCTACCCGATACTTTATTTGAGAATAATCGTTTCATATTCTATTTGCCCATAACGACGACATGCGATCGTATGATAGCGCGGCCATGTCCTTCAAACCGTATCTATAGCCTATCTTTTCCAGCAGGATCCGGCGCGCTTCATCGCGAAGGTCCCGTTTTAAAGGGTGGTACATTATATTCAGATCGCGATCCGCAGCATACGCCACCTCTTCTTTGCCAATGTAAGGACGCCATCTCATGCGCCAGGAAGATTGCGGCGCTCCTTCATGCAAATAGGTCAGGCGGGGTGCAAATCCCGCATCTTTTAGCAGGTTTGGCACGATCAATTCGTCGAGACACAGGCCTTTTTGCTTCATTGTCAGGTAACCCGGATTATTTTCGATTATGTTTATGCGGTCTGCGATGAAATTAACCGCTTCTTTGGAATGAACCTGAAACGCACCCAGACATCCCGAGATCCTCGCATCCTTCCTCGAGAGCCCCAGATCGGATAAGATCCGATGGTAAGACCCTATGTTTTCCGAGAATTTTTTTGCCCACAGCCAATTACATTTGCCGTCATTTTCGTCGACGGAATCCAAAAAATCGAATTTTCCTGCAAAGATCCCGTCTATGCCGGAATTCGCAAATAGACAATCCGAATCCAGCTTTATAAAATAGTCAAAATTCAAGTTACGTATCTCTTCAAGGGCATCGAAAATAAAATTTTGCAACTGATGATATTTGTATTCTCTTTTATTTTTTATTTTTCTTAACCGGTCATAAGAATGGCCTATATCCTTATCACTTGAGAACAGGACTAACGGGTCGTGGCAAAATTTTTTGATGCTGTAATATAACTGCTTAGTGTAGATGAACTGCTCAGCTACAGGCAATCCAAATATCAATTTAAGGCTCATATGATCCCAACGCTCCTTAAACATTGTCGTATCAGAAAGGACATTTCATCAGGTCCGTGCTAAAAAAGGTAAAAAGCGAGCTTAATTTTAATGCCCAGAGCCCCGTTAAAATTATTAGTACTGAAGAAACAAAATAGCCCGATAAAAATAATTTCTCATTCAGCGCCCTTTCCAGCTTTACCAGCGCCAGGCCGGAAAGAATGGCTATAGCAGGATATGCAAGAAGCATATACCTGTCCTCTTTGCACCATAAAAAGAGAGATAAAAACAGAAAGATCGCCGCGAACCAGGATATCAGAAAAAATTTCGCATCCCTGTCCCTCTTCTTAATGAAAAAAGTGAATATCGATACGCAGCCGAGTAAATATAGCGGGAACTGGAATAGCATGTTCACCAGATATACATACCGCGGCCTCTGACCGATCGATACCAGCCAGGGCGTGATGGTTACCGGTATTTTAGGCGCGCTGAGGACATAAGTTTTACGAAATGACAACAGCCAGGGGCAACTGATCATGGCCGCCGCAAAAACAATGATGACTACTTTTGGGTCGAAAAGGATACCGAAAAACCGGCTGATCTTTTTCAGGCCGGAGCGGTTTATCCAGAGATGATGCAGGATTATCGCCAATATGATAAATCCTCCGGTAAATTTAGTTAAAAAGGCTATCCCGGCGCAGATGCCAGATAATAACGCGAACATAATGTTATTACGCCTGACGGATAAAAAATAAAATACGGCTGTCATGACGGTGAAAAAGGTAAGCGTCGTATCCGCCCATATCTTACTGGTAACGACCAATTCCACCGGCGTCAAAGAGAGCATCAGCGCCGCATATAAGCCTATCCGCTCGCTGAACAGCATTTTCCCCAAGGTGTAAGTGAAAAATATCGACAAAATACTAAAGAGAAAAGGCACCAGTGCCGCATAGAATTGTAAATGCCAGTAAGGATTGCCGCTGAAGCTGGACATGAAATACTGCCCATTGGAGGAAAAAATCCTGTGAGAAAGCATTAGAAGAAAACTGAAGGCCGGCGGGCGATGCGTGGGTATCCCGTTTTCGTAATTTACACCGGACATCGCCAACAAATTCCCGACACTTTTATTACCTATTACTGGGACATTGAAATATCCATTGGAATAAATATCTACAAAATGAAGATTGAAATTTTTAGCGAAATCCTTAAAACCGTAACTATCCAGTTTCATGGCCAGGCTTGTATAAGCGGTCTCGTCAAAATTGGTGTGCGTGAGATAGAATATAGGTAGCCTTAAAAAAGCTGCAAATATCAAAACGAAAAATATCGGTAGAAAGCTGAATTTCAGGTCTTTGCCCTTAAGCATATTATTGGATTTTATCACGTTTTAAGGGCGGGGTCAAAGGGAAAACTTGACCGTTATAAAAAAAGGCGTTCCTACGTTGATGTAAGAACGCCTAATGTAACTATTGTAGTATAATTATATGCTTATGCCGACATCATCGTTAGAGCAACCTGATGATAATCCGGCGTTCTCCATCTTTCCGTAGGCATGTAAGAAAGATTATGATTAATAAGGAATGCAGCGGCTTCACGCGTCCTATCTAAGGCATCTTCCAAAGCAGAGGGACTTAGCTTGCCGGCTTCTGCAATATCTATGGCTACTATAGAATTCATATATTGCGTTATGAATGCATCGCTTACGTCGTTCGAATGCGTCTTCAGAAAGAACTCCAGCACCATATATAGGCTATTACGCTTCTCTATATCCTCTTTGGTGATACGTCTGACGAGCAGCATCTGAGTATATAGATCGAACCTGCAAAGCTGCCTCTCATTATCATTTAAGTTGGCATCGCTGTTAAAACCTGTGGTATCGACATGCACAAACTTTATGCCGGGAGCTCCCTTCATAAGATTCCGGATATTTTCTTCTTTCCAGGGTCCTGACAACTGGACAACTACCCGCTTCGGATCAAGGCCATCTACGTTTATATGGCCCAGGATATTATCAACGCTGGATGTGTTGACCCTCAGGACATCGAATCTATCGGCAAACCCGGCAATCTTTTCTCCTTCAGGCGTTATTCCATTCCTGTCATTCTTGAGATCGCCGTCCTTATATAAATTTGCGTTCACTAAAAGTGTGTATCGTGTATTCTCAGGCGTCGGGATCTCCATCCCAGCATTCGTTGCATGATTCTGGGCGATCTCGTTTATTTCAGCAAGCGCTTCATTATAATTACTATGAATATCGATCGATGAAATATTTCCTGCAGCCTGGATCGCTGTTTCCGCCGGATGAGTCAATTCTCCCACTCTCGTAGATGCCGTTGATTCAAACCCCTCGCCAATTAGTGTCGGTCCCTTCCACTCGCTTCCGCTAAAAATATCATCCGAGTGTCTTGGTAATTCCGGAGCCGCATACCGATCAGCCCAGAATCTGAACTCTCTTGAGCCTTTACCCGGAGTAAGCGCATATCTTCGTTGGCCGCCCTGCGAGGACGCATCCAGATATCCGCTTTTTATTAATCCATATAGTTCTTGCCGCGCACTTTCGGCATTTTTAGCAATGCCTCTTGCCGCATAAAGCGCAATATAATCGGTTATGGTAATGCTGGCTGCGTCATTACCTTTAAATAATTCAACAACGGCTTCCCATGTCGCGGTTTGTGGATCTTCAAATCTGTGATTTGAGATCGAAGTATCGGCTACCGAACTGTCGCGACGGTCGGGCTGGGCGGATTTTCCATTGCCAGCCGCACCCCAGTTTGCAGGATACCGGTCTTCGGGATGCACAAAGCCTCCGACATTACTGCCACCTTCATTAATATTAGATATAGGATTATTCGGCACCGGCGGTACCTTACCTATCGCGCCGAAAGGCTGTTCCGTGACACGTTTACGATTCCTATCAGGATGTATCTTCGAACTACTGCGAGCCGATCCACCCTGGGCATCGGATTTTTTCGTTACCGCAGGTGCCTGCAATTTCTGATTAAGGACCGGGCTTGTCTGGCTCCATGACTTATTAACCAGCTCGTCCAGCGCTGCCTTGAGATCGGCTTCCAGCTTCTGTTGGGTGCCCTCCGGCCAGGTAACGGTAAAATTATCATAGCCGGTAATTTTAAACTCCTGTTTAGCCTTCTTTTCGATTCTAAGATCGACTGAACCTATCTGACCCGCTCTAAACAAAAGCCGGCAAGACATTATATCGGCCTTAAGCTTATCCGCATATAACACCACGTCCCTTTGAGTAGAGTCTCCGATAGAGTTGCCGCGCAGAACCAAAGATTGTATCGGCATCTCTGCCGAATAAGGATCCAGCCTGCCTACGCCCACAACTGTCATCCCTGCTTCTTGCATTAAAGAAGGACTCATAACATCTGCCACAGGAGATTCAATGCCCTCGGGTCTCTTTTTTGCATTCTTATCTGCGAACCAATCCTGCGGTTTATTGCCATCATTGCTACGTACCGCTAGAGGTTGCGGACCGAATGTAGGCATGCCAGACCGTTCAGTATTTGCTAAAGCGGTAACTGCCGCTGCCATCTGTTCCCCAGCAGCGACGGCTGGCCTTTCGCCCGTCAGCGGTATTCCGCTTTGCACGGGTTGCGTCATTGGTTGCGGCGTTTCGGATGCTTGGCTCGCCTCAAGATTACTCAAAACAAGGTCCGGACCATTCTCGTCTTGTTTAATGACTATTGAAAAGAATTTCTCGCGCAGCTCTTTTGATTTCACCTGTATATACAAACTATCTGAAGGCAAACTGTTTTTATCCCTTGCTGATCCTACGGGCCTAATATCCAGCGCGTTAAGCCTGCCGTTTAAAGAATTCACAAAACCCTGATTTTTTTCCGCGACTTGCCACGCCTTGTCGAAAAGCTCTGTTTCTCTTCTCCCGGCATCATTAGGGGTAATCCGATAAAAGTTGTCGACTTTATGCATCAACTGTCTGGAAGATAAAAACCATAATAATATGTTTACATTTGTATAGAAATTTCGTCTATATGGCTCAAGCACCTGCCATGTAATTGTTCCTAACGTATCCTCATGAGCTCTCATAACTAATTGCGAAAGCGCTTCGAACATTCCTTTGCCTGTCAGCACGTAATATCCGCGCCTGGTCCTATTAATATATCCTTGTTTTATCAACTCTCTTCTGCTGTATATAAGTGCCGTACGGCTTATTTGGCCCATCTCGGCAACATATTTCTCATGATCGTTAGTCGCGAACCCATTAGGGTTGAAAAATACCTCCGAATGGCGCGCGAATATGTATAACGCGTCATCATCGCTGCTGCCCGGCTTACGGTCAAATTGTCCGCTCTTCACGTCATGCCGCTGTGATCCCGCGTTTTCATTTTTAATGCTAGGGCTCAATTCAGACGCCCTTAAGTCGATCGCCTTATTGATATTTCTAAGTTCGGCTTGAAATTCCAAATCGTTTGATCTGATCCGTTCTTTAAGACCTTCCATTCCGCCGAATCGGTCCAACATAAAAGCCGCGAATTGTTTCGCCGACTCCTCCCCTTCCGGCGTAAGCTTATACACACCCCGGCTCACGTCTTCCAGATATTTTGCCGCTCTCAGGGGAGTCCTATCTGCGCGTAACGTCCCTTCTGCTATTTCTTTGCTGTAAATGTCCGCTGCTATGGAAAAATGATCTCTTACCTTAAAACTTTTTCCCTGACAGAATTCATCGGGGTATAGACCGAACAGTAACAACGCTCCCGCCGGGCTGCCAAGACCTTTAAGTTGCCCGCCGGGCTGCCTGGAATTTCCTGTCTCTGCGGCCTGCGGCACTGACTTCTTCTCTTCGGTTCCCTGTTTTGAATAGGTAACTTGACCACCAAGTTGTATCGCTTTTATCTTTGCCTCAAAGGCCTTCAGAGATGCCAGGTAAGCAGCTTCAAATTGATCGCCGCCTCTCCACGTAAGGAGCTTGGCCAGTTTTTCGAGGTCCATTCTGAAACGGCCATGTATGGGCATCGATTCCTGTCCGCATATGGGCGAACTTAAATCTCCTGCTTCATTAAGCCCTTGCAATCTTTGGTTATACGCAAGGATCTCTTCTCTTATATTGACACCTGTCTTATCTTTGGAAGGATGGGTTCCCTGGATATCCAGGATAGCATTTGTATATCTATCGAACAGATCATTGGCGTATCTGATGATACGCTCCGGTGTTAAGCCCTCCGCATACTCGGTCTTCCTGCCCAGAGGGTCATATTTTGTTATTATACGGTTATCGTCTATGGCATGATCGAGCTGCCTTATGGCACTTTCCTTCTGCTTGTCTGTAAGGCCTTCAAATCTTTCCTCTATCGCTTTTCTGAGCCCGTCAGGCATGGTATTGACGGTATCCGGCCCGATCAGATTGACAAAATAGAGAAGCGGGTCTACGTGGCGATCTATATCCGCCTGTTTTACCTGTGTGGACGCCCACAGCGGGATCCTCGATCTTATATTTATATTCGGGATCTGTTTTTTTAAATTTTCGAATCTTTTTCTTAACATATCCAGCTGCGGAGGTCTGGGCGTTCCGTATGGGAGGCCCTTGCCGAAATAGACGTAATTATTCCACCTGCCCACTATCTTCGCCTGTGCTACAGCTACCTTGTCCTTTATCTGTTCGAACTTTTTCTTGTCCCCCGCACCCAGCATTCCATTTTCAATAAGCTTTCCGAATATCGTATTTACCAATATATCGGTCCTGGAGAGGAAGAAGGAATCGACGCCGAAATAATCATCTATCGGCTTATTATGCCTGACCCTTTGTTCAAGCTTTTCTATCTGTGCAAACTGGCTTTCCAGCCACTGGTCGAATCCGAACATAAGCGTCATGTTATCCCTTACGACATTTTCAGCCAGGGCATTCTGCCTGACGGCCTCGAAGTTGGCAGCAGTGGAAGGCGACTTGACCATGACCGCCTTCGGATTTAAAGATGTTATCAGGTTCTGATATGATACGGTATCCTTGACATTATGAATGAGATGAGGCGGCACTTCATAGCTTGCCGTTCCGAGAGCATGGCCGCCAATGGTAGTCATCGCGCCGATAAGATTAAGATATTCCGTGAACGCGCCCATCGTAACGTCATCGTATACCTTAGCCGGGTCTGTTATGCCTTGCGAAACCAACTCCTCGATAGCCTGGTCAAATAGACCGCTTTCAGCGCTGGTCTGGAAGATACTCAAATTTGTGGTGAGGCCCATCATGCGGCTTGTGGCCCATGCCATAGAGATCTGACGTCGATCCCGCGGATAATTGTCGCGGTAAAAATGCTGCCCCGTAAGACTGCTTGGGTCTACCAGATAATAAAGCGGGCTTTTGTAGTTTATATTAACCGTATCGCCTGCTTTAAGCGTGTCATCAACAGGCTCGCCGCCGTTTACAAGAACGGGTGATTGCCCCTCTACCTTAGCCAATACGGCATCCTGATTCAAGGCAAGGCTAGCCAATGTTTTTCTCAAAGAGGAGTCTACGACCGGCGCTTGCACCTGCTGGCCATCGGCAACAAAAATAGCTTTCCCTGCCTCTGCGGCCGGCTTTAACTGCGCTGGCTGCTGTTGACCTCTCCTGGCCTTTATCCTGGCTGCCCATATACGCTCCTCACCGGGCACGACCGATTCGCATTTTGGCTCCGTTTTAGGATTGAACGCCCCGATCGGGCCCGATAGAAGCTGGAAACTTGCGATCTTATCGGTGATCCATAGCTTGCCGTCCGGCCAATCGTCAGTGCGAAATTCTGTTGTCAAGCTTCTTCCATCCGGCGCTGTAATGGTAAAAGACGCCCAGCCTTTTTCGTCCGTTTTGAATCCTGTAAATACCTGTTCGACCGGTGTCTCTATTACCTTTGGTTCTGTGAAATTATATTGTGCCGGGACATCCTCTATTCTTATCGGGAAATGTTTTGTGTCGTCGTTTATATAGATCTTTGTAGGAGTGCCGCTGCATGTAACGGCCGCGCCGCCTTTTAGGGACCAGGGATGTATAGAGGCGTGATACGGAAGATCTACCTCACCGTCATTTTTAACACTATGCATCATGGTAAGGTCATCCCCTATCAATACGTAGGTGGTACCTATTTTCGCGGAAGCTTTTTTCGTGGGTTCGGCGGCACCCTCTTCCCGCTCTTCGTAAATATCCTTGAAAATATTATCCTGTCCCGCGTCAGTAGTAAGTGTAACAAACGCGCCGCGTTCAAAAGTATAAGGATCTTTGACCAGGCCGTATGAGCTCTCACGATAACGCATTTGGATCCCCTGCAGTGCATTGCCGCCTTCCTTCTGATCAAATCTTATGCGATCTCCGCGATATTTATTGAGATCTCTGACCTTGCCATTCACCATGGCCATACCGCCCCTAACCCTGCCGCTGAAAGGACCTATGACCGATGGTATGCCGCCTGTCGGCGTATATACATCATCGGGATACCACAGGATCTCACCATCAGCATCCCACGACCTTACCGTTGCGGATTCCGTTATAACTTCTATAGCTTTGCCTGCCTCAAAGTTCCCGAGTTTAAATATCGAATGCACCCCTTCCAATAAACATTCTTCATATGACTCCGGGTCGATAGGCGCTGATTGCGGCCCGTTAAGTAATTCGCGCAATTTAGGGTCTACGGGAAGCTTGTTTTTTTCCGCAAAGCCCATGTCGGCAAAAATGTTCAATCCGAAAGAATTTCTTCTTGACACGGCCTCTCTTAAAATTTCTATGCCTCCTATTGCACTTATATCGGGGCAGTCTTCTAAATTGCCTTCTCCGTGCAGGAAAAAGACCGCTCCCATATCTTTAAGAAGGGCGTGTAATTGTAATACAAGTTCTGCATATGTAACATAAAGCGTATGTTCTTTGCTTGCAGGATCGTGCTTTGCGCGAATTTGGGTGAACGTTTCGGGATGTTGATATATATCGCATAGATATTCTAACTCTTGTATCGTAAAGCGGAGCGCGAGCTGTTTGATTATCGCATGTTCCTTATCAGAAAATACCTTTTTCACCTCTACTCCGTGAGTGGGACGCGAATTATCCGGTTGGCCGGCACCGCCATAATTGAATTCATCCAAATCTTTATCTGGATAGTTGAAAACCCTAACGTGAGGGCCGGGTTGCGCAGTACGTAATTGCTTTCTAGCAGCATCGGGAAATAGAGCGGGTAATCTTAACTGGGCATCCTGCGTAATAAGCTCGGGGCGCGCTTCGTATATTCCCACCAACCTATCCAGAGCAACATTCCTTACCCGCTGGCGTGCATTTTTACTGGAAGCCATATTGACCAATTCGGCTACAGCAAGTTCAGCGGCAGCCTTGGTAGAACTATGATTCAGGGCTATAGAAGCCAGTTCTCCGACCCTTTCCATGGCAATTTCGAAAGCAGAAACTTGCTTTATGCCCATAACCGGACTGACATCAAACCGCACCCGAGTCCCATCATGTTTTCTTACAATGATCGTTTCTTTGTATGTTCCGTTTGTGATCGTGAAACTCTTATCAAAATTGCATATGCCCTCGAAACCGCCGTTAATTCTTTTAAAATGGCCACCTTCAACCTTAACATTATCCGGCGCCTTGATCGACATGCGGACCATGTTTTTAGATTTGTTTATCTCAATTATACCTATTTCAATGCTGTGATTAAGAATGACGCTAGCGCCTTCTTTATATGTATGCGCAAAACCATTGCTGGAATTTTGCGATAATGGTTCAGACAATATTTCCGTCGCGGTTTGCGAGCCAGGGCTGCTTCTGAAATCTGCCCCATCGCCAAACTGGTCCGTGTATTTGCGCACTCCCTTAAAGCCTTTTATTTCGGTCGAGCCCGGCCGCTGGGCAGCGGCGTCTATGCGCTTAGCCGACTTCTGCGCAGGCGAGGGTTGAGAAGTTATCGTGATTTCTACGGATTCGCGTATGGTATCGATATTGCCTATTTCCAACGTATGCTTGGTGCGGTTTCTGTTAAATTTTATATTATCACCTTTTTTGGCCGAACCCGGCTCGACTATAAAATATGACGCTCCGCTAACCATCGCCTTAATGGCAAGTCCTTCGATGTGAGAGGCGTCCCTGATCTTGCCTACTGTAATATACAAACCGGTATCTTTATATTCTACCAAACCGTCAACGAGGTAATAGGTAAAGAAGTTTTTGTTTGCCGCTGGTTTTGAAGCAGGCGGCATGCCGTCAACAGGTGACTTTTTTAACGCTTCGTTGATTTCTCTTTCAAAGGTCTTCCACTCTTCAAAAAGGTCGTTATATATCCCTATACTATCAGTACCTTGATAACAGGCGATGGTAAAAAGCGATCCTTGGCACAAGTCGAACACCAGGCCATAACTGCCGAGCGCCTCATTCAATTTTTTTATTTTTTCACTAGCGGGGTCCGAACGCAATATTACGAGCTCCTTGCTATTCGGCAATGTAATATAGAGCGCAGGAGAGCCTCTTCTGGTCCCGATCGTGATCTTTGGAGGAATTGAATTTTTCGTAATTGCGGCGGGTAGCGGGTTGGACAAGATAGACCCCATGGCACGGTCACGCGTGAGCGTTTCATCCAGACGCTCTACGACTTTCAGCTTTGCAATCTTTGCTCGGGTAGTAATGTCTGATGCTATACCATGTTCATAGCTATTATTCGCAATGGTCATAATATTGTTCAAAGAACCACTTCTATCAACTTTGCCGAGTAGACCGAAGTGGACGGTCGTCTCATAGAAATATTTGGAGTCGAATGATCTTGCATTAGTCTTTAACGCTATTATGGAAGGTTCATTTGCAGCAGGCTCCCCGGCATATGCGAAATCATTCGCTTCCGCTATAATATATACCGCATTATCGCTTGAGTGCGCGTATTCGTCGATAGGTATCAGCATGCCCTCTTCATTCGGCATCAGCCCTACCGGATAATCTTCATTTTTATTTTTAAGGACAATTACTAAAGGTTTTTTCCTTAAATCTCCACTCAGTTTATTGAGTTCGTCAGAATTTATACCAAGTTCCATTAAACGAAATATTACCCGCTCACAGACTTTTGTTATATCGCCATTATTTGAATATACATACTTTGCTTTACCATATTTTCTAAAAGCAGTCGGAGGGACGCCTTTTCCTTTAAAATGACTCGGATGGAATTGTTCATTAACGGCTATTTCCCCCGCATCCGCCTTCTTCGCCAGATATTCATCCATCGAAAGCCTGCCCTTGACAGGTGATATTTCATGGCTGACGTGCATCGCGGCAGCATACTGATGTTCCTGGCTTCTCTTGGGAAGATTACGAAGCGTGTCATATTTTACAAATCTGTCGTATTCATTTTCTTTATAAACATATATGGGAAAACCGCCGTCCGCATCCCTTTTTGAAGCGATCACGGCATAATATGTCCATGGCTCTTTTCTTGGATTTTTTGGATCGGTAACGCGGCACATTATCCTGAAGTGCCCGTCCGGCAATGCCTTCATTTCATTGGGAAAGATCTGCACGCCTATCTCTGGGAAAAATTGTAGATCGGGGGCGGAAGATATCGTATCTTTATGTTTAGTAGCCATCTCTGCCAGTTTAGGGAGAAGATTAAGATCCACGGTCTTGGCTTGTCCGGCCATCTTAAGCAGCGAGGATAACAACGCAACCCTTATCCTGAACTCATGATTTATTTCAGGCCCGTTCAGGTCGTCGCAACGCAATGCCGCAGCAAGCCTGTCGGTGTTGGAAACGTAATTTAACTGCTGGGCAAACGCAAAATCAGATAATGCAGTATTGAATATGAAACATATCAAAATTATTGCCGAGATGATCTTTTTTGTTCTTTTCATTTTGCTTGGTCTTCCTCCGTTATAATTATTATTCTTTACTTACTAAATTATTTTATTTATAAAACAAAAATGCCTGACATTGCTGCCAAGCATTTTATTTGCTTCGTGTATGAAAAATTTTAAACTTGGTGTTAGTTTATCATAAAAGGAAAAGATGTCAATGCGTTAAATCTATCTTTTTTAAACCTTAACAATTTTATAAATCGGAATAGAAAAAAAATTATTTGGTTTCGATGCGGGGAAATAATGGGCCGGATGATCTTACTTTTCCCGATCCATCTTTCATGCCGAGCTGGTTTTTCATCTTTTCACTCGTTTCGGGCATGAAAGGATATATCGATATCGCGATCGTCTTCAGGGCGTCGATAAGCCCTGACATCAGCGACGCAAGGTCATCCGTTTTTTTCTCTTTGGCGAGGTTCCATGGCTTCGAATCTTCGATCAATTTATTCGCTATGTCTATCACTTCCCATATCTTCGTCAGCGCTGTCACAAAATCGAAATTCGGGATAGATCTTTCAAGTTCAGCGGACAAATTTAACGCCTTATTTTTCAAGTTATCGTAACCCGTGACCCGTGACCCGTGACCCGTAATTTCCGGAACTTTTCCCTCAAAATACTTATCCACCATCGAAAGCGTCCGGCTCAACAGGTTTCCCAGGTCATTGGCAAGATCGCTATTGTAACGCGTGATAAGCGCCTCTTCGCTGAAAGTGCCGTCCAAACCGAAATTTACTTCTCGTAACAGGAAATACCTGTAGGGATCGACGCCATATTTCGTTACAAGTTCAATGGGATCGACGACGTTACCTTTCGACTTCGACATCTTCTCGCCCTTTATCACCCACCAGCCATGCGCAAAAATAGACTTCGGCGGTTCGATGCCTGCAGCATGAAGTATTATGGGCCAATAAACCGCGTGATGGCGGAGTATATCCTTGCCTATGACATGAAAATCGGCAGGCCATAAATTCCCGAAGCGTTCCATATCGTGCGGGTAGCCTGCCCCGGAAATATAATTAACAAGGGCATCGAACCATACATATGTCACGTAATCTTTATCGAACGGGATCTCTATGCCCCAGCTCATCCTGCTCTTCGGGCGCGAAATGCAAAGGTCCAAAAGCTCTTCTTTCAAAAAACCGAGCACTTCGTTCTTGCGAAAATCCGGCCGTATGAAACCTGGATTCTTATCTATATATTCTATGAGCCATTTCTGGTACTCGGAAGTCTTAAAAAAATAATTTGTTTCGTCGAGCCGCTCTATTGGCCTTTTGCAATCGGGGCAAATCCCGCCAGGCGCCTGGTTTTCCGACCAGAAGGTCTCGCATGGCGTGCAGAACCACCCTTTATATACCTTCTTATAAATTTTGCCGTCTTTATACAATTTCTGCAGGATCGCCTGGACGGCCTTTATGTGATAGTCGTCCGTCGTCCTTATAAAGTAATCGTATTTGATGCCGAGTTTTGCCCACAGGTCTTTAAAGACCGGGACGATCTCGTCGACAAACCGCTTCTCTTCGCCCTTCTTGTAGCCGCGCTCGAGCGTCGTCTTTTCTATCTTCTCGCCGTGTTCGTCCGAACCGGTCATGAAGAAGACCTCATGCCCGAGCTGCCTCATGAAACGCGCTACGGTATCGCAGGCAACCTGCGTGTAGGAATGGCCTATGTGCGGTTTCGAATTAACGTAATAAACAGGCGTTGTGATATAGAATTTTTTCATATTATTTATACGGCACCTCTATTATGGTGCCGTCCTCAAGCTCAGCCGTTACAGAACGTTTGATAGCATTTATGCTTATGATCTTGCCGTTACCCTTCTCCGTCTTTATGATCTCGCCTTCATGCGGCATGCCTTTCATCAATTCCTTATATGTCTTATACTCGTATCCAAGGCAGCACATGAGGCGGCCGCACAGGCCCGATATCTTCGTAGGATTGAGAGGCAGGTTCTGTTCTTTGGCCATCTTTATCGTAACGGGCTCGAAATCTTTCAGATACGTCGCGCAACATAATGCCCTGCCGCACGGGCCAAGGCCGCCGAGGATCTTGGCCTCGTCGCGCACGCCTATCTGCTTTAATTCTATGCGTGTCTTGAATACGTTGGCCAAGTCCTTGACCAGGTCCCTGAAGTCTACTCTTCCCTCGGCCGTAAAATAGAAGACTATCTTCGAGCGGTCGAACGAGAACTCTGCATCTATCAGTTTCATCGGGAGCTTTCGCTCCTGTATTTTTTTGGAACAGGTATCCATTACTTCTTTTATCTTCTTCTTATTCTTATCGACCTGGTGCATGTCCCACGGATTCGTTTTACGTATCACTTTCTTCAGAGGCTCTTCCAGGTCCGAATCCAGTATCGCTTCCCTGTCTGATAGAACCTGGCCGTAGTCGAGCCCTCTGTCGGCTTCGACTATCACGTGATCGCCGATCTTGAATTTCATTCCGCCGGGCGAGAAATAAGTTATCTTGCCGGCTTCCCTCAATCTTACCTGGATCACTTCATACATTTATTACCTCGCATTCTCTAACGCGGCCAATCCAAGGACGGCGATCGTCAGTTTCGGATTCGCGTTTGAGTCTAAAAACGACCCTGTTAATATTATCTGTTTTATGATCTCTTCGATACGCGAAAATTTAAGGCGCTTGGCTTCTTTTATTATCGCGTCTGACTTATCTATATTGACCAGCCCAAATACGGCATCCGCGCCGGAGGCCTTAGTGATCAGGATATCCCTGTACCATGTAAGCGCGATATCAAGATACGCTTTAAGTTCCGGCTTCGAAACGGCGTCGAAATCCGAATCAAAGAATTCGTTCCTTGCAAGGCTGTCGACTATCCTGTTCCTCTTCTTCAGAAAATCGCCTTCTTTGTATTTTAACGCCACTCCCATCCTGCCACTCGAAAGATGCGCGAGCGCTTTAGCCTGAGGCTCGTCGATCTTATGCTCTTTAACCAAGATCCTCGCCGTCTCATTAACGCCGAGCGCGTAGAATTTCACGGCCTGGCTGCGCGACACTATGGTCGGCAGTAGATCCCTCAATTCGGGCGCTATCAGGATAAGGAGCGCATCCGTTGGGGGTTCTTCAAGCGTCTTTAAGAAGGCGTTCGCGGCTTCGCGCGTCAGGGCCTGGGCATTATCTACTATATAGATCTTCTTTTTCGCTTCATACGGCTTTAGCCCTATATCCTTGATCAGGGCGCGTATCTTTTCTATGCCGACCGACGATCCCTCTTTATCGGGTGAGAATAAAAATACGTCGGGATGGTTAAATGAATTTATCTTTTTGCATGAAGCGCATTCTTCGCATGGCTCTTCGTCGCGGGCGTCCTGGCAATTCAGCATCTTTGCGAAATTAAGCGCAGTCATCTTCTTACCTACGCCTTCAGGACCCCAAAATATATAGGCGTGCGAAAGCCTGTCTTGCCTTGCGGCATTCTTCAGTATCGCTATTGCCCTATCCTGCCCTCTTATATCTTTGAATGACACGCCCTGCCTCTTGTCGCACCAAGATTTGAGTCTTCTCTATGGTGCCGTTAACTTTTATTGTTTTAATCCTCTTCGGTTCAGCCGAAGCCAGCTTTAAATAACCTGCTCTGACCCTTTCATGATACGCAATGTTCTTCTTTTCCATCCGATCAAAGCCTTTTGCCTTTGCGCGTTTCAATCCCGTGGCTGTGTCGATATCGAGGAGTATTGTAAGGTCCGGTTTCAATCCGCCGGTCGCTATATTATCCAGCGTCTTTATTACCGCGATCGGCAGCTTCCCGCCATAACCCTGATAACTTAAGGTCGCGTCCGAAAAACGGTCGCAGACGACTATCTTTTTATCTGCTAACACTGGTGCTATGACTTCTCTCACTATCTGTGAACGCGCCGCTTCGAATAAAAATAATTCGGCAAGGTCTGATATCGCGACCCCATCCGAATGGAGCAATAACCGCCTTATCTGCTCACCGCACTCAGTACCGCCCGGCTCGCGCGTGTAGACGCAAGTATACCCGAGTTTTTTCAGATGATCGCAAAGAAGGCGCGACTGGGTCGACTTCCCGCATCCTTCCGGCCCTTCGAAGGTAATGAATATGCCCTTTTTTAAACTTTTACCCGCCATTCAGTCCCGTCTTTCGTATCTTCTATGATAATATTCATGTCGGAAAGTTCTTTACGTATATCATCTGCCTTTTTAAAATCTTTTGCCTTGCGCGCTGTGTTACGCTCGGCTATCAACCTTATGATACGCTCCTTGTTCACTTCGGTAGTGATCTCTTCGGAAAGGTCCAGGCCTAACACACTGCTGAAGATCAGCAGGTTATCTCTCATTTCATATAACGCTTTTTTTTCATCCTGGCTAAATGAACTTCTGCCGTAAATACGCTTATTAAAAAAAGTAATTGCTTCAAATAAGCTTGCAAGTGCAAGTGGGGTATTAAAATCATCGTCCATGGCTTCTTCAAACTTTGTTTTAAATTCTTTAAAATCATCGGGCACATGACCCGCAGATGCAGCTTTGTATCCTTTTAGAATTTTGTTAAGCTCTTTGAACAGAATAAGAAATCGTTCTTTTTCCTTTTTCGCTTCCAGTATCTTTTCCTCTGTGTAGTCTATCGGGCTGGAATAATGGGCCGACAGAAAAAACAGTTTCAGATAATCAGGGTCTTTATGCTTGGCAATAAAATCCTTGATCGTAATGTAATTGCCCAGCGACTTTGCCATCTTCTCGCTATTTATAGTAAGAAGGCCGTTATGTATCCAGTACCTGGCGAACTTAAGGCCTGCGCCTTCGGACTGGGCTATTTCGTTCTCGTGATGCGGGAATATAAGATCTATGCCGCCGCCATGAATATCGAATTCATCGCCCAGTATGTCCGAGCTCATGACCGAACACTCTATATGCCAGCCCGGCCTTCCCTCGCCCCATGGGCTCGGCCAGGCAGGTTCGCCCTCCTTAGCCTTTTTCCATAGCGCAAAATCCTGAGGGTCGCGCTTAGCCTCGCCCGGTGATACTCTTGAGCCTGCCTCCATCTTTTCCAGGTTCTGGTTCGACAGCTTGCCGTAATTCTTTGTTTTCTTTATATCAAAATATACGTCGCCGCCCGACGCGTAAGCGCATTCTTTCTTGATCAGAAGCTCGATGAACTTTATCATCTTAGGGATATATTCGGTCGCCTTCGGCTCTTTGTCAGGCTTCGCGATCCCGAGAAGCGCCATATCTTCGTGGTAGGCATCAAGATATTTTTCTGCGATTTTTTTTGTTTCTTCCACAAGGCTTGCGGCTTGTGACGTATGACTTGTGACTTTTCTCGCTTTCTCAATTATCTTATCGTCTACATCGGTGACGTTCCTGACGAATTGGACATCGAGGCCTTTATATTTCAGATATCGCCGTATGACGTCGAATATATAGGCGCTGCGGGCGTGTCCTATATGCGGCTCATCGTAAACCGTCGGTCCGCAGACATACATGCTGACATGGCCTTCCTTGATCGGCTGAAAATCCTGTTTTTCTCTTTTGAGTGAATTATATATTCTCATTTTTCCAGTTTATCCAGTCGCCGTTTCAATTCATCTATCTCCTGCAGGAGCGGATCGAGCACATGGATATGGTCGAGCGATATATCTATCTTTTTACCATCCTGTTTTGTGATCCTTCCGGGAACGCCGACTACCGTAGAATTCGGCGGCACGTCTTTGATAACAACGGCATTTGCGCCGATATACGAGCTCTCTCCTATTGTGATATTCCCGAGGACCTTTGCGCCTGTGCCGATAACCACATTGTCGCCGATCGTAGGATGGCGTTTGCCTTTCTCTTTGCCTGTCCCGCCAAGCGTCACGCCCTGGTAGATCGTGACATTATCGCCGATTATGGTAGTCTCTCCTATCACAACGCCCATCCCATGATCTATAAAAAATTCTTTGCCTATAGTGGCTCCCGGATGTATCTCTATTCCCGTAAAAAACCTTCCGAGCTGCGAAATATAGCGCGGGATGAGCGGGATACGCATCCGCCACAGGACATGCGTTATCCTGTAAAATATGATCGCATGCAGGCCGGCATAAGTCAGAAGCACTTCCAGGAAGCTCGTCGCTGCCGGATCGCGCTCGAATGTCGCTTTTATCTCCTGCCTGAACAGGATCGCTATCAGCACCCAAAAAGCAACAAATGCAAATATAAGCGTCGTTAAAAAACTCATGCAGATCGTCATATCGCACCTCATATTTAAAAGACAATTATAGGGCAGGATAAGCCTGCCCTACGGCTACAGATAATCTAACCTTATAAATTTTATTTCTTCTCTTCCAGCATTACAACGGCGTATGCCGCTATGGCTTCGCCCCGGCCGATAGATCCTACGCTCTCATTGGTAGTGGCTTTTATATTTATCCTGTCCTTTTTTATTTCCAATATATCGGCCATCGTATCCAGCATCTTCTCTCTAAAAGGAGCTATCTTCGGATCTTCACCCAGGACCACTGTATCTACATTAGATATAATATAATTTTTTGACGCAACAAGCTTTAAGACCTTCTTCAACATCACCTTGCTTGCCACACCCTTATATTGCTGGTCTGTATTCGGGAAGTGCTGGCCTATGTCGCCCAGCGAAAGCGCGCCAAGCATCGCGTCCGCTACGGCGTGCAGGACGACATCGCCGTCCGAATGGCCGAGGAGCCCCTTAATATACGGGATCTCAACGCCTGCCAGGAACAGCTTTCTTTCCTCGACCAGCCTGTGTATATCGTAACCTATTCCGACTCTCATATAAGCACCTCCGCGAACTTCAGGTCTTCTTTTGTCGTTATCTTTATATTTTTATATGATCCCTCGAGTATCGCTATCCGCGCGCCTGTCTTTTCAGCCAAACCGGAATCGTCCGTAACGCCCTTCTTAAATCCGGCGTAAGCCTTCTTTATCACTTCGCGCCTGAACGTTTGAGGCGTTTGTGCGCGGAAAAGCCGGCTCCTGTCCGGTGTATCCTTTATGAACATGCCTTTATCGGCAAGTTTAACGGTATCGCTCTCAGGCACCGCTACCACGCAGCCGCCGTATTTCCGCGACAGCCTTATCGACTCTTCTATCATGGACTTTGTCACAAAAGGCCTTGCGCCGTCATGGATCAGGACTATATCGAATGACCTATCGACTATTTTCAGACAATTCCTGACAGATTCCGCGCGCGTCTTACCCCCGATGATCACGTCCGTTACTTTTTTAAACCGATATCTCTTCGCCAGGGCCTTAAAAGAATTTACACAACTATTTTCCGACGCTATTATGATCCGGTCGATCGCGCTACAGCCGTCCAAGGTCTTCAACGCATAACTTACTATCGGTTTCCCATTTAAAAGAACGAACGGTTTCTTCTTTTTTAATCCCAGTCTCCTGCCGTATCCGGCGGATGGGACGATGGCAACTACGCGAGGCCTCATTTACCCTGCCGCCCCTGAGATCTCGGTTGGTCTTCCAGCTTCGCGAATATCATCCTGCCGGCCGATGTCTGGAGAACGCTCGTTACTATGACCTTGACTGCCTGGCCGATGAGATGCCTGGAATTGTCGACTACCACCATCGTGCCGTCATCAAGATAGGCAACCCCCTGGTTATATTCTTTGCCCTCTTTGTTTATGCGTACTTCCATCGTTTCTCCGGGCAGCACTATCGGCCTTAAAGCATTGGCGAGTTCGTTGATATTCAATACCGTTACCCCCTGAAGCTCGGCTATCTTGTTCAGATTGAAATCGTTGGTAAATACCTTCGCGCCCAGGACCTTAGCCAATTTTACAAGCTTGGCGTCCACTTCTTTTATTTCCGGGAAATCTTCTTCCTGTATCCTGACGTCAAAGGCAGGGGTTTTTTGTATTTTATTCAATATATCAAGCCCGCGCCTGCCGCGCGTGCGTTTCAGCGAATCCTGCGAATCGGCTATCTGCTGGAGTTCCTTTAAAACGAACCTCGGGATGACTATCCTGCCTTCCACAAAATTCGTCTGGAAGATGTCCGCTATCCTTCCGTCGATTATAACGCTGGTATCGAGAAGTATAACGTCTTCTTTTTTGTCCTGCCTGACGAATTTCACATAAGGGATGATGAGGTTGAACTCATCCTTCCCTCTCATCGCTATCACCATCCCGAGATAACAGAATATCAGGATGAGTATTATTTGTAACGACGCGAATAGCTCCAGGCTCATGGGAATGAGCTTTATAACGCTTGTCAATAACCATGCCATAAAGAAACCGAATATCAGTCCGAATACCGCGGCAGAGAGATTGCGGATCGAGAAACGGCGCATGACCAGCTCGATCAATATTATCACAAGAGAGCCTATAAATCCGATAACCGCGCCGCCCACGCCCCATGCGGTATTAAAGGCGCCCATCAATGAACCTACATAATAGCCTGCCACGCTCGACAGGATAACAAAGAAAGCCCTTAAAAATATTAGAGTCATATATCAATCCGCCCTTTCATTAAAATTAAATATTAATCCGCGCCGCGCGGCTTATTAAGGAGTTTCCACGGATGTTTCCTGATATCCGCCGTAAATGCTTCTAAATTCTGGTAAATGCTGTCATCCATCAAAAGCTTTCCTACCGTACCTTCTCCCCGTTTCAGCTTGTCAACGATCACCGTGACAGAGTCTGAAAGCCTGGCAAGATTCTCGGTTATCTTTTCCATCGCAACGGGGTCTTTCCCGACTACCATATCATTTTCTTTCAAAAGAGGCTTCCCCGGGGTTCCAGGAAATATCTCAAGGTATTTTTCACCTAGCAGGCCTAGGGTATTTATGGTCACTAACGCGTCGTTTTCTATCCTGGTGCCTTCCTGGATCCACACTGTAAGCTCCGCTCTCGTTTTCTTATCTTTTTCGTTAACGATCCTTATGCCGCGGACCTGTCCGACGCCCACACCCGCAAGCCTAACAGGCGCCGCAGGGCCGATACCGCCGGCAAAGTCGAATGAAACTTTTAGCTTATAGCCCGTCTTGGAGATATTTATATCTCCCACGGAAAACACTATAAGAAATAAGATCGTTATGCCTATCATGATAAAAATGCCGACCTTCAATTCAAAAGTTTTTGTGCTATCCATAATACATCTCCCGCGTTAATTCCTGCGTTAACCTGATTTAACTGATCAAGTGACTAAATGCTCGAAATCTATTCCTTCTGTTATGGGACCTTTTCCTGTGCCGGTCACGAACTGGTGCACTATGGGGTCCTTTGAATTCTTTATCTCATTGGGCGTGCCAACAGCGACTATCTTTCCGTTATATAGCATGGCGATCCTGTCCGCTATCTTATAGGCGCTCGTCATATCGTGAGTGACCGCAATGCCGGTCACCTTAAGCTTATTGTGGAGCTCTATGATAAGGTCGTTTATCGCGTCTCCCATTATAGGGTCGATGCCGGTCGTCGGTTCATCGTAAAGCACGATCTGCGGCCGTATGCAGATAGCCCTGGCCAGGCCGACCCTTTTCCTCATCCCGCCGGATAACTCGGCCGGCTTCTTCTCTTCGATCCCTTTAAGCCCCACCATCTCCAGGCATTCCTTGACCCTCTTTTTGACCTCTTCGGGCCCGGCGTTGGTATGTTCGATCATGTTGAATGCAACATTCTCGAGGACGTTCAGCGAATCAAAGAGCGCCGCGCCCTGAAAAAGCATCCCGAACTGCATGCGCAGGGTGTTCAATTCTTTCTCATCCATCTTGGTGACGTCTTTTCCATCTATAAGGATCTGGCCGTCGTCCGGCTTCATCAATCCTATAATGTGTTTCAAAAGGACGCTCTTCCCGCAGCCTGACCTGCCGATAATAACGGTCGTCTCCCCCGTATTTATATTCAGGTTCAGGTTGTTCAGGACCATGTGTCCATCGAACGATTTACAAAGATTTATTATCTCTATCATTTTTTATTTCGCCACAAAGTAGAATAATGCCGTAAAGAAACAATCGGATGCTATTATAAGGATAAAGCTTATAACGACGCTGGTCGTAGTCGCCCTGCCCACGCCCTCAGCCCCGCCTTCGGCCGCCATCCCTTCGTAACACGCGACGATGCAAGTTATCACCCCAAAAAAGAAGCTCTTTACGATGCCCGTAAATATATCTTTATATTTAAGCGGATTCCAGGTATTCTTCATATACATGGCATGCGATATGCCGAGTTTATATACGCCTACTACATATCCGCCCATAACGCCTATAATGTCGGAATATACCGTGAGAAGCGGGAGCATTATTATGAGGGCCAGGAATCTCGGCACTACCAGATATTTTATCGGATTTGTAGCGAGGGTCTCAAGCGCGTCTATCTGCTCGGTCACCTTCATCGTCCCGAGCTCCGCTGTGATCGATGCCCCGACCCGCCCCGCTACGATCAGCGCCGTAAGGACCGGCCCCAGCTCTCTTGTCATCGAGAACGCGACCAGCGATGCGATATACATCTCCGCGGAAAACATCTTCATCTGGTACGCGCTCTGAAGGGCCAGCACCATGCCGGTAAAAAGGCTTATGAGCGACACTATCGGCAGCGAATCGACGCCGATCTTCGACATCTGTTCCAGTATCTGGCGCCTTCTCATTGGCGGCATAGGTATCCAGAAAAGCGTCTGGCCCATCAGCACGGTCAGCCCGCCTGCGTATCTGACAAATTCCACAAACCTGTGGCCCAGTATTTCCGCGATCCTTATTATTACATTCCCCTTAGCGGTCTTCATCAGAACTTATCCTTATGCTCGAACCCGAAAAAATCATTGCCCTGGCTCAGCGTCATTCGCAGGCTGTTGTTGGGATGAAGTTTATATTCCAGCTGGACCTCGTCCGCATTCTTTATGCCCTCGTCTATTTTTTCACCGGTAACAAATGTATTGAAACTCAGGTTTATATCATCGGTCAGCTTTTTCTTCATGCTGAACTCCTGGACATCCTGCACTTTCTTTTCTTTCCACCCGTCCCAGGTTATCGCCCTGTCATCGCTAGTCATCTTGATGTTTGAAAAGAACGCATTTTTACCGATCTTCCTCAGGTCCATTTCGCCGCCGATAGTAAAATAACCGCTCTCTCTGGTTATCCTGGCATCTTCTATCCTTATAACAGGGCCTTCGCCTTTCAGCGTGGCAGTCAGATAATTGAAATCGAGCGTCGCTATGGATCCTTTTCTTATCTCCAGGCGGCTGGTCGATCTCAAATTGGAAAGGGCGCCCTTTAATTCGAATTTGGCATTCAACGTGCCCGACAAGATCGAAGAGGCACCTTTCGCGCCCAGGCGCGAAAATAGCCAGCTTAAGCTGACGTTATTAATGAGCATCGTAAGATCGGTATTGAACGGTTTTTTCAAAGAAATTTTACCGCTTCCTTTAAAACTATCTTCAAGATTTAAATCCGACATCTCGAATACGCCGCTGGCTATCCTGTAAGACGCCTTGATATCAAGAAAAGGGTTGTAATTTACTACAAGGCCCTTAGTTTCGAATCTGCCTTCGACAGACCCGTCTTGCCGGCTTACGAACTTATTGTTAAGAACGGCGTCTCCTACTATATCGTAACCGAACAGTTTGAGATGATTTGCCCTGAAATTCACCTCGAGATCGCCCTCATCGGAAATAACGCCTTCGGCTTTTAAAGACCCTTTTGCAGGCCTTATGTCCAGGTCGAACCGGTCCCCTTTTACGCTGCCGCTGAAATTTATCCGGCTATTATCAGGCAGATCCAGATATCCTATAAGGCGCGAATTCTGAAGATCGCCGTCGAGCCTCACAAAACCTGCAACTTTATTATCTTTCGCCACAAAATTTATATATACGCGCGAATCTTTTTCGAGGATCTGGGACAAGACGGAAGCATTTCCCCGTCTTAACAGTACGTCCCATATCCTGTAATTCGTCTGTATGCTGTTTATGTTGAGGGATGAAAAGAGCGATGCTCCTTTTTTATCCTTTATCTTTATATTGTTAAGAACGAAAGGATGGACTATCCCGCCGTCGAGCGACCCTATCGACAGATTGATCCTGCCATTAAAAGTCTGCTCGATCTTCAGGACGGCGAAATCCTTTATCTGCGGAGCGAACGCCTCGATCCTCGATTCGAAGAACAGGATCGCGCATATGACGCAAAGTGAAACTAAAATAAATTTAAACCGTCTTCTTACTTTTATATGACGCATACCGGCTTTCGGCTTTAGATCATCTTGAATTCCAGATGATCTGTCTTCGCGACAACTTTTACATTGCCGCCCTTCTTGAACGTCCCTTTTATGATATCCTCGGCGAGCGGGTCTTCCAGGAATCTCTGTATCGTCCTCTTAAGCGGCCTGGCCCCGAAATTCTTATCAAAACCTTTCTCTATAAGGAAGTCCTTCGCTTCCTGGCTAAGCTCAAGCTTGATATTCTGCTCTTTAAGCCTTGCCTCGACGTCTTTTATTTCCAATTCTACTATCTTCTCCAGATCCTGTTTTGTCAAAGACCTGAAGACTATTATATCATCGACCCTGTTCAGGAATTCCGGCTTAAACGTCTTCTTTACTTCATCCAGGAGCCGCTCCTTCATCGCCTGGTATGTGGTATCTTCGGCCTGCGATTTAAATCCGAGCGAGCCCTGTTTTTTGAGCATTTCGGCGCCGATGTTAGAGGTCATGATAACGATCGTATTTTTGAAATCCACTTTTCTTCCGAAAGAATCGGTAAGCCGCCCCTCCTCAAGAAGCTGTAATAGAAGGTTAAAAACATCCGGATGCGCCTTCTCTATCTCGTCTAGAAGTATGACCGAATATGGGCGTCTCCTTACCTTTTCGGTAAGCTGCCCGCCCTCTTCGTATCCGACGTAGCCCGGAGGCGCTCCGACAAGCCTGGAAATATTGAACTTTTCCATGTATTCCGACATATCGATCTGTATTATCGCGTCCTCATCCCCGAACATAAATTCAGCCAGAGCCCGGCCGATCAAAGTCTTACCGACTCCTGTCGGCCCCAAAAATATGAACGAGCCGATAGGGCGCCGCGGGTCTTTTATGCCGGCGCGCGAACGCCTGACAGCGTGCGCTATGGCGCTTATGGCCTCTTCCTGGCCGATCACGCGTTTATGAAGAGCGTCTTCTATTTTAAGGAATTTATCCTGTTCTTTCTCTTCCAACTTCACTATAGGTATGCCTGTCCATTTCGCGAGAATAAAGGCGATGTCGTCCGCGGTAACTTCAGGTTCGAACTTTCCCTTCGCCTCTTTCCATTCTCTCTTCGTCTTGTTCAATTCTTCTTTTAATTTTCTCTCCTCGTCCCTGAACTTGGCGGCCTTTTCGAAATCCTGGTTCTTTACGGCGGCTTCTTTTTCCTGTTTTATAACCACCGTTTTATCTTCTATGTGTTTCACGTCGGGCGGGGCGGTCATGACAGAAAGCCTCGCACGCGAACCCGCTTCATCTATAAGGTCTATGGCCTTGTCCGGAAGATACCTGCCGCTTATGTACCTGTCGGAAAGCTTTGCCGCGGCCTCGAGCGCCTCATCCGTAAATTTAACCTTATGATGAGCCTCATATCTATCGCGCAGCCCCTTCAGTATTTCTATGGTATCCACAACGCTCGGAGGCTCGACCATTATCGTCTGGAAACGTCTCTCCAGCGCGGCATCCTTCTCGATGTGTTTGCGGTATTCGTCAAGCGTGGTCGCGCCGATGCACTGTATCTCTCCGCGCGACAGGGCCGGCTTCAGGATGTTCGATGCGTCTATGGCTCCCTCGGCGCCGCCCGCGCCTATCAAAGTGTGAAGTTCATCGATAAATAGTATTATATCTTCGTTCCTTTTGATCTCATCCATTACAGCTTTTATGCGTTCCTCGAATTGTCCTCTGTATTTTGTCCCGGCGACCATCAGGGCAAGGTCCAGGATTATTATCCTTTTGTCCTTTAATGTCTCCGGCACATCGCCGGCTATCACCTTTTGAGCAAGCCCTTCGACTATAGCCGTTTTGCCTACGCCGGCCTCTCCTAGGAGAACAGGATTATTCTTAGTCCGTCTCGACAATATCTGTATCACCCGCTCTATCTCGTTCTTCCTGCCTATTACAGGATCAAGCTTATTGTCCTTTGCCAATTTCGTCAAGTCGCGCCCGAAAGCATCCAACGCCGGAGTCTTGGCATGCGAAGTCTTCTGCCCCATTTCATATCCTGGAATATCGGATCCCAAAAGATTCATCACCTCTTCTCTGACTTTTTCAAGTTCCAATCCCAGGTTCATCAGTACCTGGGACGCCACACCCTCGCCCTCTCTTATTAAACCAAGAAGAAGGTGCTCGGTTCCTATATAATTATGGCCGAGCGCACGCGCCTCGTCCATTGCCAGCTCTATAACCTTTTTCGCTTTCGGAGTGAACGGCAGGTCGCCGGATACCACTGTAGCGGGCCCGGGCTGCACAAGTTTCTCTACTTCCAACCGGACCTTATCCGAACTCAGCCCGAAACTCGCCAGCACTGCCGCGGCGACGCCTTCCCCTTCCCTCACAAGCCCAAGGAGAATGTGTTCGGTCCCAATATAATCATGGTTAAATCTCTTGGCCTCTTCCTTAGCCAGGAGAATTACTTTTCTTGCTCTTTCGGTGAATCTGTTAAACATCGGCATTTTTTACACTCCTCCAGCAATTCGCTCTATTTCAGTTTCTCCCTAATAAGATCCGCCCTCTTTATGTCCCTCTCATTAACGCTCAATGTCTTACCTTCCAGTTTCTGCAAATGCGCCGGCTGGGTCAATATGAATAATTCATTGACCATGCGCCTGTCCATGTTCTTTACCAGGCCAAGGTCGACTCCCAACCGTATCGCCGATAAAAGCGTGATAGTCTCATTGCTGGATATTATGTGTGCGCTCTTCAGTGTCCCGTAAGCGCGCGAAACCCTATCGACAAGCTCCGATTTATTTTTAGTTAGTATCGTTTTTCGGGTCGCGTCTTCACGATAAATTATCTGGTTTGTCATCCTCTCGATGTTATCTATGATCTCTTCTTCAACTATCCCCATCGATACCTGGTTCGAGATCTGGAATACATTCCCGATAGCCTCGGTCCCCTCGCCGTAAAGGCCTCGTATATTAAGACCAAGCTTGGATATAGCCTGCAAAACTTTATTTATCTGCCCGGTAAAAACAAGCGCCGGAAGATGCAGCATCACTGAACCCCTGAGGCCGGTCCCCGTATTTGTGGGGCAGGCTGTAAGATACCCCCATTTTGCCGAATAAGCGAACGGCAGTTTCTTCGACAGTTCCGTGTCTATCTCGTCTATTATCCGCCAGCACTCCCGTAAGCTCAGGCCGGACAAGAGGACCTGTATGCGAAGATGGTCTTCTTCATTTATCATGATGCTCGCCATCTCCTTGGGATCTACTATCAGGGCTTTGGTCTCGACGTCCTTGGCATGCTCGGGGCTCATGAGATGCCTTTCCACCAGGAATAACCTGTCGACCTCGCTTATGTCCTTCAGTCGTATAAATAGGGCGTTCTTTAAAAGATTTACGGAGGAAACCGCCTCCCTAACGGCATAGACAACGTTGTCGAGCTGCTTTTTATTCGCCCAGTTCGAGAACGGCACATTCGACAAATTTCTTGCAATTCTCGTACGAGAGGACATTACTATATTTGAGCTCGGGCCCGTCCCTTTAAGCCACTCGCTATCTTGTTTTAAAAAATCATTTATTGTCATTTGTCCGGCGTCTTTTCAATTTTACTATTTTGTTCCAGCTCCCGTATCTTGTCGCGAAGCTTTGCCGCTTCTTCGAATTCTTCGGTCTGGATAGCCTTTTCCATCTGCATCTTTAATTCCTGCAGCGTCCTTGTATCCTTGATCGTCTTACCTACGGTTACAGGTATCTTGCCGACGTGCCTGTCCGCGCCGTGAATACGTTTCAATAACGGCGCGAGCTGCTTTTTGAACGCCTCGTAACAATCGCCGCAGCCGAGACGGCCCACCTTTTTAAAATCCTGATAAGTAAAACCGCATGTAGGGCATTTCATCGAGTCGACTATCGACGGCTCGGCAGTCGCGCCAAGGTCCGCTAATCCCGCCAATAGGTCGCTCAGCCCGAAATGCTCCTCCATCTCCGCGCCTTTTTCTTTCGCGCATTCCTCGCAGAGGTGCAACTTGGTCATCTTATCGTTCACTATCTCGGTAAGATGGACCGTTGCCTCAATCTTTTTGCAAATATCACATAACATGCCCGAGTCTCCTTGTTACGTTCGATCTCAGTACCGCACTCCGTCGATCTTGGTCAGTTCTTTGAATTCCTTCATTAACTTAAGCGTCAACTCGCCCGGCTTCCCGCCGTTTATGGTCCGTTTATCGATCTTAACGACTGGAATTATCTCGGCGGCCGTTCCTGTAAGAAAGACTTCGTCCGCGTCATACAGGTCTTCGACTCTCATCAATTTCGTGCTGAAACCTATCCCCATCTTTTTGGCCAGACCGATCACGGCATCCCTGGTTATTCCTTCGAGAGCGCCGATCTCAACGGGCGGGGTCATAAGAACGCCGCCCTTTACGATAAATATATTATCACCCGTGCATTCCGCGACATATCCATCGTAGGTCAGCATTATCGCTTCTTCCGTCCCGGCCTTTATAGCGTCTATCTTTGCAAGGATGTTGTTAAGATAGTTCATAGATTTTATCCTCGGGTCGAGCGCCTGCGGGAAATTTCTCCTCGTCTTCGCGGTGATTATTTCCAACCCTTCCTGATAAAATTTCTTCGGGTATAGCTTGATCTTGTCTGTGATTATAAAAACGGTAGGCGCCGAACACTTCCTCGGATCAAGGCCCAGGTCTCCGAAGCCCCTGGTCACAGCGAGCCTTATATACGCGTCCTTTAAACTATTCGCCTTCAGCGTCTTGATAACAGCGTCTACCATCTTCGCCTTCGGCATAGGGATCTTTAGCTCGATAGCGCCTGCCGACCTGTATAGCCTGTCCATATGCTCTTTAAGGCGAAAGATCATGCCGTCATAGGTGCGTATCCCCTCGAACACACCATCACCGTATAAAAGGCCGTGATCATATACAGATATACGCGCCTTTTCTTTATCGACAAGCTTGCCATTAAGGTATATTTTCATAATTTTGTCTTTATATATAATTTTATTAAGTATATATTATAACTAATATTATGTCAAATGAATATACTTTCCTTGGAAATATTGCGTGAATGTGCGGGACGTAGCTACTTTTCGGACACTTTAAAGGTCAGCGTCTTCAAAGTGCGCTTATCCAGTTCCAGCGTAACTCTATACAGGCCCGGCGGGAGGGTTTTGCCTTCCGGCATCAATAGCGAAACACTTCCCATCCCTTTTTTTCGCGGGATCGTAAAGGTATAATCCAGTATGGGAAGATCGTCTGTAATATAATACCACCTGGCAAGTATCTTTATGTCTTTTTTGGCGTTATTCCATGAAAACCAGCAATATATCCTTGAGGTGCCGTCCGGAAAAATTTTCATCGGCTGCACGGGCCTGTATCTTGCATCGACGCCGAGCGCGGTCTTGGCATCCAGTATGCGGATATTCGCGGTTTGCTGATTGGCACATGAAGATAATACCATGGTTATAAAAAATATAACAAGGCACTCATGAATTCTATTCATTTAGCCTTTTATCCCTTTTACATACTTCGTTCTTACGCCATCCATATCTTCAATGAATATCCGTAATAGATAATTCATGACTTCGCTTACATCTTTTTTGTGCTCATTGCAAAAAGATTTTATGCTATCTTCGGTAGCTTTAGGCGTCCTGCACGCTAAAAACCCATCGCAATGCCTTATCTTCTTCATTTATTTTTTCTCCTTTTTCATACAGTAATGAGTGTAACACGTGTTTAACATGAAGTCAATAGTTTAACATACATTGATCTGTTCAGCTATATTTCGGTTTGGACTGAGAAATGGAAGGTAGATGGGCCGGAATTTGCCGTTGGCTTGGATCCTACAGCCTCAGCCCATTCAAAACGGCAATATACATTTTTGTAAAGACGTACTCTAATGCCTCCTCCGAAACTCGCCAAAAATTTTTCGCGCAACTCGAATGATTGGGCTTTATTGAGCCTGCCGCCGCCCAGGTCCACGAATGCGATCGGCTGGATCTGTTGTCTCAGAGGAACATCCGCGTAAGGAAGTTTTATTGATGCGGGAAAAATATACATAGGGAATATCCAGTCAAAATTAAATATGGCGCCGCTGTCCGCGAGAAAGTCGCCTTCAGGATAACCTCTTACGGAATACATCCCGCCTATCTGCATCTGTTCGGACGGGGCCAGCGTATGCGTCGCGACCTGAGACTGGAAACGTATCACTGAATAGCTTTCCAGGAACATTCTTTGTATGCGTGTTACGCCCTGTTCATATTTAAAAAAGAACCCGCCTGTTTCGGCCCGCGTTGACAGGGGATGGTTTTCTGTCGAAGCGCCGAGGAAGTCGCCTGTCCCGAAATCGAAGCGCGGGCTGATAGTCGTAGCGCCCCACGTATCGTTCTTCGTAAAATCAAATCCGAAATAGGGGATGCGCATTTCATCGTCCGCGGTAATAATACCGTTAAAATGTTTCTTTGTCTCTTTCGCGTCCAGTCCTGCGGTAAAATAGCCTTCTGCGTCGCCTGAAAGATATAGCTCTTTGGTAATATAGCCGCCGACCGTCTTTGTATCGCCCGTTATCCTGAAGTCCTGGAATTCTTTCCCTATCCTAAGATTATCATGCGAAAAATTAAATCCCATCCTTGTCCCGTAAGTATCCAGCGGAAAGGAATAGCTGATCGATTGCGCGTTAGAGTGTCTCGAGAAAAGGAAGCTTGTAAAAAATGAATCGTTATGCCCCGTAAGATCGGAGCTTCTGAAACTTAAGGTCGCTCTCTCCTTTCCTACAAGGCGCGTGCCCTGGTTATCGGCGCCTACGCCAAAGTGATAGGGGAAAGAGTCTTTTGTTTTTATGGTTACGTCTGAGGTCTCCGGCTGAGTGCCCTGAGATATGACTATCTTGGCTTCCACGTCGGGATTTTTATTCAGCCTCAGTATCTCGCGTTCAAGCGTAACGACGTTCAGCAGTTCATTTTTTTTTAAATGGAAAAATTCTCTTATCCGTTTCGTGGGAAACCACTTATTTCCTTCTATTTTAAGATCCCCCATCTTTCCTTCGAGTATCTTTATCGTCAGAATGCCTTCCTTGATCTCCTGTTCGGGGAGATAGGCGCTGGAAGTAAGGAATCCTTTCGCGGCATATTTTGCTTTTATGGCATCCGTGATCGACTCGATATCTTTATAGGTGACCTGCTTCTTGAGGTATTTTTCGTAGGTCTTGCGCAGGTCTTCGGGTTTGAAGATCGTCGAGCCTTCTATCTTTACGTCGTTTAATAAGAATGAAACGGCTTCCTTGGGGAGAGGTTTTTCTTCTTTCTGGATCTCGACTTCAGGGGCCTTGAGGGGTTTAGCTGTGAGCTCTTTACGCCTGCGCTCTACATCCTTCTCGAAACGTTTCCCGTAAGCGCCCGATTCATCGCCGGAAGGTAAATGCGTCTGGGCAAAAGAGATGCCCGGCAAGAATAAAAACACGAAAAAGATCAAAGCCGGGCCCGGGTTAATTGACCGCGAGTTAATCATAGTGTAAATATACCCGATGTAATGAAGAGTGTCAAGCCTAAATGACCAATCCGTCTTTTAAACGGACTGACTTGGAGGTTTTCGCCGAGATCAATTCATCGTGCGTAACTATTACAAGGGCCATATTGCGCTGTAGCTGGAGATTAAAGATCAATTCATAGATGGATTCGCTTGTCCTGGAATCGAGATTGCCCGTAGGTTCGTCGCAAAGCAGTATCTCGGGATCATTTATAAGGGCTCTGGCTATAGCGACCCTTTGAGATTCACCTCCGGAAAGCTTGCCGGGAACGTGATTTATCCTGTCTTTTAACCCGACTGCTTTAAGCACATCCGTCGCTCTTTCTTTCACCCCTGGCCTTGGACCCTTTACCAACGCCGGAAGCATCACGTTTTCGAGCGCAGTAAATTCAGGTAACAAATGATAGAATTGAAAAACAAAACCTATACGCCGGTTTCTCACCTCTGCCCTGTCCTTATCGGACATCTTATAGATATCGATGCCTTCCAGCTCAACTCTTCCGGAAGTCGGTCTATCCAAGCCGCCAAGCATATGCAAAAGAGTCGACTTCCCGGCTCCTGACGGCCCGACTATTGTCAAAGATTCGTTCCTTGTTATATTAACGCTTATGCCATTTACGGCCCTTACCTCTTTAGCGTCGCCATGATATATCTTTTTTATTTCTTTCGCCGCAAGTATTATATCATTCATATCTTAATGCCTCTACCGGGTCAAGCCGGGCTGCCCTGTAAGCCGGATAGATGGTCGCCATTAGGCTTATCACAAGACTTGATACTATAATTAGCGATATATCATTAAAATCGAATTTAACAGGCAGCGTATCGAGATAATAGAAACTGGGCATGGTTATCAATTTATATGTCTTCAGGCACCAGCACGTCCCTATACCGAGCGCCGTTCCAAGCGCAGTGCCCAATATCCCGATTATTTCGCCGTGCAATGCGAATATCATCATTATATTAAAATTCGTCGCTCCAATCGATTTTAATATGCCGATATCTTTTGTCTTTTCGAGGACCGTCATTATAAGCGTTGACGTTATGTTGAAACACGCCACTATTATGGTCAGCGCCACCATTATGAACACCACCGTTTTCTCAAGTTTCAGCGCTTCAAGAAAATTCTTGTTGGAATCTATCCACGTCCTTACGACATATAGCGCTCCCAGCCTTTCCTGCAATTCCCGTTTTACGGGCGCGACGTTAAAAAGATCGTCTACCCTGACGGATACGCCGCTCACCAGGTCTTTCGCGCCCAGAAGTTGCTGCGCGCCCGGTATATCCGTATATGCCACGTTAGTGTCGTAGTCATACATACCCGACGTGAAAAGGCCCGCGACCTTGAATTTCTTGCCTTCTTTTGACGCGCCTGTCGCGGCTGAAGGCGCGATCAGGCTGACCTCGTCTCCCGGTCTGATATTCAATTTGCCCGCAAGCTCGCTGCCTATCAATATACCGTTATCTTTCAGAGCGATCGTTCCTTCTTTCACATATTGGCCGAGCTTACTCACTTTTATTTCGTTGGCGGGATCGATCCCCTTCACCATCATGCCTGTTACGTTTCCCTTGTATTGAAGAAGCGCCTGGCCGTTAAGAAAATACGATATGGCCTGGACGTGGCCGGTCTTTAATATCTTATTCGACAATTCCGGTGAAGGTTTCATCCCGTAATCCGAAATGACCTCTATGTGTGAATATGTCCCTACTATCTTATCCTGAAGGTTCTCATCAAACCCGCTCATGACGGATATAACGATTATTAGTGCAGCGACGCCGAGCGCTACGCCCAGGATCGAGATCACGCTGATGATCGATATGAACCGCTCTTTGCGTTTTGCGGAAAGGTATCTTAGACTTACGAATAATTGCCAGGTCATTTATTCTTCTTGCTTTGCCTGAGGCTTTAACTGCGGAAATAAGATAACGTCCCTTATTGACGGAGAATTCGTCAGGATCATGACGAGCCTGTCTATGCCTATGCCGAGACCGCCGGCAGGAGGCATCCCGTATTCCAGGGCACGCACAAAATCTTCATCGATATTCCGGATATCAGGCTTCTTCGCAGAACGATCGGCCCGGGCGTGCTTCAACTCATCCTCGAACCTCGAGCGTTGCTCGATGGGATCATTCAGCTCGGAATAGGCGTTGGCTATCTCCATGCCGCCCATATACAATTCAAACCTGTCCGTAAGGAGCGGGTTATCTTTTTTAACTTTCGCCAGCGGGCACATCTCTTTGAATATATCTACGACAAATACCGGATGATCGCCGGCCTTGGGCTCGATAAGCTCGCCTACGATATTTATGAGCTGGGTCTTGGAAACGTCTTTACCTTCGATCTCGACGCCCTTGGCTTTCAATTTTTTTACCCATTCTTCCTGCGGGTCTTCAGGAGTAACGCCGAACTGCTCTTTCATAAGGTCCGCGAAAGATATCTTCTCCCATTTTGACAGGTCTATCTTCTTGCCCTGATATTCCAGTTCCGGTTTACCCATGACATCTTTGGCCAGGCCCGTGATAAGCGCCTCGGTAAGCTTCATCATTCCTTCGCAATCCGAATATGCTTCATATACCTCAAGCATGGTAAATTCCGGGTTGTGCCGTATCGATATCCCCTCATTCCTGAAATTCCTGTTTATCTCGTAAACTTTATCGAGTCCGCCGACAAGAAGGCGTTTCAGATAAAGCTCCGGAGCTATCCTTAAATAAAGGTCTATGCCCAGCGCCTCATGGTGGGTCTTAAAAGGTTTGCCTGCAGCGCCGCCCGCTATAGACTGCATCATGGGCGTTTCGACTTCAATAAATCCTTTGTCGTCCAGGAACTTTCTTATGTAACTGACTATCTTCGATCTCGCGATGAATACGGTCTTCACATCGTCATTTACAATGAGGTCGACATAACGCTGACGGTATCTTGTCTCGACATCTTTCAGGCCATGCCACTTTTCAGGAAGCGGCCTTAACGACTTGGAAAGGATCGTCAATTCCTTTACTATAACGGTAGGTTCACCGGTCCTTGTTTTAAAAGTTTCGCCTTTTACCCCTATAAAATCCCCTATATCAAGATTTTTCAGGAATTCATACTTTTCCTGCCCTATGATATCCGATTTTACATATGCCTGCATCTTGCCGGAATAGTCTTTTATATCATAGAACAGGCTTTTCCCATGGGCCCTGATAGCCATTATCCTGCCGGCAAGAGTAACGGTCCGGGATTCGGCGAAACTATCGGTGAGCTGTTTTATGGATGATGTCGTTTCGAATCTTCCGCCGTAAGCATCCAGTCCCGAGCTGGTTATAGCGCCTAGCTTTACCTTCCTCTGTTTTATCAGATCATTTTCTTCGAAATGTTCCGCCATTTTCATTACTCTTCTTTCTTCATTACTGTAAGGAACGCGCTTACGGCCGCGGGGTCGAACTGCGTCCCGGAACCGCTTTTGATTATCGTTATAGCTTCCTTCTTGGGGAAGGCCTTACGATAAGGACGATTTGATGTAAGGGCCTGATATACATCCGCCACCGCTATCGCGCGCGCGCCTATCGGTATCTCTTCTTTTTTCAGGCCGGCAGGGTAGCCTTTACCGTCCCATCTTTCATGATGATAGAGCACAAGCGGCACTATGTCATGCATAAATTGTATGGGCCGTATGATGTCTGCCGCGATCTGCGGGTGCTTCTTTATCTCGTCAAATTCTTTTTTAGTGAGCTTGCCCTTCTTGTGGAGTATCTTATCGCTTATGCCGACCTTGCCCAGATCGTGCAATACTGCCGCCTCCCTGATATTCTCTATCTCCTGCAAAGGCAGGTTCATTTCTCTGGCTACCTCTATAGCGTAATGGACCGTGCTCTCGCCGTGTTCACCCGTATAGTGGTCTCTAAGCTCTATCGTCTTGGCAAAAGCAAAGATAGACTCGATCAGGCTCTGTTTGCCTTTCTTGGTAAGTTTCTCTATCTTCTCTTTCAGGGCCCTTACGTCCGTAGACTCCACCGATTCTTTAGGCGGCGCATACTTTTTAGTCGCGATGTCCGCCGAGGAACAGACCCTGTTGCCGCCGATCTCTTTGACCTTATTCAATATGATATCCGTCAGATTGATCAGATCGATACCCCTGGTAACCTTGTCCTCCGGGAAAGAAGCGACAGCGGCGCTGACCTTTAACCTGGCGCTCTGTTTCTTATTTCCGAAATCATACATCCCGATGGTATCCAGTATTCTCTGTCCCAGCATCAGTATTTTAGCCCTGTTCACGCCGGGACATATCACGACAAACTCTTCGCCGCCGAACCTGACCACTATGTCATACCTTCGGACTATCCTCCTTAAAAGCTTTGCAAATTGTTTTAAGACCAGGTCGCCGAACTGGTGGCCGTAAACGTCGTTTATCGATTTAAAATAGTCTATGTCTATCATCATGACCGAAAGAGGATGCGCATATCTTATGGCGCGATACAATTCCGGCTCTATGAATTCGCTCAAGTAGCGATGATTGTAAAGGCCTGTCTGCGAGTCCTTCAACGCCAGCTGCTTAAGCTTCTTATTCGAGTCCAACAGCTCTTTATTCAGAAGCTCGCGTTCCTTTTCCGCGCGTTTTCTCTCGGCGAGCATGTGCGCGTTCTCAAGAGCGACAGATACGCTTGCGGCAAGCCCCTGGAGCATAAAAACGTCCTGCGTGTCAAAAGGTAGCTTGTTCTCTTTATTATGTATCTCGAAACATCCCAGCGCTTCACCTTTCCGGTTTATGATAGGAACGCTGACAAGATTATATAAGCTGAAGGCCTTCTGCTTTTCAGGCAATATCCGCTCGTCATGTTCTGCATTATTAGAAATATAAGGCTTCATCGTCTTGACCAGACACCCGGGTATCCCTCTTTTGGAATCGATCATAAAACTGATCGGGACTATCTTACCGTTCTTATTATATTCGCTGAATTTCATCTTGCCGCCTATCAGGAGCCCTGCCATTCCTCCACTGGCGCCTACCAGTTCCATGGCAGCTGCTACAAGGGTACGCAAAATTATCGGTATCTCGAGCACCGCGTTTATGTGCTGGCTGGTCCGGGACAGGATCTCCAGCTGCTCATCGCGTTTCATTAAGCCGTCTTCCTGCTTCTTGCGCTCCGTTATATCGCGCGCAAAAGCAAAGTTATATTCATTCCCTTCGAATTCCAGATAGTTTATGGTGATCTCTACGGGAAAGGTAGTGCCCTCCTTCCTCCGGTGCCTGGATTCAAAGGTCATCGTGCCCTTCTCTTTTAACTCTTTCCAGTGACCGGGCCATATGTCAGGAGGGAAATTGGGATCGATATCATGCACTGTCATGTTTGCCAATTCTTCGCGGGAATATCCCAGCACCTGGCAGGTGTTCTCATTGACGTATAATATCCGCGCGTCCGGGGCGATCCAAAACGTGGAGTCGGATGCGTGTTCTATTGAAAAATGCGTAAGATGGGAAATATCTTCGGCATTCTTACGATCTTCTTCGACGCCGATGGCGGAAGAGATAATGCCCAGGATCTCTTTATCTTCTTCGGTAGGAACAAAATCATATTTATATAATACACACAGGGTCCCTATGCACTCATCGCCGAATTTGACAGCCCGGCCCACATAAGTTTCCAATCCATATTTCTTAACGCCCGGGTCTGTATTCGCGTAATCTGTCTCCTGCAAATTTCTTATAGTTATAATATCGTTGCTTTTCTTGCATATCACATCATAACAGATATGTCCTTCGGGACTGCTGATAGCATTGAAATCGCCCGGGACATGCCATTGTCCGCACGAATAGAGTTTGCCTTCTTCAAGTTTGTTGTAGAGAGCGCAGTCAGCGCTCAAAAGCTCCCCGCATAGGGCGGTAAGGCGCCTGATATTATCCAGCGGGTCAACGCCGAAATGTATGAATGCCTCATTTATTTTTTTAAGCCTCTCCTCGGTCTGTTTGCGTTCATTGATGTCGCGAATTATCGCCAAGATACGGTATTTGCCGCCTATAATGGCGCGTTTTAAGCTTATCTCGACCCAGAAAAACCTGTTTGCCTTATCTTTGGCCAGCCATTCAAATATTTGTGGTTCGCCATCAGCGGCTTTCTTTATCAGATTTCTGAGCGCGTCTGTGGTGTAAGGGGCCTCGCCTGAGTTTAGACCGTCAGCGCTAAGCCTTAGAAGCTCTTCCTTGGGGTAGCAAAACATCTCGCACGCTTTATTATTAACATCGATTATCCTGGCCGCCTCGATATCTTCGACAAATATGGCATCGTTGGCAGAATTGAATATGGCGCCGTAGTTCGCTTCGGAGAAACGGGATACTACTTCGTCGATTTTCTTATGTTCGGCCTCTTCGGCTTTCAGCTCATCAATAGTTTTGAGCGAATTGGCCAGTGCCGCCACAAGCTCTTCTTTTGTCTTATTGTTATAATCTTCCATATTCGCCTTTATTTCGCTCCCGCGCTAGCGCCATATTTTACGCTCTCTACCTTTGACGCCGGAATGCTGAACATAAACTCACCCTTCTCTTTTTTTATGGTTATGATCACGCCGTTTGAATTATTTACCAGGATACGCCCCTCATAAACACCTCCATCTTTCAATTTTACTTTGTCTAAAGTGCTCTTTTCCGGCAAAACAGGCGGCGGGACAGGGTTAACCGGTGCCTGCTTCGGCAAAGCCGGCTTATCCGGACGATCTCTTTTTACAACGATCTTTACGCGCGATGCCTGCTTTGCGATATAAGAAGTAATGTCGTCTATAAATAAAGGATTAACGAACAAATACATTATTGTATAGAGACCGACGATCGCAAGAACAGAAAGAGCAAAGATATCTGTCACGAAGATACGCTTCATAGCGCCGGGCGAAACGATCATCTTCCGGCCGTGTCTTTTCGAGAAATACATTGCCTTATCGGCTTTCCCGATCAATTCTTCGACCGTCTGCGCATCTTTAGGGAAAGTCGCAATGCCGGCGCTAAGCGTGATCTTATATGATTTATTCTGCGCCAGAAAAGGCTGATAAAACGCGCTGGCATTAAAATTTTTTAGGGACCGTGTTATCTTAGCCATATCTGTATCGAGCGATATCACGATAAATTCATCCCCGCCGTAGCGAAAGAAATAATTCGAGTCCTCCCCCATCACGGAACGCAACATCTCGGAGGCGTATTTCAGGATCTCATCCCCGAAAACGTGACCAAGTTTATCGTTAAAATTCTTAAAATGGTCGAGATCGACAAGCGTCAGGAAGAGCAGCTTCCTTTCACTCGCGGCCTCAAGTATATTCTCCTGCAGGAATTCTTTTAACGACTCTCTCGAAAATAACCCAGTGAGATGGTCTACCGGCATTCGCTCTAACATAGTGTAGATAAATATATCATAATAATAGGCAAAATGCAACCCGGGTGAGCAAGATTTCACAATTGGATGCCTATTATTTGATTAAAGATTAAATTTAATTTGACAATTTTACATATAATATGGTATTTTACCCACAATGAAAGATGTATACCCTGAAGATGACACTAATATCGTAAAGGCATGCGTAAATGGTGATTTAAGTGCCTGGTCGCGATTGACGCAAAAATATGAACGCCTTATATATGCCGCTATAGTAAGCTGCCTGGGAAAATACGGCTTTACCCTTCCACCGCAGGATATCGAAGATATAAGGCAGAATGTCCTGACAGCTGTCTGGAAAGGCGAAAAACTCAAGAATATAAAGAACCGGAAAAATATCTCTTACTGGCTTGCAATAGTGTCGGGTAATAAAGCCATGGAATATATGCGGGCCAAACGCTCACAGGATATACCGAAGCCGATCGGGCTTACGTATGAGTCCGGCGAAGAGCTGAAAGAGCCGGCATATGCTTTCGGCTCCGATGCTTCCGACGACCTGACGCGAAAAGAGATCCTGGAAAATATAGAGGATGCAATAGGCGCATTACCTTATAAAGAAAAGCTCATGATCAAGCTTAACATTTACCATGATAAAAAGTTCCGTGAAATAGCCGAGATACTGAACATCCCGGAAGGCACCGTATCAAGTTACGTGAAAAGAGCTAAGGAAGAATTAAGGCGAAAATTGAAAGATTTTTAAAATAATTGCAATAATTTTGCAGTTTTTAGCATCTTTATATACGGGGGACCTTATGACAAAAATAGAGATAAAAAAATCGGCCCATCCGACTGAAGAAGAGCTTGCAGCTTATCTGGGTGATTCTTTGCCAAAGCATGAAAGACAAGGATGCGTTGAGCACCTTGCTTCCTGCGCGGATTGTCTGGTAAAAGCAGTATCGGCTTATGAAACTGTCAAAGTATTCGAAAAAGACCGGCCCAAAAAAAGAAAGGTAAATATTATGAAAAAGATAAATATCTATATGGTCCTGGCATCCATATCATTCGTGCTGTCATTTTTAACGCCCCGCTATTTCCTGCAGTTACTGGTAGCCACTCTAGTTTTGGGGACAAAGTGGATATCGGATTCAAAGTCGACTAAAATGCTGGTCATGATATACGAGGCGTGGAAAAGAGACGGAGAAAAAGGAGCCTCCCGTATCCTTGAAACGCTGGATAAGCGGACCAAAAACAGGTTTTAGAAAATAATTCCATCCTCTACATCGCTATGCGCCCTTCCTATCATTTTTCATTGTTAACCGTCTACAAAAAATTATTTTAAAATATTTGCAATAAAATAACGGTTTTAAGCATCTTATATAGTGAGGGGTAAATTGTGAAAGGAGGTGAATAGAATGATACGGGATGATCTGAAGCTGGAAGTGACAAGACTTCATAAGCTGGATGGCAAAAGCGCGACAAAAGCCTTCTGCGACCTATCGATACTCGATAGCCTTGTTATAAACGGGCTTAGAGTGGTCGAGGGCAAGGATGGCCTGTTCGTGAGCATGCCCCGCGAAGAAGGTAAAGACGGCAAGTGGTACAACACCGTAATACCGTTAAAACGGGAAGTAAAGGATGAAATAGAAAAGATAGTACTGGAAGCTTACGGAGGGTAATGAGTTGGGCCGGGAGAATAAGATAACGGGTATGCGCGGCGAGAAGATGGCCGTAAAATTCCTTAAGAAAAACGGCTACAAGATCCTGAAGACTAATTTCAGGACGCCCCTGGGCGAGATCGATGTTATTGCCAGGCAAAAAGACGTCACGGTCTTCGTTGAAGTAAAGACCCGTATATCCTCTTCTTTCGGCCCGCCCTGCCTGTCCGTAACAAGGGCCAAACAAAGACATATCATCAATAACGCACTTTGTTATCTGAAAGGGCGAGGGCTTGTTTATTCAAATTGGCGCATCGACGTAGTATCAATAAAACTGGATCATGAATATAAAGCGAAAAGCATAGAATTGATAGAAAATGCCGTTGAGGAACAATATTGATCTCAAATGGCAAACGGACCAAAAGGAGGACAATGTGGTTGCTAAGATATATTCGGCGTGCGTTATAGGCATTGACGCCCGCGAGGTTACAGTGGAAATGGATACAGCCGGAGGCTTGCCCGGGATCAATATAATAGGATTGCCGGATCCCGCGATAAGAGAATCTCGCGACCGGATCAAGGCCGCTATAAAAAATTCCGATTTTGAATTTCCCGCAAGAAAGATAACCATAAATCTCGCGCCTGCCGATATCAAAAAAGAAGGCGCTTCTTTCGACCTTCCGATCGCGCTGTCGGTCCTATTGTCCGAAGGGGCCATCGAATGCGAAAAGCTGGATGAATATATATTTTGCGGCGAACTGTCGCTGGACGGAAAACTTAAACCTATCAAGGGGGCGCTCCCGATAGCCATGGCATTAAATAAAATGGGTAAGAAAAAATTCATCCTGCCGAAAGAGAACGCCAAAGAAGCGGCTGTCACAAAAGAAGTCGAGGTATATCCTTTGGAGACCCTGAGGGACGTGGTCAACTTCATCAATAAAAAGATAGATGTGAAACCGCATGAATCGAATGTGGAGCTTATGATAAAAAGGAACTCCAAATATAAAATAGATTTTAACGACGTCAAGGGCCAGGAGCATGTCAAGCGCGGCCTTGAAGTGGCCGCCGCTGGAGGGCACAATGTCCTTTTGATCGGGCCGCCCGGCTCCGGGAAGAGTATGCTGGCCAAAAGGCTTCCGACGATACTTTCTGAAATGACGCTTGAAGAATCGCTTGAAACCTCAAAGATCCATAGCGTCGCGGGACTCCTGTCTCCCAATAAAGGCCTGACCGGCACCCGCCCCTTTCGTTCGCCTCACCATACCATTTCGGATTCCGCTCTTGTCGGCGGCGGTACAAATCCGATCCCAGGCGAAATAAGCCTCGCGCACAACGGTGTCTTGTTTTTAGACGAACTTCCGGAATTTAAGCGGAACGTCTTGGAGGTCCTGCGCCTGCCGCTCGAAGCNNAGGGTCGCGAACAGGTTGACTTACCCTTCCAAATTCATGCTCGTTGCGGCAATGAACCCATGCCCGTGCATTAGCTAACCTTTACTTATATATCATTATCATACGCTATCACTACATTACAATTCATACAGCTCTATTTCTACCTCTCCGGCCCTACTTACCCGAATCTCTTTTACAAGCTGCTTCAAGATGGCTTTTTTATCTGAATCCGGCAGGGAGAAAATATCGCCATTTAAGGCGTTCACTTTACCCAATACTCCCGCCCTCTTTTCTTTCTCTACCGGGTTAATCTCCGCAAGCAGAGCTTCTCTTTGGATCTCTGTATCTTCAAGCTCAAGAGCTATCTTGTCAAGCCGCTTTGAGATCTCGGCTTTCGGGAAGCTGCCGTCTCCCAGGGCATCGTAAAACCTGCTTCGTTTTCCTTTCAAAGTTGCAATAGATGATTCAATGCGCTTTAAATGTTCGTGAGGATTGTTCTGCTTGCGTCTTAACTCTATCTCCTCGGCTTCTTTTTCTTCAAACCTTAACCTCGCTTCCTGCCTTACATAATCCAAAACATGCTTTTCGATAATGTCTTTTGGCCTTGTATTGCCAGGGCAAACCGTATTCCCCTTACTCGTATTATTATGGCACTTGTAATAACAATATTTCTTCCCGCTTTGCTTTTTTTCCATCGTATAGCTGTCGAGATTTCCACCGCACTCGCATCTTGCCAATCCTCCTAATATAAAAACAATACTATGCTTTCGCTGCCGTCTTTCGTGCTTCTTCGTTTTGATAAGATATTGCACCCGGTCAAACTGTTCTGCGGATATTATCGGCTCAACATTTGCCTTGAATATCGGAGCGTTCCTATCTACCGTCCTGGCTCCACCTACTCGCTTGCCAAAACTCTGATACCCCTTATATATCGGGTTAGTTAAAATCCTCTTTACTGTGCTTTGCGCGAAAGTCGTTCCTCTTTTTGTTTTATATCCCATCGAGTTAAGCCATACCGTTATACCTCGGTAAAAAGGATCATCCTCGAACCGATCATTCATTTGCCTTACAATATCCGATTCTTTTTCGTTATGGACAAGATGTTTGTCCTTAACATCAAGCCCAAGAGCAGGCTGTCCTCCGCAAAAGTCTCCCTTCTTAACTTTGGACCACATTACGTCTTTTACTCGTTCAACGGTTTGCCCTCTTTCCCATTCTGCTAGGCTTGCCAATATCGTAAGTGTTAGCCTACCTGTAGGTGTTGTTGTATCAAACTTCTCCGACAATGAGATAAGCTCGACGTCATGCTTATTACACAGATCAACAAACCCTAAAAATCCTATTGTATTACGAGCTATCCTATCGCCCTTATACACGATCACAACGTTAATCAGATCGTTCTCTATGTCTGATAATAATCGTTTATATGAAGGACGGTTATCGTCTTTGGCAGAATAGCCATCATCGGGATAGTGTCTTATGTTAGAAAACTTACGTCTCTTGGCTTCTTCCTCAAGCCACTTCTTCTGACGTGGGACAGACAACCCCTTCTTTCGTTGGGTTTCAGTAGAATCCCTTGAGTATAAGGCTTGAATTTTAGCCATTAGCTTTAATTAAGGTCTCCAATATCTTCTGCCTTCGCTTCTTCTTTTCTTCATCTGAAACCTTTACCATCTTAATAGTCACACTCAGCTTTGCTGCCATTTTTATTTCTCCTTTTCTACTTTTTTACCCGCCCATCGAAGCATATACCCCGACTTCCGGCGATCAGTCTTGTCCTTTGATCCCTTAGGCCTACCCAACTGCTTACCTTCTTTGACCGCGCGGGCAAGTCCTGACATGGTGCGCTCACGAATAAGCGACCTTTCAAATTGTGCGAAAGCCGAGAAGATATGGAATATAAGCTGCCCAGAAGAAGTAGAAAGGTCTATATTGTCTTTTAATGATATGAAAGAGATTTTTTTAGCTATGAATAAATCTTCGGCTTCGAGGATAAGCTCCGAGATCGAGCGCGCCCATCTGTCGAGCTGCCTGACGAGGACTCCATCAAACTCTTTCAGCCGTAGGCGTTGCAATAGAGCTTGTTTTACAGGGCGAGTGTTACGGGTGCTTTCCTTTTCTTCAAACACTTCGTATTCATACCCCATACGGTTGGCGTATTCTTCAAGCTCTATACGCTGATTTTCCGTATGCTGTTCCTGGGTAGACGTTCTACAATATATGGCCACCTTCATTGATTTACCTCCTCCGGGAATAATGCCTCCGGTGTTGTTGATAAAATATCTGCAATCTTACGCCTTATATCGGCTGGGCAACGACGCTGGCCAAGTTCATAATTAGAAAGCTCGGCCTGACTTACACCTATTAAAGAAGCGAGGCGCCATTGTTTTATACCCGCTCGCATTCTCTCTATCTTTAACTGCGTTAACATCTTATACCTCCCGTTTTTTAATTTATAACTACTGCGGGTAAAAAATATATGATTTCTTACCGGTTTTGTGAATCATATTCAACGTGAATTTTATTCACATTTATAAGTATACTGATTTTCCACATCTTGTCAAGCAAAAAGTGAATATTTTTCACGTTGACAATTTTTCACATATTATGTAGACTTAAGGCATGGATAAACTCGCTTTTGGTAAATTGATTAAGGCGCGACGCAAGGAATTAAAACTTACTGCGGAAGAACTAGCAAAAAAAGTTTCTATTGATAGGACTTATTTATCTAAAATAGAGCGACACGGCCTCCTCCCTTCCGATATCATATTTCTTGATCTGATGACTAGCCTTAATATCGATGATAAAAAAGCGGCGAGCAACTATATCCCCGTATATACTCAATTAAAATTCCCTACTATGTCAAAAAGCCAGGTCGTCCGCTATTATACAGGTGATTTAGAATCACGAATTTCACATGTAAAAAAGATGAGAGATAAGATAGGCAAGCGATCTAAGCATTATGAGATAACGCCTGATCACGAAAAAGTGTATGAAAAAATGTTAAAAAGAGTGGATGGACTTATATCCGAGGCGGAATCCCTTATTGCCGAGGGAAAGAGATTGCAAAATAAATCAGCACAGCCTAACAAACATTTATATAAAGCTATTTCTGCATCTGCCACCATGTCAAATACCTAATAAATATAATTATTTCTCCAATGGTTTTATTGCTCTGTTATTATAGTTATGACGCCTGAAAGATATGAACCGCTTTGAGTAACGCTAATTACCTTTTTATCTTTTATCCAGTCGTTAATGTTTTTTTCCAATTTAGTCTCTCCTATGCCTGAATAAGCTCCAAACTGAAATATCTTACATACTAAAAGCAATATCCATAAATTTTTCATCTTTTCCAATTCTCCTTTGTCGTTATTTCTCTACTTCCTGTAATTAGCCTTATGGGACATAGAATAATACCTCTTTTTTATTTTTCCTTGTCCAAGGATGGACAATTTTGATGTCCAATTGTGGGAGGCATTTCATTCTCGATAAAACTTGTAAGTTCATTAACTCTTGCCTTGAGTCTATTTTGTTCTTTTGTCGTTTTGGAAATCGTTCTTTCAAGAACATCACTATAATTTTTAAGCTCAGATATTCGTTCTCTAAGATTTTCGCCTTGAACTTCTCCGGTAAATTTGTTGATTGCGACTGTTTCTCGACCTTCACGAGAAATTTGATATTTCGGAACTATAAGATAAATACAGAAAGCGATAAAGGCTATAAGATAAAACTTCTGAATAAAGGGGTTTGCGGATATGCCTTTTAGCCAATTTATAAGTTTCCTCATCTCATTTTCTCCTTTGGAGTTATGCTGTTAATTAAGTTTTTCCGGAGAGGAATTTAGCTGAATCGTTTTAGTCATTTCTTTTCCGCCTCTAATAAAAGTCAGGGATATTTTGTTCTCATTGTTTTCGTCTAAAAGTTTGCCAAATTGCTCTGCATCTATAACCTCTGCACCATTTAATTTTTTGATAATATCGCCATCTATTATATCGGCCTCAAACGCTGGAGAGCCTTTGATTAAACTTTTAACCACCACAC
>PLNN01000035.1 GCA_003142795.1 Candidatus Omnitrophota bacterium
CATCCGGCATGGTCTACTACCATTATCTTGATGAGAATTGGAACAGTCAGGGATATGGAAGAGTGGATATATCGCGAAGACAGACCGCATTAGATGGCGAGCTATCTTACACGTATACTTACTACCAGGATTCGGCAGGAAGGCTCGAGACGAAAAATGCATATTTTGACTCTAGCTTTACCAACCTTGTGGAAACCTACTTCTATGACAATGACCCTATAGGAACTGGACACAGCTATTACACCGATGGCCGCATCTCTTCGACAATACTTGCCTCACTCGATTCATCCGGCATGGTCTACTACCATTATCTTGATGAGAATTGGAACAGTCAAGGATATGGCAGAATGGACACATCGAGAAGAGAGACTGCGTTAGACGGTGAGATATCTTACACATATAGTTACTACCAGGACTCTACAGGAAGGCTCGAGACGAAAAATGCATATTCAGACCTTAATAGTACATCTCTTGTGAAAACCTACACGTATACCTATTACGATGATAGCTGTATCCTTTCAACAACACTTGCCTCACCTGATTCATCCGGCATGGTCTACTACCACTATCTTGATGAGGATTGGAACTCTCAGGGCTACGGCAGAATAGACCAATCTGTGAGACAGTCTGCATTAGGTAGCGAGCTATCTTACACGTATAGTTACTACCAGGATTTCACAGGAAGGCTTGATACGAAAAATGCATATTTTGACTCTAGCTTTACCAACCTTGTGGAAACCTACTTCTATGACAATGACCCTATAGGAACTGGACACAGCTATTACACCGATGGCCGCATCTCTTCGACAATACTTGCCTCACCCGATTCATCAGGCATGATCTACTACCATTATCTTGATGAGAACTGGAATGGTCAAGGGTATGGAAGGGTGGACTTATCGCGAAGACAGACTGCATTAGACGGTGAGATGTCTTACACATATAGTTACTACCAGGATTCCACAGGACGACTTGAGACGAAGAATGCGTATTCTGACTTAAACGGGACGGCTCTTATAACAACCCGCACCTATTATAATGATCCAACGAATTACCTTTCCTCAGTAACTTTTGCATTAGCCGATTCTTTTGGCATGATCTACTATCACTTTCTTGATGAAGATTGGAGCTCTCAAGGATACGGCAGGATTGATAAATCCGCATCAGATATTCCTCGTAACGGTAATCTTGAATATACATTTAGCGGCGATCTTGTATATATAGGCGAGCTCTCATATGCCTATACTTATTATGACGATTCTACAGGTCGGCTCAAGACAGTGAATGCATATTCAGACTCCAATTGCATAAGCCTACTTACAACTTATAACTATTATAACGATTCTACGAATAGACTCGAGACAAAAGTAGATGCGGCCAGCGGCGAGACCTATACCTATTATAACGATGCCTCGGGCTACATCGAATCTCAAACATTAGTTTCACCTGATTCTTTCGGGAACGTCTACTACCACTATATCAATGAGAACTGGAACAACCGGGGATTCGGCAGGGTCGATGAATCTATTATGCAGACTCCTGTTAACGGCGAGCTTTCTTATACGTATACTTACTATATCGAGGATCCGACCTGGGTCGAGACAAAGAACGCGTATTCCGATGCTAATTGTAAGATGCTTATAGCTACCTACAATTATTTTGATGATGAAACGAACAGGATTAAGTCAAAGACGGAGTTTCCTGCGGCTACATCTGGTGCGGCGTCACCGATGTTGGATGTCATCAATAGTCAAGGCGTAACCTATACCTATTATAACGATTCCACGGCATATGGGGAATCCAAGACTTATATCAATACAAGCGGAAGGATTGAAACAGACTACTATCTAAACGAGAACTGGAATTACCGCAGCTACGGCAGGATCAGTAAATCTACGACTGTCAGCGGGAATTCGTATTCCTATACTTACTATGACGATTCTACGGATCGCCTTCAGTCAGTAAGCTCATATTGGGACGATAACTGGACAACTCTCGATGCTATCTATAATTATTCTGATGATCCAGCAAATAGAGTTATGTCAAGAACAGATTCTTCTCCATCAATACCTAATGTATCCAGAATAGATTACATCTATTATAACGATTCATTAATAAAATCGAAAACTGTGGTTTTTTACAAGGGTTCCTATACTTTAGACTATCTTGATGAGAATTGGGATAATCAAGGCTATGGTAGAGTTAAGAAAGAATTTGACAATATTTATTATGGCGCCACTCATGAAATAGATATAATTTATTATTATTATACTGACGATTCGGGATGTCCCGCTGGAATGACAGTTCATAGGGAATTCCCGGAATTCCCAAGCACATCCTACGATGGTAGTATAACCATAGCTAGGGGGTTTGACGTTGACCCATACCATTATACGCGTTATACGCTTTGGCCCGGTAACACTCGGTTGTACTACACAGGTACTTTTTATCTCACTTATACCGGAAACTTGCTTGTTGAAGGAGAGCCCACGACGCAGACATTCAATGGTATTGATGTGACCGCTGGAGGTTGGGACGATACGTATGAGTCGCAAAATATATTGCAGGTTAATGCTATACAACAACAGATTTCGAATTTGAATAATTCGACTGACCAGTTTCCGAACGGCGAGGATGCGGGGAAACAACAAATCGATAATAAAAATCAGCAGATAGGTATTGATTCCAATAATATTATGGATTTGAGTGATTTTATGAATCGTGATGATTTAAAAGCGGTATTAAAAGCAAAGTATGGTGATCAGAAGGGTACTGAATTATTTGATGGTGTAACGAATATAGAAACTTATCTAAACCAGAATTATCCGTCTATCGATATAAGAGCTAACGATTACGTTAATACGACAGTAAATTTACCACCCACGCTCGACAATCTGGGTATCAAGATATCATTTTCCGCCGGCGACCCATTTTTTGGTAGTTATGATGTAGATCCTTTACTCGGAGTTTATAATGGCCGCGATGCTTTTGTTAAAGTTGATATCGACCTCAAGAATGGCTCTGCCGTAGAAGCGAATATAACGACTACTTCAGGACCAACATTCTTTACCAAGACGACCTTAAGCACAGATTTGACCCAGATAGGCTCAGAGAACGGTTCATATATCACTCTCTACTCTCCAGCATTGTCTTCTACCTCCTACAATTTTTCTGGCGTCAATGCCGAGGGCTGTTATTTTGGGGTACGCTATGATACGGTTAATACAACTGACCTGTTACATACGAATTCCGAAGCCCTTGTCTACATTCCGCAGGAAGTGATAGAAGGGCGGAGGCAGGCCGTGACCAGTAGTGAAGTATATGGGAAATTATTGTATGATATATACAACAATACCAAAATGTCTTTGACACCGGCAGAGATGAATATTATTGAAACGGGAACTGCAGTGATTGCCCAACAGGCCCTGCAGAATATTACATCGCTGACACCGACCGACAAGATGAGTATAATCAATGGCCAGATAGCCGATATACTTTATAAAGTTATGGCGCCACATATAATATATTATATAGAGTAACCCAACTGTTCAAGAGTATTATAGGAAAGACAAAAATGAATAAATCTAAAATTTTATTATATGGTGCAATTTTTATAATCTTATTTTCCACTGCAAGGTGTTTTGCATCTGATAAAGGGCCTGAAATAAAAGGGAGATTCGTTTTTGATTCAAATAGGCAATCATTTTCAGATATCTTCATTACCGAAAATGGCAAAACAAGACTTCTTCTAAAAAATGCAGGACATCCCGTTTGGTCTGCAAGTGGAAAGATAATTGCTTGTACAAGCATTGATGATGAATTAAAGAAGTATGGATTTTGGATCGTGGATTACAACAACAATAATAAAGAATTTATAGAAATGCCAGCGGGACTTGGAATGCCGGTTATTTTTGGATGGAGTCCGGATGATACAAAGATATATTATGTACCACACTCCCTTGTAAGATCGGAATATAAGAATAAGGTTTACTATTATAATCTTTTATCAAAGACTCACACAAAGATAATAGAATTGGACGAGAAATTTTACATTCAGGTTTTCAAAATCTCTCCTAAGGGCGATAAGTTTATAATAAGCGGTTCGGCTGGCATGCGAAATCTTGCTTCTTATATATCAAATAGCGACGGAACAAATCTCAGGATGATAGGAAAATATAGAGGTAACAGTGCATGGTATCCCGATAATGAGCATATAGTTTATATAACGAATATCTCAGAAGACGGTCAGCAGTATTCTTACGATATACCTGCGCGGGGATATTTTTTTAGGATGAACATAAACACTGGTAAGATAGAAAAACTATGGCGCTGTAATATACCGTGGCTCATGGATATCAAAATATCACGTGATGGTAAATATTTTTATTATGTGGCCTCAGTGCCGGGAGGAGGGCGCGCTATATACGTCTCCCCGATAGACAATCCCGATAAAGTGATCCAGGTAACACATCCTGTGCCCTTAACCTCAGTTCCAGGCAGTCATTCGCACGATGATAATCCCGATTGGTATCAAGAAGGTAAATAGGGGACGTGTCATTTAGGGACACACAACTCTAAAGTATTTTAAAATATTTTGCAATAATTTAGCCTCTTTTTACGTCTTTATATATGAGAACATGTATAAAGACGATCAAGAGGCTTTTAAATATCAAAAAGGTAAGTTAGATGAAACGTCCCATCCTATACATAGTCATACCATTCTGTATCGGAATAGCGCTTGAGCGCTTTCTCAAGATCCCTGCCGCATATTCGATCATAGCCAGTTTTATTTTTATAGCTCTTGCCTTATTAAGATCCAATAAAAATGTATTTTCGCACATCAGCCTATACGCAGCCTTATTCTTCTTCGGCATGGCTGCCTATCAGAATTCAACACAATTGCCTGCAGACCATATATCCCATTATATCCAAGACATGCCGCAACAGGTCCTTGTGAGGGGAGTGGTGATAGATGATCCGATAACGTCTTCAGCATTATATGGTAAAAAGAGGACGGGTTTTGTGCTCCAGGTTAAAGGATTGGGAAAAATGGGACAGTCCCCTTTGGGGACAGTCCCTATTTTTCCTGTTACCGGCCTCGTAAAAGTCAGCGCCTACTCCGATAAGGGAATACCGGTATCTTTCGGCGACGAGCTTCTCCTTGGGGGAGTATTGGCAAAACCGCACGGACTGAAGAATCCCGGCGTCTTCGATTACGAGGAATATCTGGCGATAAAAGACGTCCATGCCGTCCTTCGAGTGAAAGATGATTCACCGATAAAGAAACTCGGCAACCGTGCCGGATGGTTCAACAAATCCGCTTATAAGTTAAGGCACGCCATAAGGAACTTATTCGACAAATATCTAGAGCCTCCTTACGGCGGATTTATGAACGCGATAATGATAGGCGACAGGAGCGCGCTCCCGGATACCATTATGGATGACTTCATAAAGACAGGCACGGTCCACATCATCGCCATAAGCGGCCTTAATGTAGGATTGATCGCCGCGCTGTTCTTAGCGTTCTTCGGCATATTGCGATTCCCGAAGAAGATCAATCTTGCGCTGACGCTCGTATTTCTTGTTTTCTATACTATCGTCGCAGGCTCAAGCCCGCCGATAATCAGGGCCACGATGATGTTCGCAGTATTTGTCATAGGATATATAATAGACAGGGAAACCGATACCCTGAATTCTCTTTCTTTGGCCGCGTTTTTAATACTTCTTTGGAACCCGAAAGAGCTGTTTGACCCGAGTTTCCAGCTCACATTTGTGTCCCTGGCCGGCGTAATAATATTTGTTCCGAAGATAAATGAGCTGACAGGGTTCGCAATGGCCGCAAGGCGCGTTTCTGTCTTGCAAAGAATGGCCCGTTATTTATATATCGGCATAGTGACATCGATAGCCGCATGGCTTATAACGTGGCCTATAATTTTAGCTTACTTCAATATAGTTTCGCCAATATCCATAATAGCCAACCTTGTCGTCATACCGTTATTATTTGTCCTGACGGCGGCTTCATTCATATTTGCCGGCATAGGTTTTCTGTCAAATTTTTTTGCGAATGCGGCCGCGCCGCTCTTATGCGCCGTCGAAAAATGCCTTTTTATGTCGAATCGCTTTTTTGCCGGGATCCCGCTCTCTCACTTCAGGGGGCCCGCGCCGGGGCTTACGTTCCTCGTTCTCTATTATTCGTTGATTGCGCTATTGTTTTTACCGGCCATGGTTGAATTCGGCCGGATAACTTTAAGAAGGCAAAGCGTTCTTTTGGTTATTCTCATATTTTTGAATATATTGGTATGGCAAGAGAGCATAAATTTCAATAACCAAACTTTAAAGATAACATTTTTAGATGTGGGGCAGGGAGATTCCGCATTTATAGAACTTCCGGGAAATGGGAATGCGCTGATCGACGGAGGGCCGGGCGGAGAAGAGGGAAGGTTCGATGCCGGGAAATCCGTAGTAGCGCCGTATCTATGGAATAAAGGAGTAAGATCGATCGACGCCGTTATCGTGACGCACTTTCACGCGGACCATTTGGGCGGGCTCATCTACATATTGAAAAATTTTAAAATAGGCTGCGTCATAGATAGCGGCGCGGTGATACCGGATAGCGCGATGTATAATGAATACATAAAGATCCTGAAGAAAAACCGCATAAGACATTTAAGGGTCGCGAGCGGCGATGTGATCGGACAAGTGAGCGGCGTGAAATTTTTCGTGTTGAACCCTTCGGAAAACGCCGGCGCGCAGGGATCGTTGTCTTCGGAGAATGACAATTCCGTAGTTCTGAAACTTGTTTATAAAAATTTCAGCTGTATCTTTTGCGGCGACGCATCATCCGGGGCCATGAGAAACATTATTTCGTATGATTCGTTTTTGAGGTCGGAGGTTATGAAAGCGCCACATCACGGCGGAGGTCTTGGCGATGAAGAAATCGCGTCGGACTTTTTCATTCGCGTGTCGCCGAAGGTATGCATAATGAGCGCAGGGGATATGTACAAGCGAGTTGCGCGGCCTGAGCCAGGATCAAATTTTATAAATTATTTAAATTCAATATGTTATGAAACAAGAAAAAATGGCGCAATAGAAATTTTATCGGATGGAAGTAGCCCGTATAAAGTCAAAACATACGGGCAGAAAAACTAACTTTTTTATATTTTACCTTGACAAAGTATATATTATATGATATATTTTAACAAATTGAAGCGATTTTCAGATGCAGGAATTATATTATTTTTATAAAATGTCCCGGGAAAAACAAGGGATAAAATAGGAGCCAGACGCTAGATGGAGAATCTAAATAATGTGGAAGAGAAACGCAGATACAGAAGAATAGATTCGGCCCTTTCGGTTAGGTACAGAAATTTAAGAAAAAACGAAAATCCCACGATCGAATCCCTCAGTAAAAACATAGGCGAGGGAGGGGTGTGTTTTAACTCGGGCGAATTTATTTCGCTTGCTTGCCGCATGATAGTGGAGATAACCCTGCCAACGACACCAAAACCGATAAAGGCCATATCGAAAGTGGCCTGGATCAGAAAGATTCCTGCCGGCGATAGTTACCAGATAGGCAATCAGTTCTTGGAAATAACCAAAGACGACAGGGATCGCATATCGCAATTCATCAATCAGGTAGTGAAGTTAAATACCTGACCTCATCGGAAACTGAAGTTCCCTCATCCTAAAAAGTAATTCATTCTTTGACTAATCGATCATTTGCATGGTATAATTTATCCTTAAAATATATGAAGAAGACTATAATTAATTACAAAATATTTCTCATGACAGGGATCATTCTCGCGCTCTTGTCAAATACGGCTTTTGCATATTGGTTATGGACGCCTGAGACTAAGAAATTCGTAAATCCCAAATACGCCGTCAAGGATAGCCCTAAAGAACAGTTCGATTGGGCGATGAGTTTCTATAATGCAAAAGACTATCAGCGTGCCGTTTCTGAATTCGAGAAACTGGTCAAGCAGTATGAGTATTCCGAATATGCCGCCGATTCCCAGTATTATGCAGGCCTTTCCTATGAGACCATGGGGAAGTTCTATATTGCGTACCAGAATTATCAAAAAGCGATAGATAATTTTCCTCATATCGAAAATTTAGACGAGATAATCGCAAGAGAATTTAATATAGCGAATTTCTACGCCACTAAAGATAACCCGAAGGTCCTCGGCATGGATATAATGATGGCCCTGGACCGGGCAATAGAGATATATAAGAAGGTAGTGGATAACGCTCCGTACGGCAAGCTTGCCGAAGAGTCCCAATTTAAGATGGGCGAGGCTCTCAAGAAAGGCGAGCGTTATGACGAGGCCATACAGGCGTTCCAAAAGCTGGCGGAAGATTATCCAAATTCCAAATTCGCGGACAAAGCACGATACGAGACCGCTTATTGCGCCTACAAGGCATCCTTGAAACCGGCTTATGATATCGAACCGACCGACAAAGCGATAAAGGCGTTCCAGAATTTTGCGGAATCCAACCAGGATAAAGAACTGTCGAAAGAGGCAGATAAGACGGTCTTGCGGCTTAGGGATAAGGCTGCCGAGAAATCTATGATAACTGCCAGGTTCTATGAGAGTCAGAACCATTACCAGTCCGCGGTAATATATTATCAGGAGGTATTGGATAAATTCCCGGATTGTTCCTTTGTGAAAGAGGCGAGAACAAAAATAGATAAATTGTCCGCTGTTATAAAGAACCGCGAAGACAGAGCTAAAGGGCTGCCCGGAGAAGGACCAAGATCCTGGAACCCAATAAAATTCGCAAACAAACCTAAACCTAAAGAAACAACTGATCAAAACCAGGCGCCGAAGGCCGCAAAGTCCAGTACATGGAAACCATTCAGTTTTGCAAATAAACCTAAGCCCGAGAAAGTAGCTGCTGATCAAGTCCGGGAAGCGAAAGCCAAACCTAGTACATGGAAACCATTCAGCCTTGCAAGTAAGCCGAAACCCAAGAAAGAACCCGTCCAGGCCGTTACAACTGATAACGCTGATCAGAATACTAAAGTAGAAAACGCTAAGGTCCAAAAAAAAGGATGGGCGCCTTTCACTTTAGCAGGACCGGCCAAGAAAAAGGAAACGGTTGAGCAAGCCCAAGCGCCTAAGGCTGTAAGAGCAAGCACATGGAAACCATTCAGCTTTGCAAATAAACCTAAGCCCGAAAAAGTAGCTACTGAGCAAGTCCGGGAAACGAAAGCCGAAAAACCCAGCACATGGAAACCATTCAGTTTTGCAAATAAACCTAAACCCGAGAAAGTAGCTGCTGAGCAAGTCCAGGAACCGAAAGCCAAACCCAGCACGTGGAAGCCATTCAGCTTTGCAAGCAAGCCGAAACCCAAAAAAGAACCCGTCCAATCCGTCACAACTGATAGCGCTGATCAAGATAATAAAAAGAAAGAATCGGCCGGGCAAGATCAGGAACCGAAAGCCGTGAGGCTTAATAGCTGGAGCCCGCTTAATTTTAGCGGTAAACCAAAACCTGGGAAAACTCTTGTCGCATCTCAAACCGAGCCTTTAAAAACAGAAACCGCACCGGTAACTGAAGAGCCGCAGGCAACAACTGCTGCTCAAGGTGCCGAAGCGGAAAAGGCGCCGGTTGTTCCGGAAGCGGGAGCTGGTGTCGAGGCTGCTCCAGCGTCAGAGACAACTACCGAGCCCGCAACCGAGACGGTCGCGATCAAAGATACAAGTACGGCTCAAGATACAGGTGTGGCAAATACAGACGAACCAAAAAAGCAAGAGGTGAGATGATGAAGAGGCCTTTTCTTTTATTTTTTATGTCAATTCTTTTGCTTATTCCCGGGTGCGGGTACACGACCCGCTCTTTGCTTCCTTCGGACTTGAAGACAATATACGTGGATAATTTTAAGAATGCCATCAACGTCAGCGCGGAACAGAGTAACCTCAGGATGTATAGAGGATATAGACCGGGCATGGAACGCGATCTGACGACGGCTGTGAACGACAAGTACGTTTTTGATGGGAATCTTGGCATTGCCAGGGAGCCGAACGCCGACCTCATACTTACCGGAGAATTGGTAGACTTCCGGAGAGAGGCTTTAAGATACGACGCCAATAATAACGTGGAAGAATACAGGATCATAATGATAGTGAACATCGAGCTAACGAACCACAAGACCGGAAAAGTGATGTGGACCGAAAAAGGGTTCTCCGGGGAAACGACCTACAGGACCTCCGGGTCTCTGGCGAAATCCGATACTGCCGCTGTCAACGATGCTATCATCGATCTGGCGAGACGAATAGTGGAGAGAACCGTTGAAGCATGGTAACCCCGCGCGCGGTTTTTTTATTTACCGGGAACGATAGTTATTTAAAAGACAAGGCATTAGAGGAATTAAGCTCATCCCTCCTGGATAATTCTTCAAAAGAACTGGATTACAAAGTATTCTATGGCGGCGATTCGGACATGAGAGAGGTGCTTGATTGCGCCGGCACCATCCCGTTTTTAGCCAAGAAGAAACTCATAGTCATAAAAAACGCTGAAAAATTCGCCAAGGAAGAAAAATCGCGCCTCATCGCATATATTAAAAATCCGATAAATTCAACCTGCCTTGTATTATTGTCCGATGATGAAGACTTTCTTTTAAAAGATGATATAGCCGAGCATGCAACCGTCCGCAGGTTCGGCGTTTTAACGGACCGCGATTTAAATTCGTGGATCAGGGATCTTGTTGCATCAACAGGTACCGGCAAAAAGATATTGCCGGATGCCGTGGAAACCCTGAAAGAACTGCAGGGCCAGGACCTTCTGTCGCTACAGCAGGAGATCGAGAAACTCATAGCCTTTGTGGGCAAGAGGGGCGAGATAAGCTCCGATGACGTTGAGGAGGTCGTAGGCAAAAGCATTGCGGCATCGGCTTTCGATCTCACAGCCGCGATAGGTGAGAATAGGGTAGACGATGCCATGCGCGTTATTTCAGACCTTGTTTTGACAGGCAAAAGACATTACGAGATAATAGGGCTTCTCTGCTGGCATCTTAAAAGAGTGATGAGGGCCAGGATCCTCAGGGATAAAGGAGAGTCGGATACGCGCATAGCGAGCATGTTAAGAATACCCGGAAGGCACGCCGATGATTTTTTTGTTCAGCTTGCGTCCCTCGATATAGGGAAAATACGCTCCAGGATGCGCGTCCTTCTCGAGGCTGACCTGGACCTGAAACGGACAAAATACGACCCGGCGCTTATTTTGGAATTTGCCGTAATAAGGATGTGTCTTACTTAACTTTTGAGAGCTTCTTCATAAGGCGGGAGATCGACCTGGACGCGGCATTGGCTTTGATGACCCCTTTTGAGGCGGCTCTATCTATTTTTGACGTAAGAACTTTTAATGCGGACTTGGCATCCTCAAGCTTCTTTGACGCGATGAGCCTTTCGAAACTCTTTTTCAGGGTCTTCAGCTCTGACTTCGTGGTAATGTTCCTGAAGTGTCTTTTTTTAGCTTTTCTAAGTTCTTTATAAGCAGTTCGTTCTCTTGGCATAAGATCCTTTCAATTTTGTAGACGTAATTATATCATTTCACTTATTTTCGGTCAAGCGATTTAATAAACTTTCATATTCATTATGAACAAAACAAAACTGATAAAATCTACGGGTACTATAAGCATTGCTACCGCACTTAGCAGGGTGCTTGGCTTTGTCAGGGATATCGTTATAGCCAATTTTTTCGGGACGGCCATATACGCCCAGGCGTTCGTAGTCGCGTTCCGCATCCCGAACCTCTTAAGGGACCTGATAGGAGAGGGGGCGACGAACGCCGCTTTCGTTCCTGTGCTTACGGACGAACTGACGAAAAATGGCAAAGACGAGTTCTTTAAACTGGCGCAGGTGATACTGAACATCCTTTTCCTGGTCCTCATCGCCCTCACGGTCATCGGGATATTCGCCTCTCCTATCATAGTGAAGCTGATAGCGCCGGGTTTCTCAGCCAACGCGGAGAAGTTCGAGGCGACCGTTACCCTGACGCGAATATTATTCCCTTTCCTGATCATGGTCGGGCTGTGGGCATATGCCATGGGCGTCCTGAATTCGTTGGGTGTTTTTGCGGCCCCCGCCTTCGGGCCGTGTCTTGTGAATATTTCGATGATACTCTGCGCCATGTGGTTCGGGGAGAACGTCTTCGGCCTGGCGTCAGGAGTGCTGGCCGGCGGAGCGCTGCAGCTTTTTATCCAGTTCCCTTCTCTCTACAAGCACGGATGGAAGCCAAGGCTTACAGCGGAATTTTCACATCCAAAAGCTAAAAGGATAGGCAAACTTTTGGTCCCGCGCGCACTTGGCGCATGTGTTTATCAGGTAAACGTTTTTATAAGCACAATACTTGCTTCATTATCAGGCATAGTAGGCGAGGGCGCGGTAGCGGCCATATATTATGCTAACAGGGTCTGGCAGCTGCCTCTGGCGATATTCGGGATAGCGTTGGCGCAGGCCGCTCTTCCTGCGATGTCCAGGCACGTCGCCCTTAACGATATGGGAAAACTTAAAGAGACGGTCCTTTTTTCTCTGCGGGTATTATTCTTCATATTAATACCTTCAAGCATCGGCCTTATGGTCATGGGAACGCCGATCACGAAAGTCCTTTTTGAGAGAGGAGCGTTTACGGCCTATTCGACGCAAATAACCGCGAGCGCCCTCTTCTTTTACGCTATAGGCCTTGTCGCCTGCGGCGGCATAAAAGTCCTTGTGAGCGCGTTCTATGCGATGCATGATACAATGACCCCCGTCAAGACGGCCTTCTGCGCGCTCATCATGAACATAATCCTGAACCTCGCCCTGATGTATCCCCTCAAGGTAGGAGGGCTTGCGCTGGCCACTTCCATTTCGGCCATATTCAATTTTATCGCGCTATATATTTTATTGAGAAAGCGGCTGGGAGATTTCGGCATAAAACAGACAATAGATTCTTTCTTAAAGGTCACCTTAGCCAGTTTGGTCATGGCCGGGGCGCTTGAGGCCGCATTGTTATATATCAATCGCGTTACGCCTCTCAGCCTGCTTGGAATAATAGGGGCGGGCATCGTGATCTTTTTAGCGGTAAGCCATTTACTTAAAGTTGATGAACTTAAAGAGATGCTGGTATGGATCAAAAGGAAAAGATAAAAGCCCTGCCCGACTCTTCGGGTGTTTACATCATGAAGGGCGATAACAATAAAGTCCTTTACGTCGGCAAGGCCTCTAATTTAAGGAAGAGGGTCTCCAGCTACTTCCGCTCCAGGGCCGGGCATAGCGACAGGATAGCGTTGATGGTCGCTCAGGTAAAGGATATTACCTATATACCGACCTCTACGGAAGCCGAGGCGCTGATCTACGAAAACGGCCTGATAAAGCAGCTTGATCCTAAATATAATGTCGCGCTCCGTGATGACAAAAGCTATCCGATGCTGAAACTTACAATGAATGAAAGGTTCCCGCGCCTGTTCGTAACGCGGCAGAAGAAAGACGACGGAGCGGCTTACTACGGCCCGTATTCGGATGCGAGATTGTTGCGAGAGGCGCTGATAGCGCTGCGTCAGATATTTCCTTTAAGGAGCTGCGGGGCCCTTCCTAAAACGGTTTGTCTCAATTATCATATAAAACAGTGCCTTGGCCCGTGTGCAAGCGTGATCTCCAACGATAGATATATGGATGTGGTGTCGGAGCTGAAATTATTTTTGGAAGGTAAAAGAGCGGAACTGTTAAAACTCCTATCGGTCCGCATGGCAGAAGCCGCCAAAAAAGAAGATTTCGAAGAAGCCGGACGTATTAAATCAAGGATAGAGGCCTTAAGTTCTATCAAAGAAAAGAGCGTCAGCTATTATCCGGCAGGCGAGCTTGAAGAGTTGAGGAATTTACTGAAGATCAAAGGGCCGATAGAAGTGATCGAGGCGTTCGACGTCTCTAACATAATGGGCAAGGCCGCGGTCGGGTCGATGATATATTTTTATAAAGGCCGCCCTAAGAAGAGCGAATACAGGAAATTCAGGATAAAGACGGTTTCAAAGATAGATGATTACGCTATGATGAGGGAACTTGTCAGGAGGCGCTATTCAAGGTCTTTGGAAGAAAAGAGAAGATTGCCGGACCTGATATTGATAGACGGAGGCAAGGGGCACCTGTCCGCAGTAGTGACCGAGCTTGAAAAACTTGGGCTAACAGACATGCCGGCGATCGGTATCGCTAAAGAGTTTGAACATATTTATACAAAAGACAGCGATAAGCCGATAATGTTGCCGCGCGAATCGAAGGCCCTGCATCTCCTGGAAAGGGTGAGGGATGAGGCGCACAGGTTCGCCATCGGGTATCATAAAAAATTGATGTCCAAAAGAATAGAATTTTCGGAACTTGACGAGATTAGGGGCGTAGGGCCAAAGAGAAAAAAAGAACTGCTGAAGCATTTTAGCGGTATAGGCGGCGTAAAAGCTGCAAGTATAGAAATGCTTTTAAAAGTGAAGGGCATGGATGAAAGATCGGCGCGAAATATTATCGAACATTTCAAAAAATAAAAAGCTGACGGATTTTGAAAAGAAAGTTTACAAGGCAACTTTGGCTATCCCGAAAGGCGAGGTGCGGTCATATAAATGGGTGGCTGGAACAATCGGTAACCCGAGATCATGCCGTGCTGTCGGGAACGCATTGAATAAGAATCCTTATGCTCCGGTAGTTCCGTGCCACAGGGTCATCAAGTCGGACGGCTCTGCAGGAGGTTTTGCACTAGGCTTAAAGGCGAAGTATCGTCTATTAAAGAGAGAAGGCGTTGACTTACAGTAAATAAGACTGTTATAATGATAAAATTATGATAGAAGAGCTGAAAGAACAATTAAAGATAATAGATGCAAAGCTTACTGCTTTGAGAGGTTTTCTTTGACGTCGATAACTCTATAAAAAGGATATCTTCGCTGGAAGGCGAGATGTCAAAGGCAGATTTCTGGAAGGACGAAGAGTCGTCCAAGGCAGTCATAAAAGAGCTTAAGGCATTGAAGGCCTCCGCAGACCCATTCATTAAAATAGAAACTGAATACAAAGATCTGAGAGATATCGTTTCGATAGCTACCGCGGAAGATGCAGATGCTCTTCGGCATTTCAAAAATGACCTTGGGCGGTTAGGGCAAAAAGTCGACAGCCTTGAATTCAACAGCATCTTGAACGATCCGCAAGACCGCTCTAATGCGATCATGAGCGTGAATGCCGGGGCCGGCGGAACAGAGTCATGCGACTGGGCAGCGATGCTCTTGCGAATGTATTCGAGGTGGGCGGAGAGCAAGGGTTACCAGATCGTATTGATAGACCAGCTTGCCGGTGAAGAGGCGGGGACGAAGAACGTTACCATCCTGATAAAAGGTGACTTCGCTTACGGTTACCTGAAATCGGAATCCGGCGTACACCGGCTCGTGAGGATATCGCCGTTCGATTCCAATAAACGCAGGCATACTTCGTTCGCGTCCATAGATGTCATTCCGGAAGTTCCGGACGATATCCCGATAGATATTAAAGAAACCGACCTGAAGATAGACACCTATCGCGCGGGAGGAAAGGGCGGCCAGCATGTCAATAAGACGGACTCTGCGGTAAGGATCACCCATCTGCCGACAGGCATCGTGGTCCAGTGCCAGAACGAACGTTCGCAGCTGAAGAATAGATCGATGGCGATGAAGATCCTGAAGGCCAGGCTTTACGAGAGCGAGAGACAGAAGAAGGTAAAAGAGATGGAGAGCGCTTACGAGGCGAAGAAAGAGATAGCTTGGGGGAGCCAGATAAGGTCGTATGTGCTGCATCCATATTCCATGGTAAAGGACCATAGGACTGATCATGAAACGGGAAACGCTCAAGGCGTGCTCGAAGGGAAGATAGACGAATTTATAGAAGCGTACTTAAAGTCAGGAAAGAAATAATCATATGATAAATTTAATACTCAAAAAAATAATCGGGACACAGAATGAGCGGATGCTTAAAGGGGTCCGCCCGCTGGTCGAAGTCGTAAACGCGCTGGAGCCGGAAATATCAAAGCTGTCCGACGCGGACCTTAAAGCAAAGACGCCGGTATTTAAGCAAAAGATAGCAGCGAGGTATCAAGAGCTTAAAGGCGAATTGAAAGAGGTAGAAGACGCTTTTATGGCCTCTACATCGCCCGATGAAAAAGAGAGAATAAAGCGGAAATTACGCGATCTCAAGAATAAGATCTTCGATGATGTCCTGCCGGAGGCATTCGCCGTAGTGCGCGAAACAGCGAAACGAACATTGAAGATGAGGCACTTCGACGTCCAGATCATGGGCGGCATAGTCCTGCATCAGGGCAGGATCGCTGAGATGGCGACCGGCGAAGGCAAGACATTGGTGGCGACGCTGCCGGTATATCTTAACGCGTTGACCGGCGAAGGAGTTCATGTAGTTACTGTGAATGATTACCTTGCCAACAGGGATAGGGAATGGATGGGGCCGGTCTATGAATTCCTGGGCCTGAGCGTGGGAGCGATACAGCACGACATGGACCAGAAGGCGCGGCAGGCCGCGTACGCCTGCGATGTAACGTATGGGACGAACAATGAGTTCGGGTTCGATTACCTGCGCGACAACATGGTGGTGAGTAAAGATGATATGGTCCAGCGCCCGCTCAATTACGCGATAGTGGACGAGGTCGATTCTATTTTAATCGATGAATCGAGGACCCCTCTGATAATTTCCGGGCCGGCGGAAGAATCGACCGATAAGTATTACATAATAAATAAGATCGTCCCGAAGTTGAAGGGCAAGATCATAACGGACAAAGACGAAATAGAGGCCAAATACAAGGGCCTGGACATAGAGAAGGGCATAGACTATATAGTCAACGAAAAGAATCACACGGCTAACCTTACCGAAGAGGGAGTGGTAAAATGCCAAGATCTTCTCGGCGTGAAAAACCTGTATGAAGATATACATTCCGAGTGGGAACAGCATATACGCCAGGCGTTACGCGCGCACGTCCTTTATAAGAATGACGTAGATTATGTCGTTAAGGACGGCGAGGTCATAATAGTCGATGAGTTTACCGGCCGTCTTATGCCCGGAAGGCGCTGGTCGGATGGGCTGCACCAGGCCGTCGAAGCAAAAGAAGGCGTCAAGATCGAGCGCGAGAACCAGACGCTTGCCACCATCACATTCCAGAATTATTTCAGGATGTACAGGAAGCTGGCCGGAATGACCGGCACTGCAGAAACCGAAGCGATAGAATTCGGCAAGATCTATGGGCTTGATGTTGTGGTGATGCCTACAAATCAACCGATGAAGCGAAGCAACCATCCGGACGTCATATATAAAACAGAGAGAGAAAAATTCAATGCGGTGTGCGCCGAGATAGCGGGATTTTATAAAGAAGGGCGTCCCGCCCTTGTCGGCACGATCTCTATAGAGAAATCCGAACATCTCAGTACTTTATTAAAACGCATGGGGATCCCGCATCATGTCCTGAACGCAAAATACCACGAACAGGAAGCGCAGATAATAGCAAAGGCAGGGCAAAAGTACGCTGTGACGATCGCGACCAACATGGCAGGCCGCGGAACGGATATAGTCCTTGGGGAAAGCGTGGCCCAGCTCGGCGGGCTTCATGTCCTGGGCACTGAGCGCCACGAGGCGCGGCGCATAGACAATCAGCTGCGCGGCCGTTCGGGAAGGCAGGGCGACCCCGGCTCGAGCAGATTCTACCTGTCGCTGGAAGATGACTTGATGCGCATATTCGGCTCGGAGAGGATAAAATCTGTTATGGACAAGCTCGGTATGGAGGAAGGCCAGGACATACAGCATCCTTTTATAACACGAGCCATTGAGACGGCCCAGAAGCGTGTAGAGGCTCACAATTTCGAGATACGGAAACATCTTCTTGAATATGACAATGTCATGAACCGCCAGCGGGAAGTTATCTACGAAGAGAGGCGAAAGGTCCTGTTCGGCGAAGACCTGAAAGAATATATCTATGAGATAGCCGAAGAGGTCGTCGATTATGCCCTTGGCTCATACCTGAATGAGAAGGCCAGCGCAGATCTTTGGGACTTTAAGGGGCTGAGGCAGTATTTTGATCTAAGGTTCTCTATCAAGACGTCGGATCTTAATTTAGAAGAGATGCGCCACCCTGAGATCAAGGATGCTATACTGGACCTGATGAAGAAGACATACGATGAAAAAGAAAGATCTCTGGGTAAGGAGATGGCCAGGCATCTTGAGAGGATGGTGTTGCTGCAGGTCGTGGATTCCAAATGGAAAGACCATCTATACGCCATGGACAGTCTAAGAGAAGGCATCGGGTTGCGGGCGTACGGCCAGCGCGACCCGCTCGTAGAATACCAGCATGAAGGTTATGCCATGTTCATGGATATGATAGACCGGATAAAAGAGGATACCCTCGAGTATCTCTTCAAGATACAGGCTGTAAAAGAAGAGAAGGATGCTTCCGTATTCGATTTTTCCAGGCAGAGCCTGGTGCACGAAGAGAAGACCCAGTTCCAGGATGTTCAATTGAAGAAAGGGGCCCAGTCTGCGGCGGAGTATGAAGGCCAGCTGCCCGAACAGCATGTCGCTACATATAAACGGGAGGCGCCGAAAGTCGGCAGGAACGACCCCTGCTCATGCGGGAGCGGGAAAAAATACAAAAAGTGCTGCGGGAAATGAAAAAAGGCTATCAGTTTATACTCATTATAGCGTCCTCGATCCTGCTGATATTATCTTTCCCGGATTTTAATTTAGAGTTTCTCGCCTGGATCGCCCTTATTCCTTTACTCTTTGCCATAGAAGGTGCTCAGCCGCGCAAAGCATTTCTTTTATCATATCTCTGCGGTTTTTTATTTTTCTTAGGCACCATTTATTGGCTGATCCACGTAACTCTCCCCGGTATGGTTGCGGTAGTGGCTTATCTCGCTTTATATTTCGGATTTTTCGGTCTTATTATATCCCGCGCCCCGCGCCTTAAATCCTATACCCTGCTTTTCTTTATTCCCGCCGCATGGACAGCCTTGGAGCTCGTGCGCTCGCATCTTTTGGGCGGATTTGGCTGGAATCTTTTAGGTTATTCCCAAAGTTTTAATTTGCCTGTTATACAGATAGCCGATATCACCGGAGCGTATGGTGTAAGTTTTCTGGTCTGCCTGGCTAATGCGGCTATATTTTTGACCATTAAAGATCTTAAAAATAAGGACGCTACTTTTAAGTGCCTTGCCATAGCGCTAGTCCTGATATTTATATCGGTAGGTTATGGTGTTTACAGGGTAAGGAATATCTTTACCGGAGAGCGGGTAAGGATCGCCGTCATCCAGGGGAACATCCCGCAGGCCAAGAAGTGGGATGTGAATTTCAGGGAAGCGATATTGAGTAAATACGAATCTCTGACAAGGCAGGCGGCTAATAACAAGGTGGACCTTGTGATATGGCCCGAAACCTCTGTGCCTGGGTTTCTTGAAACTGACCGCGATCTTCTGGAACGGATGAGGGAGCTTGCCAAAAGCATAAAATCCCCGATCTTTGCCGGGGCGCCCGCAGAAGACGGGGATCAGTATTATAACAGCGCCTTATTGATCTCCGAAGACGGCCAAATATTGGGCCGGTATGACAAAATGCATTTAGTGCCTTTCGGAGAATACGTGCCGTTTAAAAAGGCCCTTTCCTTTGTAGAACGATTTGCGCCATCTCCTATAGGTGATTTTTCGAAAGGTAAATCGCCGACCGTTTTTAAATTTTTTATTGAAAGGAGCGCCAAAGGTGATAAGACAAGCTGGAAGCTGCTCAAGAAAGTCAAATTCTCGTGTCTTATATGTTTTGAGGACACATTCCCGGGTATCGCCAGGGGATTTGTAAAGCAAGGCGCTACGTTCCTGGTGAATATAACCAACGACGCGTGGTTCCATAAAACGAACGCGGCGTATCAGCATGCCCAGGCGTCTGTTTTCAGGGCTGTCGAGAACAGGGTCAATGTGGTCAGGGCGGCCAATACGGGCCTTTCCTGCTTTATAGACCAGAGGGGGAAGATAACCGCGGAAGTTAAAGTCGGAAGCGATAGGCTGTTTGTCGAAGGGTTTGAGATCCACGACATAGTATTGACCAATGCGAAGACTTTATATACGGAATACGGGGATATCTTTGCCTATATCTGCGTTTTGTTTGCCGCATTTGGCCTCGTCAGGGCCAGGAAAATATCAGGATGAATTTAACATACCTCCTTATAAAAACTTTTGTCTTCAAGGCAAGACGATTCGAAAATGCTACTAGGTCTCCCATAAAGGCTCAGGAGAAAGTGCTCATCGATTACCTGGCACGCAATAAAGATACCGAATACGGCAGGACTTATGGTTTTTCCGGCATCAGGTCGATAGCGGAATATCAAAGAAAAGTGCCGCCCAGCGACTGCGCCAGCCTTAAGTCTTACATCGAGCGAATGACTAAGGGCGAAGGAAATATACTTACGGCGGACAAACCTGTCTTCTTCGGGCTTACCAGCGGGACCACGGCCCGCCATAAATTTATCCCGGTCACAAAATATTCGCGCGATAAAAAACGCGAATGCGCGGACCTTTGGTCATATTATATTGCATGCGATCATCCCGCGATCCTCGAGGGCAAGATACTCGCCATAGTAAATACCGACGTAGAAGGATTTACGGAATCCGGGATACCGTACGGCGCGGAAAGCGGGCATGGATATAACAATTTACCTCTTCCTGTAAGGCATCTATATGCCTTGCCGTGGCAGGTATTCAATATCCCGGATTATGAATCGAGATACTACTGCATATTGAGGCTGGGCATCGAACAAAACATCACCACGCTTGCCACGCTGAATCCCAGCACCATAGTCCTGTTATGCCAGAAGATAGATGTTTGGAAGGACAGGATCATAGCTGATATAGAAAATGGAACTCTTAGTAAAGATCTTAAGATCCCGGAGGACGTCAGGGGCAGCATAACGAGAACTCTTAAGGCGAATCCAAAAAGAGCCGGTGAGCTTAAAGATATTTTAAAAGAAAAGGGCGAGCTTCTGCCGAAATATTTCTGGCCCGATATGCAGTTAATAGAATGCTGGAAAGGCGGGACGGTAAAATTGTATCTGAAAGAGTTGCCGAAATATTTTGGGCAAACTCCCGTAAGAGATTTCGGATGCCTCTCCACCGAGGCACGAAGCTCTATACCCATGAGCGATGAGGGGGCGGGAGGCGTATTGGCCATAAATACAAATTTTTATGAATTTCTTCCAAAAGAAGATATTGACAAAAAAGATAAACGCTTCCTCCTGTGCGATCAACTGGAAAAGGGAAGAGAATATTTTTTGATAGTGACCACGCCCGGAGGATTATACAGGTATAATATAGACGACATAATTACTGTCGACGGATTTTTTAACAAGACCCCGGTAATAGAATTTGTCCAGAAAGGACTTAACGCGGTATCTATGACAGGGGAGAAACTTTATGAATCACATGTCAATAATGCTGTCAATCTTGCGGCCGAAAAGCATAAATTAATAGTAAGGTTTTTTTCCGCGTGCGCCGAGATAGGCGTCAGTCCCCGCTATATATTTTTGGTAGAATTTAATGAAGAGCTCACCCGCGATAAAAAAGAAGCGCTGTTAAGGTCGATAGAGGAAGAATTGTATAATCAAAATAGCGAATACGAATATGCGCGAAGGTCCGAACTATTGGCGCCGCCGGTGCTTAAAGTAGTCAGGAGGGGCGATTTTGAGAAATACCGCGCCAGGAAGATCAGCGAGGGGACCCGCGACAGCCAGTTTAAAGCTCCCGAATTGACGTCCGATCCCGCTTTCCAGGAGAATTTCAACATAGAAGACGTAATAACCATAAAATAAAAAATAACCTTCCCGGCCTTGACGGGAGCTGTGTCAGGTGGTAAACTTTTTATTATCATAATGCGAATGAAAAAAACATATCGAAATATTATTAGCGCTATGGCGTTGGTCTCTGTTTTTCTAACATTGCCCTGCGCTTGTAATGCGGAAAAGATCTATTATAAGGACGGCAGGATCTTGAATGAAAAGATAACGTACCGGAATAGAGGCGTGATCTGGTACAAGAGATCGTCGGGATTGGCAGGAATTAACATAAAAGACATAGAAAAGATAGAGAATGACGACGGTTTCGTTTCTAAGTACGATTATAAAACCATAAGCCGGGATATCCAGAGCTCTATAAAGGAAAAGAAGTATGATAATGCCATTATGTTATGCAGCGTTTTGCTTGAAACGATACCCGATAATGCCGGCATACGTTATCTGCGCGGAATATTAAACCAGAAGACGGGCAACCCGGAAAAGGCCAGGGAGGATTACGAATATCTTGTAAAAAGTAAGGCCGCCGACGCCGCCATTCTTAACAACCTTGGCGCCATATACGCGGCCGATCAAAAATACAGGGAAGCCGCGGACCTGTTCATTAAAGCCGCTGCCGAAAATCCCGGTGTGGTACAGGTCCATGATAACCTTGCGCAAGCATCGCTTGCATCGAAAGATTATGAGCGCGCGGCTTCAGAATACGAAAAGGTCATTGATCGGGAACCGGATAATGTGAACGCATTGTATAATTTAGGCATTATATATATGAGCAAAGGTGAATATCAAAAAGCAAAAGGACTATGGGAAAAGATCCTGAGTGTAAAACCTGAAGATGACGATACGAAAAAGGCTTTGGAATATTTAAAAGATAAGGCCCGATAATTATATAAAGAGGATCAATATGCGAAAAAAAGCTTTTACCATCCTGGAATTGCTGATAGTAATAGTAGTGTTATGTGCCCTGGTCGGCATAGCTTTGGTTTCATACAAGTACTATGTCGAAAAAGCTCAATCCGCCGAAGCGCTCGTCAACATCGACGTTATAAAACGGGGCGAAGAGATACGCCATTTGCAGGCGGGCGCTTACGTAGAGGCAAACGGCGCGGACGATATCAACGCAAAGCTATCTTTAAATATTATGCCCAGGTATTACGACTATGCTGTTTTTGTGGATACGGCCGCAGATAATTTTTTGGTAGTGGCAAAGAGGTTAGGGGAAGATCTGAGCGATTATCTTGGCTCAGGCACTTTGCCGGCTGATTTCATGGTTATAGCTATGGATAAATCTGGCGGTGTGAGTAATTCCGATCTTTTTGCTACGACCGGAGGGCAGGGTACCGGAGGCGGCTCCGGCGGCACAAGCGGCTTTGGCGGCGGTGGTGGCGGGGTTACATCGTGGATTGGCGGTGGTGGCGGCACGGGCGGAGGGACCGGTGGCGGCACAGGAGGCGGATCGGGCGGGACCGGGGGTGGCACCGGTGCCCAACAGCCTCAGGGTGTTGGAAACGCAACGGCAGCAGGCCTGCCAGGCACCGTGTATAATGCAACGATCGATGAAATAATGGCTGCGATTTCTTCAATGCCAGCTACGCAATTTAGCTATACAACATCCACAAATATAACTCAACAAGGCGATACAGTACAAAGCCTTTTGGACCTTATTGCGAACCGGAACATACAGATCGCTTGGGCGGACCTGCCTTACTCGGTTGAAGTAACTTCGACATATTGGTCAATCTTCGGTATTTGGGGCACCTGGGTTAGCCCCGCAGATAATGTCATACGGCTTAATAGCGCAATGCAGACCCTGCCAGGCTTTCCGCCGGAAGATATTGCATCGATACTAATACATGAAGCTACTCATGCCGATTATGCATATAATTCAAACAAATGGGAGAATCGCATCAAAACAATGTGGCCCGACGTGGGTGCTACAGTTGATGCGGCAATAGCCAAAGGAGATCCGGATCCGCTTCGAAGCCAGTTATATCAAAATACCATAGGAGGCGTAACCGAGTGGGCTTTGGCTTCGACTCAAATCGAAGAATACTTTACTCACATGAATGAGGCTGAGCTTTGGGGACAACTCCGGACTAATTATGCGGGCGTAGAAGGCGCAGGGATAATGATGGAAGACGATAACTATACTTATTCTCAATCTGAGGCTGATATGCGCGCGCATATTGGCTCTATGTCTATTTACGCTAGTCTGCCCGTATTTTATTATGACCCTAACAATCCAACTTAAAAGGAGAGTTTGATGAAATTTGTCCATAACTGTTTTATCTTAATGATAGGGGCGGTCTTTATGTTAAATCTTTCCGGCTGTTCATCTAATTTAAAGTATGAAAAATATATTAGTAAAAATCCTGCGATAGATTTTACGGTAGATCGCATATCCGGTTGGGAAGCCCAGGAGCAGATAGGCTCTTTTAATAGTTTTATTCAGCTATGTTTTTACGAGCCTGTGATAAAAGGCAAAGGTTTACGGGCCATGATGGTGATTACAGTAGAAGAAAGCTCGAAGATCGCGATTACGCCCAAAACACTCGACGGTTTGAAGGCCGATATAATAAAAAAACGGATGTTGTTTAATTCTGCCAAGGTATTGACAACCGCCGATAAAAAGTTTTTTGGATCGAATGCCATTAGCATAGATTTATCTTATAAGACTATCGCTGACCCTGTTAGGACGGCTAAACTTGTTCCGTATAAAGAAAAAATAATTATTTTTGAAAGGAATAGGGAATTTTATATCGTAAGATACGCGAATTTAGCCGACGATTTCGATAATTATTCCAAGGCATTCGACCATATCGTAAAATCGATAAAATTCAAATAACTACCCCCACAGGTTCCTGTCCAGGCTTCTGTATGAGATCGCCTTGGAGACAGAATGAGTTATCCACAATGTAGGGGACGTTTAAACGTCCCCTACTATTAAGTTATTGTTCGTAATACACGATATCACACGGTTGACCTTTCATCGTTTGACAGAGAGGGCAATTATCTTCAAGACCATTGTCAATCTGGCTGTCAAGAACCTCTTTCATTCTCTGTTTTATCTGTTCCTCCGTAGGATTGTCCAGATGGATTATGTTATAACCGTTTACCCTGGAAACGATAACATTTCTTCCGTATACTCTTGTTAATTGGTTTAATGGTGTTGCGCCAGTCATTGTATTACCTTCCTTATGATTTAAGATTTTAATCCTCGTGTGGGTGGAAACCTATACGTCGCTTTGGTTTCTCGGACGGCGTTAAAAGTTGTCTTATTGCGTCAAAGACAATTTTGAACTGATGGTCGTATTTTGTTTCCATTTCAGCTATTTTCTTCCTAAGGTCATTATTTGTTAGAAGCATTCTTCTTAGCTGAGTAAACGTACGCATTATTTGTATATTTACTTGGATAGCTTTTTTGCTATTGAGGACGCTGGAGAGCATTAAAATCCCGTATTCAGTGAAGGCCAAAGGTCTTTTACGTAATCCCATTTTTTCCTTATTGGATATCACAATTTGTGATATCCAATTTTTCGCCTCGTTCTCGGTTATCTGGAACATAAAATCGTCAGGAAACCTCAGAATATTTCTCTTCACTGCTTGATTTAGGATTCTGGTTTCTGTGCCATACAAGAACGCTAAATCGCGATCAAGCATAACTTTCTTACCTCTTATCATGTATATCTTACTGGCGATTACGTCCGTTGATAGTAAATTAGACATGCTATTCCCTTCTTATTTAAGGCACCAATTTGGCACCTTAAAACTTAAACTCTTATTGGAACCGGTCGCAAAATGCGACCGGTTGTAGTTACCCCCACAGGTTTCTATCCAGGCTCCTGTATGAGATCGCCTCGGAAATATGATGGGCCTCGATGACGTCTTTCCCGTCGAGGTCAGCGATCGTGCGGGAGACTCGCAGGATCTTATCATAAGCCCTTGCCGATATGCCAAGCTCCAGGATCGCCAGCTTCAACAATTCTTCGCTTTCTTTGTCGAGGACACAGAACTTCTCCAGCTCTTTCGACTCAAGATGCGCGTTAAAATAAACACGTTCGTTCCCGTAACGCGCCTTTTGTCTCTCCAAAGCCTTATCGACACGCCTTCGTATCTCATCTGAAGGCTCGCCTCTGCGCTTATCGGTCAGGTGCTCCAATTTCAACCGGGGGACTTCAAGATGAATATCTATCCTGTCGAGAAGCGGCCCCGATATTTTTGAAAGATAGTTCTGTATCTGGAACGGCGAACAGTGGCATTCGTGTTTGGGGTCGGTGAAGTATCCGCACGGGCAGGGGTTCATAAATAGAATTTTACTCATGGAATTGTTAAAACGGCAGAGCTACGCCTGCTATTTTTTATTTATAACAAGAAGGGATAATTAAAACATGGGAAGGATAAGGTGCTATGGGAAAAGGGAAAAGGTGTGTTACTGCGGAAGATCGCTGGAAAAGGATATTAAGCAAAACTAATTACTATAATATCAAAGATAAGTGGGAGAAGGCCTTAAAAGCCAATGATTGTCGCGATCTTAAAAAGAAGGAAGATCCGCTGGCAGGGATCTATAAAACACACGGAGATACTTCAACTCTCGGTCGAATAAGTAATTATAATAGTTTATTTTGGGGATGCTTTTCCAATCCTGTCTATACCAAACAGAAGATCGACGATGAAATTAAGTATGATGTAACCGAGAAAGGCATACTACAGAATGGAAGCCGGGCAAGTCAAATAAATGAGAGGTTGAAGAAACTCCACGAAGGTCCGGTCCGTAGCGCATTCGATAAGGTTAAGGCGCCTCATTATGAGAAGTATGGAAGGTATTGCCATTCAAAAGATGAGAGTATTTTCGATTTCCTTAAAATAGCGCGCATGAAAGAATATAGTTTTCTAATCTATCCTGCGTCGGGCAGCCAAGCAGAGCAAGAATCCAAAAGCAAAGCTCCGAAGTTTGGCATAGCTTCTGTCAACATAATGAGCAAGCTACAACGCAATGTAGGGTTTCTTCGTTCAAAGGGCAAGAGCATCAAAGAAATAGCGACAGAACTTAATTGCACGGAGCAGAATATAAGAAAGGCATTGAGCCGATATGTGAAGAATTGCAGAAAACAAGCCGAATATCGAGATAAAATAGCTCAAAAAAAGTTTGAAAAAAGACTGGAAAATAGTCCAAAAACGGTTGTTTAATTTCCTTATAGTGAGGGGATAAAAACCCTTTCCATAGCACCATAGGGGCAGGGGAGTTTCCCACTTCCTTGCCCCATTCAAAAAAATCGGATCATAGTAGGTCTCGTATTTATAAACTGAAAGCGCCTATATAGGCTTAACCTATAACGCTTGGGGTTGAGACCACCCGCATTTTCTAAGGGATGTCATTATACTTAGATTTTAGCCCAGTATGCTTAACGGCATATTGGGTTTTTTTGTGTTTATAAGCCTAAAAGGAGGTTAATTAAGCGTATGAATAAGCGTATGCGTGGCCGTATCAAGTGGTATCACGGAAAAAAGCATTTCGGATTCATTGTCGGGGATGAAGACAACCGTGAAGTTTTCTTCCATATAGATGATTGCCGGGGATTCTCGCCTGAAGAAACCATGCTTGTCGAATTTGAAATAGGGCTTGATCGTATAAAGAGAGAAAAGGCAATGAATATTAGAACCGTAACCGTAGAACCGTAGGAGAGCTAAATGGAACAACAAACAAAAACACCCCTTGAATGGGCATTATTCTATGCCTCTAAAGGTTGGGCGGTATTTCCATGTGATAACGAGAAACGCCCGATGACTGAGCATGGATTCAAAAACGCAACAACCGACCCTGAAAAGGTAACCGAGTATTTTACTCGTTATCCCAATGCTAATATTGGAATTGCCACAGGCAAGGTATCAGGCCTTTTCCTTTTAGATATAGACATTAAAAAAGGAAATATTGGTGATCAGTCTTTACGTGAATTGGAAGATGAATATGGCAAGTTACCGCACACTGTTTCGGAAATAACCTGGAGTGGCGGGCAGCATTTTTTCTTTAAATACCCTGAATGCGGAATGCCGAACGTGCCATTTATTCGCCCGGGGATTGAAATTAAAGGAGATGGTGGATATGCTATCGTTGCTCCTTCTAAATATAAAGGGGAATGTGGCGAAGGTGACTACTGTTGGGAAGTGAGCTCTAGTCCTGAAGATACAGAGCTTGCCGAGGCTCCTGAATGGTTACTGAAGATAACGTTAGACATACTCTCAGACAAAATTTCTACCGATCCCGCCGAAAAGACTGTAGGTGATATAAGTATTACCGATGTCTTATCAAAGGCAAACATTTCTACGAAAACAATCGGAGGGCAGCTTGTATGCAGCCACCCTGTTCATGGTTCAACGAATGGTAATAACTTCGTTGTTCATCCCGAGAAAAATGTATGGCGCTGCTTCAGGTGCGGATCCGGCGGGGGAGCGTTATCATTGATTGCCGTATTGGAAGGCATTATTCCATGCGACCAAGCAAGGCCTAGAGGATTAAAAGAAGATAATTTTATAAAGACCCTCGATCTTGCGGAAGAAAAATACGGATTTAAGGTAAAACACTCCCACAAAGGAAACAGGCATATAAAAGTAGCCTCAGAAATACAGAAGACGCACAAGATAATATATTGCGCCAATGATTATTATGAGTATCAGGGCGGATACTACAAGAAGATAGATGAGGCCATTATTCAGGGATGGATAAAGCAGCTTGTCGGAGATCAGTTTAGACGCTGCTTGGCTGAAGAGGTTAAATATGCTATTCAGACCGACACTTACCTTGAGCCGGATAAGTTAAATACGTCTAATTTTCTTAATCTCAAGAACGGACTTTATAACCTTGAGGATGAAACATTAAAGCCTCATACCCCCGATATATACTCTACGATCCGGCTTAATGTATCTTATGATAAAAAGGCAACCTGTCCAAAGTGGTGTAAGGCCGTCCACGAGATCCTTGAGGGGGACCAGGGGAAGGTCGCTACCTTGCAGGAATATTTCGGTCTCTGTCTTACGAAGGAAACGAGATACCATAGGGCGTTGTTTATGCTCGGAGAGGGAGCAAATGGAAAGTCAACCATCCTCTATATCCTTGAAAACATTATAGGTGAGCAGAACAGGACCGCACTTCCGCTTGAGGTCCTCAATAATCCTCTATATATAGCCAATCTCTATAATAAGCTTGTGAATATAAGCATAGAGACTAACGCTAAGAGTGAAGTTTATGACGCTTATTTTAAGGCTATCGTTGCCGGCGATACGGTAAAAGCTAACCCAAAATATAAAGAACCTTTCGACTTCAGGCCATATTGTAAGCTGATTTACGCGCTCAACACTATGCCAAGAGTTAATGACAAGACGTATGCGTTTTATAGAAGGCTTCTCATATTAAAATTTAATCGGCAATTCCAGGGTAACTACGACAATAAAAACCTGAAATATGAACTCCTAAAAGAGATAGACGGGATCTTCTTATGGTGTATAGAAGGCTTGCGTAATCTTCGGCAAAATGGAGATTTTAAACCCACGGATGAAATGGTAAAGGAGGTCGAGGAGTATCGCCGGGAGAATAACAACGTGCTCCTATTCGTTGAAGAGGAATATGAACTCGGGCCGGACAACTCAATATCCAAGAAAGATAGTTACATCGATTATTCCGAATGGTGTAAGACAAACGGATATAAGCCTCTCTCCAAGAAACGCCTTAGTATGGAGTTTATCAAACAATTTCATCTTGAGCCCGATTCAAGGGATAATTTCGGGGATAGGGTATGGTTAGGGATAGGAAAGCGGAGAATGGCTTGACGCATTTGAAATTATGGGATAACCAATCTGTGCTTGTCTTGTCGCTTTTGTCGCATTTGGCGCATTTTCCTATTGTTTATTATGATTTCATTTTTTTAAAGAAAAGAAAGAAAAATAGATAAAAAGAGGTAAATATATAATTACAGAATAACAATAAGAAAATCTGTCAAATCTGTCAATCTGTCAAACATAGAAGGAGTAAAAAAACATGGAAAATCAACATAAGGCAACTGAATTTAATCCGACACCTGAACAGATAGTTTTTGCAGAGGCATATATAAAGCAACAGGGCAATGTTACGCAAGCGTTTGAGGAGATAGACAAAGACAGAACCGTTTATTACACAAACTGGCGTAAGCAACCCGGCTTTGAGACGTGGCTTTCCGAGTATGCTAAGACAGAGGTCCTTAAACGCATAGGCAAATGGTATCTGATCGCTGAAAAGTATGCTGAGGCCGGGTCCTTCAAGCATCTTGAAATGCTTATGCAGATAGCGAAAGAGTTTAAGGCTGCGCCTGGTGTCGAGTTTAATACCTATCAAGCCTTCTTTGACAAGATCGCTGAGAAGGGTCTTCAGACTAAGCGAGGTATAGCACATGACGAATGAAGAGAGGGAGGAAGGTCTGCAGATAGCCGCGGAAAAATCAAAGAAGAGCCTCGTTGACTTTAGGTCTTTTTGCCTTAGCCAGGATGGTGATCTCGAGTCGGCAGCTTTTCATTATCAATGGTCCAAGATGTTATTGGAGGATAGCGACAACTTTGCTATCGAGGCCTTCCGTGAGTCCGGGAAATCTCAGTATGTTTTGCGGTCCTTCCCGCTTTATTGTCTTATGTTCCCAAGCGTCAAAAGAGACTACATAGTGATAATCAAAAAGAACGCTACCCTTGCTAACAGTAAGCTCAAAGAGATAACGCGAGAATTTATGTCGAGTCCTTTGATGTCTCAAAGACGCGTTAAGGTATATGACGAGTCCGGAGAGGTATTCAATGTGGATGTGAAGAATGACGCGGGCGAGATTGTCAACGTGCGGATAGAGGCTTACGGTAAGGGTGGATCTATTAGGGGCCTGTCATACAAGGACCGCCGGCCTAAGATAGTTATTATAGACGACCCTCAGGATGTAGAAGACGCGGAGAGCGAGGCAATAAACGAGACTGACTGGAATTGGTTTGTGTCAGACGTAATGTTCTTAGGGCAGAACGCGCGGGTATTTCTTATTGGTAACAACCTCGGGGAAAAATCCATAATCGAAAGAGTGTTTACTCAAGCTGAATCTCTGAAATTTAAGACCATGAGGATCCCGGCTATCGTAGATGGACAGTCAGCTTGGCCATCTAAATATACTATCGAATCCATAGAGGCAGAGAGAGAAAACTTTCGCAAGCTCGGGAAGATAGATATTTGGATGAGAGAAAAGATGTGCGAAGCCCTCTCTGATGAGATGAGGACCTTTCATAAAGAAGATATTATGCATTATGATCCGGCTCTCATTTCTGAACTATCCAAAAAGTGTAACATCTTTATCGCCGTTGACCTTGCCATAAGCGAGAAAAAGAGCGCAGACTATACTGCGATTCCTGTTGTGGGAGTGAACTCTGACAATCAATGGTTCATCCTCGATTGCGTGTATGGCCGGTTCGATCCGTCAACGACGATAGACCACATCTTTAACCTTGTGCGCCGGTGGCATCCGATAATAGTTGGAATCGAAAAAGTCGCCTTCCAGCGCGCCCTGATACACTTCGTTATGAAAGAAATGCCTATCAGGAATACGTTCTTCTGTATACAACAACTTGAGGCGGAGAAGCAGAAAGAGCTTCGCATTAAAGCATTGCAGCCGCGCTTCAAAGCTAAGACGGTATGGCTTCCGCAGAAGGCATCCTGGCTTGATGAAATGGAGACAGAGCTTCTCAGATTCCCTAAGTGTCTGCACGATGATCTGATTGATGCGCTTGCTTACATAGAAACATTCAGCTATCCCATGGACAAAGCGTTTCTACGTAGACAGGAGTTTGCAAACACAGGCATAAACCTCGAATTTGCAAACAATGGGAACTATGATCTGCTTGCTATAGATCCGAAATTTGACCCATTTAAATAGGGCAAACAATACCCCCCTGTATTTAGTAGGGGTTTTCATACACAAAAAAGAGAGGGTAAACAAACGACCGTTTGTTTGGTATATATGGACAGGGCCGGTTTAGTAAATTTGAGAAACAGAGCAATGAGCGTTATACATAGTGCCAGGACGCATAGGATTGCGTAGGATTAACGACGAACTCAAAACAATAGAAATGCTCGCACAAAAAGAAAATCGATTGTGGGGCATTCTAAGACTTAATAGCAAAAAGGGGAGTGGCATTTCCCTTGTTGACACCCTTTCTTTTTCGTCCTACAATAGTCTTATATACTACAAGGCTTTACGTATAAGTAACATATAATAATATTAGCAAAACTATCGGAAGGGAAAATATGGCAAATACATTATCCTATCTTCTTACTTGTGGGCGTGTAATTAAAGACCAAAACACCCAATTTTTTACTTATTTAGATGTGTTTGATATGCTTGTAATACCCAAAGGAAGCGAATTTTTAATTCAAAGTTTTTGTGTTGCTGGAAAACTACATTTGGATATAAGCGGTCAGGTTGAAGCAAAAATAAAATTTATATATCCCGATGGAACGGAGTCGATCCCTTCAAGCGTAAGCGGTATTGTAAATCCAGGGTATCTTGAGATTACGGCATCTTTCAATATGGTAAAATTTTCTCAAATCGGGAAACACTATCTCAAAGTAAATTTTCAAGGAGAGCAACTGGAGACAAGTAATAAATTTTATTTTGAAGTTATCAAACAACCTTAAAAATTATGCCAAACGAACCTTTAGAATCTCTTACCCCCAATGCTGAACCTGCAAAACAGTCTCTTGAACAAAGACCTTCTAAGAACGATAAAGATGTAGTAGCCGAACTTTATGAAAAAACGCGGCAACTCCAAAAAGAGATTGCCAAGCATAAGAGAGAACTCGATATATTACTTGGATTGGTAGTTTTTGGATTTATCGTTTTGTTGGTTATGGTGGCTGAGATGATAATACAATCGTGCCACGAGAGAGCCGTATCTTACAATGAATTATTAAAGCAAGTCTATTCCTTGCAGAACCAGGTTCAGTCGCAAGATGATAAAGCCGATTATTGAAAATGAAGAGATAAATATAAAGTAATATTGGCAACCTCAAAAGGGTTGCTTTTTGTTTCGAAATACATCTTGTATTAGATTGTGTCAGATTGTATAATAAGCAGAGACATAGACAAGGAGTATTGTAAGAATGCATAAGATTTTAGTAACAAAAGAAGTAGCCCAAATGCTTCGCTTGCACGAAGAATATGTAAGAGAGCTTATCCGGCAGAGGAAGCTTAAGGCCTATAGAGAGGGCCGGAGAGGCGGCTATCGTATAACTATGAAGGCAGTTGATGATTATATTGCCAAGAAACATAGAGAGATGGAGGTTTCTAAACGATGAAATACTCATACCTAATAGGTGGGCTTGTGGCGTTCGGTTTAAGCTTTATAGTCCATAGGTTTTTTATTCAGTTTATCGTTCTTGGAGTATTTCTAATAGTCTTATATGTGATCGAGAAGAATAGTTGCGATGTGGTAGCCTTAAGAGTGTCGATTGAAGAGCATAATGAGTTAATAAAGAAAGACATAGAGGAGATGAAGAAGAAATAAGGAGAGGGAACAATATGAGAAATAGGAAACCGTTACTACTTTTATGTCTATCAATAATGATCCTTTGGAGTATAGGTTGTGCGAAGCAGTCGGCACAAATCGCCATAGTTAAAGACGGTGAGAAAACTGAATACTATGATTCTCAAAAGAGGCAGATTAAAAGCATGGGAATTTATAAAAACGGTAAGCTCGATGGTAAATACAAAGAGTTTTATCAGGATGGAGAACTGAAAGTAGAGGCAGCTTATAAAGACGGACAGAAAAATGAAGCCTATAAGGCTTATTTTCCAAAATTTGAACTTAATCAATTAGCTCAAAAAATTAAAGAAGAGACTTTTTTTATTAATGGCAAAGAAAATGGAATCCACAAGAAATACTATGATGATGGAACGCTTTCAGAGGAGTCAACTTTTGTAGATGGCAAACAAGAAGGAATTGATAAATTTTATAATTTAGACGGAAGCTTAATGAATGAGCTGAATTTTAAATCTGGCAAGCAGGATGGATTATCAAAATCATATAATGACAAAGGGAATTTGATTGGAGAGTCAAATTATAAAGATGGAGTATTGAATGGAATTAGTAAAGTATATCTTAGTAACGGACAGGTATCTTATGAATTAAATTATAAGAATGGTATTAATGATGGTTTTTATAAAACATATTATCCGAATGGAAATCTTAAGGAAGAAATTACTGTAAAAAATGACAAATGGAATGGTCCTGCCAAAATGTATTATGAAAATGGGGTCTTACAAAAGGAAGTAAATTTTAAAAATCAGAAGGAAGAAGGGCTTGGTAAGACGTATGACGAAAATGGGAACTTAATGGCTGAAGTTATAATGAGAAACGGGAAAAAAGATGGAATTATGAAAATTTATAAGGACGTAAAACTTACTAATAAACTCATGCAAGATATGTATAAAGATACAAAGCTTAGACAAGAGATTAACTTTAAAGAGGACAAGTTGATCGGTTCCAAAATTTATGATGACAAAAATGATGTTATTGAAGAAGATTATTTTTATGATGATGATAAACAACTAACAAAGGCTTATATACTATACGATGATGAGACCATGAAGCCCTTGCCAACACCCGTATTATTTATTGAGCAAAACATGAAAAATGATAAACCGGAGGGGGTAACTAAGATATATAATGCATTAGGAGCTGTAACGGTTGAGTGGAATTATCATAATGGCAAGCCGGATGGCATAACGAAAAGTTACTATCATAATCATACTACAGTCGTTCAATATGCCGACACATACAAAGATGGCGTAAAAATTCATAGAAAAGCTTATGATGAAGAGGGAAAGCTTAAGTTTGAACAGGATTATTAAGAGGTAAAAATGAGAATCGTGGTAGTTTTAGTTTGTCTATTACTAATATCAGCTGTTACCTTTGCCGACACGCAAGTCTATTTCTCCCCTAACGGTGGCTGCCAGAAGGCTGTTATTACAGAGATCGATAAGGCTCAAAAAACCGTTGATATTGCAATGTATTACCTTACCGCAAGAGAAATCGCCCAGGAGCTTGTTAAGGCTAAAGATCGTAATGTAAAAGTGCGGATCGTATTAGACAAAAGCCAAGAAACGCAGAATTATTCTAAGAGCAGATATTTAATCAAACGAGGCTTTGAGGTTAAATATCATACTGGCCCTGGCCTTATGCATAATAAATTCGCTGTTATCGATAACAATGTTCTTATAACAGGTTCATTTAACTGGACTCCTACAGCAGATCAAAAGAATGAAGAAAACTTACTTATAATGACTGATAAGGATCTTGTAAGGAAATATACCGATAGGTTTGAATATTTGTGGAAGATGGGCAGAAAGGGCGAATTAAAGGGGGGAGAAACTGATGAAGAGTAGTGTAACGAAACCAATTTACTTATTAATAATTATTATGATTTTAGGGTGTCTCTGGCTGAAATCAAATTGTTTTGCAAGCGAACATGGTGAAGTGTTCAATTTCACAAAAGATTATATAGAGAGCCTGGGAGATTGTAGATTAGCACAGATTGCAGAAGAGGACAGTTTGGCGAACAATGCCGGCGACATCAAATCCACTATTGATTTAATGAAAACAGCCAGACTAAAAACGGTTAGATTTAATACGGCTATTTTACGATTAGATCCATATAAAAATTCGTCTAATAAGTTGATTAAAGAAGCAGCAGCATTCATTATTAATTCATATCAAATGCTAAAAGAAGCATGCGAAGAAGGCTTGAGAATGCAAGAGAAATTATTGAATGAAAAAGAAGAGACGTTAAATCAGGGAAAATATGCAAGTAAAGCAAGCGAACTTCAAGCTAAGAGCGAAATGGCTCTGGAGCAACTAATGCGCTGTTCCGTTTTAGTTGACGATAGTCTTATTGACCTCAAACCGGATGAAAATAATCATTGTTGTTATTTAAATATCACTTCAGTAGAAAGAAAAGAGCTAATAGATAAAATGCATAGCATCTTTGATGCCAAAATAGACGAGATACAACCCAAGTCTAATTTTAGTTATGTAGATGGTGCTGCGGCACTTGTAATGAAAATTTTAAAAGACGATCATAAAAGTGCAGATGAAAGACCTAAAGCAAATTAGCTAAAAAATGGGAGGTATTATGTTTAAGAAATTATTGGCAAGTTTGTTATTAGGAGTATGTCTGATGTTGTTCTCAGGTGTAAGTGTAGCTCATGCAGATACCTATGTAGGCAGTAAGAACTCAACAAAATATCACTATACTTGGTGCAAATGGGCCAAGAAGATCAACCCCAATAATAAGGTTGTCTTTAATTCAGCACAGGAAGCTCAGGCTGCTGGATATATACCATGCAAGGTTTGTAAGCCGCCGATGAAAGATTAGAATATGCAAAATAACGATCTAAATACTCAAGGAGATACTCCGAGGGAAAAGCGTGCATGGTGTAGATGTAAGATAAAACTTATCGATTCGATTAAAGAAAAAGGTGATAAAAATAACAAAACCGGAAACTATGGATTTACCGAGGCTGAGCGTAAGGTTCTCGAAGAAATGAAAGAGTGGGTTAAAAATTCCTGCCTTGTCTGCCCCTACTGTAAGCGACCATTAAAAGAGGCCGAGATTATGAAAAATTTAGATAAAACAAGAGAGATTGTAACCTGTCCATATTGCCATAAAGAAACTATGGGTAGGGAACTAAAATGGGAATGGGAAAAATG
>PLNN01000024.1 GCA_003142795.1 Candidatus Omnitrophota bacterium
CCGGGGATAACAGGCTGATCGGGTCCAAGAGTTCACATCGACGACCCGGTTTGGCACCTCGATGTCGGCTCATCACATCCTGGGGGTGGAGAAGCTCCCAAGGGTCCGGCTGTTCGCCGGTTAAAGTGGTACGTGAGCTGGGTTCAGAACGTCGTAAGACAGTAAATAATGACCGTTGCTGTCTATAAATCTGACTAATTGCTGGAAAATCCCGTGTATCCGAAGATACTAAAGTTTTTATTTAGTGACAATTCTTCGGTGGGGACAATCAGCAGGAAAGACTGTGGGCGAAGCTATGCCGACAGAATCTTCAGAGACTATACGTCAGATCCTGCGAAAGCGGGAAAGATATAGTCCGAACTGCATAGCGATATGCAGAGATCGGCAGAAATGTCCGATCCCTTCGAAATGATCGAAGAGTAACAGTATGTCGGTCCCTATCTGATGCAGGCGCAGGATATTTGAGAGGATCTATTCCTAGTACGAGAGGACCGGAATAGACGAACCGACGGTGTTCCAGTTGTCACGCCAGTGGCAATGGCTGGGTAGCCGCGTTCGGAATGGATAAACGCTGAATGCATCTAAGCGTGAAGCCAACCTCAAGAATAGATATCCCTGAAGACGCCATGGAGACTACATGGTTGATAGGCACCAAGTGTACGAGCTGCGAGGCTTTAAGCTTAGGTGTACTAATCCGTCGTTTGGCTTGACCTTTTTTTAATATTATTGATGGTGCAATGCTTGATTCACTGTTACTCATTTTGTGTTGTTATTGATATTTCCCGGTGCTCTGAGCGGAGGGGTCACACCCGTTCCCATTCCGAATACGGAAGTTAAGCCCTCCAGCGCCGATGGTACTTACTGGGCAACTAGTTGGGAGAGTAGGCCAGTGCCGGGTTAATTTACCCCGCCAAGAGTTAAACTTTTGGCGGGGTTTTTTATGTTGTAGTAGAGTTTTGCAGCAGGAAGGCGTTCTATTTTTTGTATTTCTTGTAGATCTCTTGCCGCACAGGGCATTTGCAGAAACCGCTGTATCCGTAAGGCGAGAAATAGCTGCAGTTTTGTGTGCTCTTCTTGGAAACAAATATAAGGTCGTCTGAGACAGGCGAAACGACAGGGCACACGCTCCCGGGGTTTTCCAGGCACGCCTTATTCTTGGCGCATGAAGTCGCGCTTTTGACTATATTTGCGTCTATGTCCAATTTTTCTTTTTTAGGTTTGGTGTTTTCCGGCATATTTATTTCCTCTTACGTTTATTATTATTACTCAACCCCTCTTCAGACAGTATCTTTTTGCATACTTCAGCCATGCATTTTTTACGTAAGACCGCGTCTTTTTCAAGGGTTGTCCAGAATGCCCTTGCCACTCTTCCCATAGACAAGTCAAGACCGGTTTGCGAGCGGACAGACCGGGTCGTCCTATCTATTATAGATTTTATCCGGCCGTTTATGCGGTACGAAGTCTTTAGCAGATGCTTTGAGTCATTATTCATAATATTAAAAATGCGGATATTTGAGAGGTGCGTCTATATGTTAGGTTAAAAAGTTAGCTGGGTCAAGAACTATTTTGTCGGACATTGGATGAGGCCACAACTTACGGAAGGCCTTAAATTTGATAATTATTGACATTAAATTTTGAAGTATTATGATATTCGATATGGCATTACACAATATAATCCGCACGATCTCCAAATCAGGGCTATGTTCTCGGAAACAGGCGCTCTTACTCGTCCAAGAGGGTAAGGTCAGGGTAGGCGGGAAGGTAATCCTTGACCCTGGACTTAAAGTGGACCATCCCGGCAAAATAACGGTCAATGGGAAACCTCTTGGCCAAAAAGCCAAGAGGTATATAATCCTGAACAAGCCTGCCGGATACGTCACTACGCGCGTTGATGAGCTTAAGCGCCCTACGGTATATGAGTTCCTTAAAGATGTAAATGATTGGGTGTTTCCGGTAGGCAGACTTGATCTGGATTCCGAAGGCCTTTTGATATTTACGAACGATACGAGATTCGGCGATGTCCTGACTGACCCTAAGTATGGGATCGAACGCACCTACGAAGTGCTTGTAGAGGGATCCTTGCGAAGCGAGGATGTAAGGCATATCCTGAAAGGCGTAGATATAGGCTGCGGAGAAATAGCAAAACCAGTGCATTTAAAGGTCCTTGCCGCAAAAGAAGGATGCGCGCTTATCGAGATAACCCTTAGTGAAGGTAAGAACAGGGAGATAAGGCGCCTTTTCGAGTGCCTTGGGAAGCCTGTGAAGCAGCTAAAGCGAATTAAATATGGCCCATTCAAGCTAGGGGCTATAAAGCCGGGCAAATGGGTCGAGATAAAAGACGCGCCCTCGAAGCTTCGATGAATTTTCTTTAAAATCCTGATAATTATGATATAATATTATATGTAAATAAATATAAGGGGTCACGATGACCATTATAACTACAGATTGACGTATTGTCGAAGCTCTCGCAATAAGCGGGAGCTTTTCTATTTGTAATATTAACTATGGAGGTGGTTATGAAAAAGATCATGATGTTGATAGTGTTTTTAGCGGTGTTGGTGTGGAGCGTTTCCGGCTATTGTCAGCCTTCGGGTCAAGCGGGAACTGGTAGCAGCGGCAGCAGCGTAGGAGACACAGGTAACGCGAGCAGCGCCGGGCAGGAAGCCCCGCCTTCAGCTCAAACTGGAAGCATGGGCAGCGCCAGCCAGGAATCCTCAGCAGTGAGCGAGTCTTCCAATAGATCTGACGCCATTGAGGATAACGCCCAGCAAGGGAGAGAGCAGTCTGAGAGTAATATAAATCATATGGAAGATCAGATGGCCTCTCACAGTACGTCGCAAAAAGAGGTTGATAAGATAGGCCGTTGAAGCAGTCTGATATTTTAGGAGATATTTATGGCGGAGATTAAAGTCGAAAAGTTAGGGCGCGATGCGCTTGAGAAGATGGGTGTGTTCAAGTGGCCGGTATGGACTAAGGAAGTGTCGAAATTCGATTGGACCTATGACTCTGTCGAGCGCTGCTATTTTCTCGAGGGACAGGTTACGGTGAGTTGCAAAGGAGGCAAGGCGGTAAGTTTTGGGAAGGGTGATTTTGTGACGTTTCCGAATGGGCTAAGCTGTGTTTGGGATGTCAAGCAGGCGGTGAGGAAGCACTATCAGTTTGAGTAGCGAAAATAGGGACTGTCCCCGGACTGGGGCTTGACTAAGGTGGGGACTGTCCCAATTTTCGCTCGTGGTAGAATGTGCTGCGTCGAGTGGTTCGCAGGGACGCTCAATTTTGGACCATGCCAAAATTTTCGCTCGAAAAACTTGCTCGGACGCTGCCTCGCAAGTTTTCACGCCCTGCTCACCACATCGCCACATCACATTCCTGACGTAGCGAAAAATTTAGCCATTATTGTTCGAGCGAGCAATTATTTAACTCTTGCGAGTCGAGAACTTCTCGACTCGGGATTTTTCGTCAACGGGGCGGTGGCTGGTTCACTGACCGAGTGAGGCTGGTGCGTGATTGAATAGAGTGAGACGAACATTTTAAATAACGGAGGGGACATGAAAAATAAATTAATCGTATTATCTATTTTATTAGGTTTACTGTTTCCCTCAACTCGAAATGCATATTCAGAAACTGCTCCAAGGCCTGCCTCCGACATAACAGTAATTTCGTTCAAGATCGAACAGCAGAAAGATACCTACCCTTATCCTGGCCCAATAGGGAGTAGCATAGATTCTATGGGCAACATTTATCGTAATAATGCCTATTTATGCGTTGATTTAAAAAATAATAGCAATGCTTGGGAGTATGCCAACGTACCGTTAAGGATTTATTATTACGATAAAAATGATTTCAAGTTTTCAGAAGTGATAGTTAAAACTCCAAATGGTGAAAAGATATCTTTGGGAGAAGAAAAGAAATTTAGAATATTTCTCGAAGGTTCAGAGTATCCCTATGAGCAAACAGTTGGTTTTAAATACAAGGTGATCGTATCGCCTGAGGATATAAGGACAACCAGTGATTGGAGAAGCCTAAAGGTTGGTATGACCCAAGATGAAGTCCGCAAAATTTTGGGTGAACCCACGCACATAGATGAGCCTGCTTCTGATAGCCCAACCTGGACATATTATGCAGGAGACTTGATCCCTTTATCAGGAAGCAGGGTATATTTTGGAACCATTGGGCCATTATGGAATCAAAAGAAGTTGGTAGTAAAAAAATGGGAAGAGCCCCTGTAAATGAATGTCAAATCAGTAAAGATGGAATTTAATACCATAAACGATGCACGAAATTTAATTAAGGAGTTAGAATCTGAATCAAAAAAAGTTTTATTTAGAGGCCATTCTAATGCGGAATGGAAGCTACTGCCCTCGGTAGGAAGAAGTAATAAGACCGTAATTGTTGAAAATAAGGAACTTGTTGAATTTAAGGCTACAGTCTTAGCGATATCAGAAAAGTATAAAGGCAACAAATATTTCCAAGAGTTTGGTTCGTCAGATTTTAGTTTATTTGCATTAGCGCAACATTACGAATTATTCCCTACACGGTTTCTTGATTGGACAGATCATGTATTAATTGCTCTGTTTTTCGCTAGTAATAATCATCCATCGTTAGATGGTTGTATTTGGATGTTTTCCGTGCCAGGTAATTCTAACCCCTGTTGGCGGATATCCGAAAGAAATGACGACCCTTTAGCGTATGAGCAGTTAAAAATATTTTTTGTGCCATTCTTTATAGACGAATGGAGAGAGAAAATAGAAAATAAAACCTTTGGCAATCGGCGTCCACAAGTACAGCGGTCCATAATGACCATCCATCCTAAAATAGAGAACAATTATAAGAGTTTGAACGAATTAATTGCTGGGGAAATGCTTTCTCAAATTAAAATTCCAGCTCAAAGCAAGGAGAGTATTTTAAAAATTCTGTCCGAGGAATACTTCATTAATGCGGACACCATTTTAAATGGGAAAACTGCTCTAGACATAAAAAGTGAACAGGCTTGGAAAGATATCTTGCAGAAAAATATATGAATTTGTAATAACGGGGACGGTCCAGAAAGGGCCACCCCATGGGAGGGTACCAAAAGGACCGTCCCCAGAAATTCATTAAAACGTGAAATAAAATATAAACCGAATAATTGGAAAACTAAACAATGATAAATTCACAGGATGAACTATTGTTTCACGAAATAGATTTTCCAAATTTGCTCGGAGAAATGAAGAGAGGCCTTAATACAGAAATCTCGTCATTAAGTCGTGATCGAATGCTTAAAGAATCCGATGATGATCTTTACGCTTTCTTTGTTGAAAAATACTCTCCCGTAGTCGCTGTATTACATGATGAACAAAAACATGTACTCCCTCCAAAGGATATTCGCATAGATGTTAGAGGTCGTTTTGATTACGCAATAGAGGATGAGAGGGCGCCTGCATTCGTCAAAGGAACTTTAATTACAATTGTAATTCCGTTTGAAGGCGACAGCCAATATTTTAAATTCCGGCCTTCAGCATATTCATTGTCCGGCGTTCGTGGTGATATTATTGATAATGAAGTGCATTTGAAATATTCGGGCCTCCCTCAAGACATGAGTACAGAAGCTATAAAAACTAAAATGGAGCACGATATCAAACAGATAAAGGAATATTTAACACGATTGTCGCAAGAAACCGAAACTCATAATAAATATGTAAAAGATGAAACACGAAAACTTCTTGATGCAAGAAGAAATGCGGTTCTGAAAGATGAATCATTAGTTGAGAGCCTCGGAATACCCATTAAGCGGCGGCCCGATGATAATTCAACTTTTACTATTCCAGTTGTAAGGAGGATGCCTGCGATTGAACAACATCACGATAAAACTCCTAAGCCAAGAGAGCCTATTTTACAAGAAGTAGAATATAACCACATTTTAGACTTGATTTCACGCATGGCTATTGTTATGGAGCGTAGCCCAAAAGCTTTTTACGAAATGGATGAGGAATCGATAAGATGGCAATTTTTAATTCCACTAAATAGCCATTATGAAGGCATGGCCTCAGGAGAAACGTTTAATTATTCTGGCAAAACAGATATACTTATTCGTTTTGAGGGCAAAAATGTGTTTATTGCCGAATGTAAAATTTGGCAAGGTGCAAAGGTATTTCTCGATACTATTGACCAAATTTTGAAATATACTAGCTGGCGCGATACCAAAACTGCGATTATCTTGTTTAATAAAAATGAAAACTTTACATCAGTTCTTGCACAGATCCCGAATCTAGTTAAAACGCACCCATCTTTTGTATCTGATTTAGGAAAGCGAGACGAGACAATTTTTAAATTTATCCTTCATAACCCCGAGGATAAAGACAGAAAATTAATCATGACGGTTTTGGCATTTAACATTCCAAAAAAATAAGGGATAACGGTGCTAGATTAATTGTGGGGACGGGGATGGAGGCGATCCCAGACCTGTTCCGGGACAAAAGATATAGGAGAGATAATGTAAATGTGTCCTACGACTGGCTTGTTGCAATTGGTTCTCACTGGATTATTCCTCTTTCTCGTATTCCAGGTTATAAAGACGTATAATGCCGCTAAAACGAATTTTGGGACACTTTCAGGATTGTTATCAACGCCGAAGACTAAATGGGGATATTTGTCTATCAGGCTTGAGGGGACTTATAAGGGCAGAAAGGCGGCATTGAACTATTGGTTGGTGGGAGTTGAAGGGGGTTATCAAATAGACTTTTACATCGAACCGATAGGCGATTTAAAGAAACAAAAATTTATTTTTTTGAGTTATCCGAAGCCGACAGAAAACACTGTTTTAAGAGGAAAAAAGCTTCTCTATTCAGATCCCTATTTCCGCAATAGGCCGCATGAGATATATCCTGTTCAGAAATTTACAGATATATTGGAAACGTTGACCCAGGCAGCCGGTATAGTGGAAAGTCAGGGGAGAAAATAGCGAGTTTATGGAATTTGGAATTCAGGGGACGTTCCCCAAGGCGACAGACTGTTAGATTGTAACGCATTGTAAACAAAGATGTTGTAACTGCGTTAAGAAATATTTTAAAATAATTGCAATAATTTTCCTCTTTTTATCGTCTATATATATGAGAAGCATATAGACTGAAAAAGGAGGATTTTTTATGTCAAGACAAGCCCGCTTATTGGAAGATGGCGGCTATTATCACATCATTACCCGTGGTAATGATCGCAAGCGGATATTCCGATCTGACCCTGATTTCATCTATTTTTTAAAACTTGTCAAAGAAGCCCTGGGAAAGAAGAGTATTAATATTCATCACTATTGCCTGATGAATAATCATCTGCATTTTCTGATAAGCGTTATTGATTCAAGGCTAGCGCCGAAGTTCTTCCAAAACATATTTCAGCGATATGCCTATTATTTCCGTAAACGTTACCGGCATGTAGGCTATCTATTTCAAAATAGGTATAAAAGCTATCCGATCGAAAAGGATGGCTACTTATTGGAATGCGGCCGATATATCGAAAGAAACCCTTTAAGGGCAGGCATTGTTAAAGATGCGGTGGATTATCGATGGTCCAGTTATTTACATTATGCCTGTGGCAAAAAAGATGATATAATATTATCAAATCCTGCGTACATAGAATTATCACAGGATGATGATGAGCGTAAGCGTTTATATAGGGAATACATTCTTCAGGAAAGACCTTACGAACATCTTGTAGATAAAGGACTTAGGGTCGGGTAGTGTGTCCCCGCGGGGAACGTCCCCGATAGTGAATAACTAACTAGGAGAATTATGCGTAAATTTGTTATGGTTTTAGCGCTGATCGTGGGACTGTCTATTACGGTTTACGCCGCCGATGAGAAGAAAGTTAAAGGCATAGAGGTGGTGCCGGAAACAGTAACCGCCGTGGTTGATAAGACAAACGCATTATTGTCGGGCAAGCTGGAATTTACGATGACGGAAGATAGGTCCAAATATAATAAAAAATATACAGTGAACGCCCTCGGAAATAAAGTCCCGGCTTCAACTGTTACGAAAAATTGAAAACGTTTAAATATGGAATCTGGGGACGGGCCATTTGGGGACACGCGGCGGAGGGGGATGCGCCGAAGCAGGACGTTTACACAATGTCTGGGGCGACTGTATGAAAATTGCGTTTAATGTTTTAGTTTTTATGTGCATATTTCTTTCTTTGGGGTTAACGGGATGTCAAAATTCCGATCTTAAGGATCCGTACGAGATAAATGTAATCAAGGCAAAGACGCTTCCGCTAGGTATTCCAAAGGGCATGCTAATACCAGAAATGAGAGGTGCGCCTTTACAATCCTCTGGTTTTACGAAAGATGAAAAATATGAGATCATTTATTTTAAAACACCCCCCATCAATTCTGAGAATGTAGGCGTGCTTGTTGAAGTGAGTAGCCAACAAGTTGTAGGATTTCGGGTTTACGAGTGGGTATATAGAGCGCTTGATCAATATGTGGACGTAGTGCGAAAAGAATTTAATATGACCTCAGATAAAGCACAACGGTTGCCATAGCAAAATAAGTCAAAGGAGTAAGAACCAGGATAGAAGGGACGAATAAATGAAAAAATGTAAAAGGTGCGGGGTGCCGATGGAGGGGTTCATGTATAAGTGGGTGGCGGCGAAGCTATTTGGCGTAAAACCATCCGGGAAGAATGCGGATCTGTGCAATAAGTGCGAGGACAAGCCGGAGAAAACTTGGGGGTGCTGTAAATAAAATTCGGGGATATGGGTCCTTGACAAGGTTCATCACTTATGATACACTTATAGCAGGAGGTGAATGATATGGCTACAAAGATGCCGAGACTCAATGTGGTGCTTGAACCACCGATGTATTTTGCCATTGTCAGTATGGCCAAAAAGGAAGGGATATCTCTTTCCCTGAAAGCCCGTGATCTCATACGGGAAGCGTTGGATTTCTGCGAAGATAGCTTTTGGACTAAAGAAGCGAACAAAAGAGAAAGAACATTCAGCCGCAAAAGAGCGCTTTCCCATAAAAAGGTTTGGGGTAAGTGATGAAGTATAGTTTGATCTATCATCCCGACGTATACGGTGAAGATATTAAGAATATTCCCGCCAACATAAAAAAGCGTATACGCAATGCTATCGAAACGCGCCTTCAGAACGATCCAATACTTTACGGTAAACCTTTGCGTCAAAGCCTCAAAGGGCATAGGCGGCTTCGCGTCGGCGATTGGCGTGTCATTTATAGAGTAGAAGCACATGAAGTTGTAATTCTCAGGATAGGGCACCGGAAAGAGATCTATAACAAGCCTCCCCGAAGATTCTGATAGGAAATCCGGGGGGCGGGAGTTTTGGGGACACGCGGCGGAGGATATGATGGATAAGAAGAAGCTGATAAAGAATATCGTGTGGATCATTGCCATAGCGGTGTACGTGTGGTTATTTGTGTCGCTTGAGCCGTGGCGGATAAATGTTAAGGAATTGATGAGCGGATGGGGTCTATTTACCTTGCTTATCATCATCACTATGCCGGGGCTTATCGTATCATGTATAGGCATGATCCTGGGCAAGAAGGGGTTCGGTAAGGCATTCGTGATATTCAATGGTATCTATTTGGTATGCGGGGCTTATATGGTATACTTTGCATGGACTTTTTACATATTTAAGGTCCCAACGCTGATGGAACGGCTCGCAAGCACGCGATCCAGTATATTGTTCGGCATCCTTATGCCGTTAGTCCTTTTTTATTATCTGGAAAGAACTAAATGATCAAGAGTGTTGTACGGGCAGAAGCGGCAAAGAGGGCGTTGAGGAAATACGGAGATAAAGAAAAAGCAAGACTTCTTAAGCGGTACTTTAAGACAGGGCCGGGTGAATACGCGGAAGGGGATGTTTTTATCGGCGTTAACGTGCCGATAGTCAGAAAGCTGGCGAAACGGTTCGAGGATCTGGGCCTCGCAGAGAATGTCAGATTATTGAAATCGTCGATACATGAAGAACGATTGCTTTCGCTTTTAATTTTTGTTTCGAAGTTTTCGCGCTCGGACAACGATCGCAAAAAAGAGATATACGATATATATCTGAAGCACACCGGGTATATAAACAACTGGGATCTTGTCGACGTTACGGCCAAACGTATTGTCGGTGCATACTTGATGGATAAAAACAAGTCACCATTATACAGGCTGGCTAGATCGAGATCGGTATGGGAGAGAAGGATCTCGATATTATCGACGTTCCATTTTATCGATAGACGTGAATTTAGTGATGCGCTGAAGATAGCCGAAATGCTATTGTCCGACCGGCAGGACCTGATCCATAAAGCGGTGGGCTGGATGCTCAGGGAGGTCGGTAAGAAAGACGTTGCCGCGGAAGAAGGATTTTTACAAAAACATTGCGCAATAATGCCGCGGACAATGTTGCGCTATGCCATTGAACGATTTCCTGAAAGGAAACGGCGCGGTTATTTAATTAATAGATATATAACCGGAGGTATAAAATGAGCCAGGAAGAACACATATTGCATGAATTGAAAGAGATGCATGTCTGGGTCGCGCATGCCGACAAGCAGATATCGCGCGTGAAGTGGTCGCTTTTCGGTCTTTTGAGCATCCAGATAATTATCATATTACTGATGCTGGTCAAGAAATAATATTGGAGGCGAAAACATGAAAAATGAACGCTGGTTCGATCTCGGTCCGGTAAAAGAATTAAAAAAACACACACTTCAGCATATTATTATCGGTAAGATGCCTATCGCGCTGGTATACAAAAATGGGGAATTCAGCGCTGCCTCCGGAGAATGCAATCATGAAAAAGGGCCGCTGGGCAAGGGGCATATGGAGGGTGATTACATAGTCTGCCCATGGCATGGCTGGCATTATCACAGAAAGACCGGGCATTCCAAACCGCCGCATGATGTGGCATGTCTGCCGCGGCATTCAGTAAAAGAGAAAGGTTCTCATTTATTTGTCAACTTGCGGCCGCAAAACCGCCGCGCTTATTTTCCCCATCCTCCGCATCCGCTGGCCAGAAAAATCGTACGCAAGCCGGGACCGATCAGGATAGCGGGCATATCGACAACGCCAATGGATGAAGTCCTAAAACGCTATTCAACGTCGGAGCGCTTGCTCGAGACCGCGTTAGCTCACGCCAGGACAAAATTGAAGGCAGAAACAAAACTGATCAAGTTGCGCAACCTGAAGTTCAACCATTGCGGCGGGTTCTATTCGATAGATGAAAAGGCCTGCACGTGGCCGTGCACATACTCGCAAATCGATGAAAAAGATAAATTGGGCGAGGTGTATGAGGCGCTTGTATTCTGGGCAGATATTATTTTGATCGCCACTCCCATCAGGTGGGGAAGCGCGAGCTCTTTGTACTATAAAATGGCCGAACGCTTAAATTGTATCGAGAACCAGGCAATGCTTTATGACAAGAAATTGATCAAGAACAAGGTTGCGGCGTTTATAATAACCGGCGGGCAGGATAATGTCCAGGCAGTAGCGGGACAGATGATGACGTTCTTCAGCCAGCTTGGGTTTTTATTTCCCCGGGATCCTTTTGTCGGGCATAGCCGCGGATGGGCCGCCGAAGACATGGATAATAATATAAAGTATGTGAGATCGAGTAACGAATTAAGAGTGGAAATTAATCGGCTGGTCGAAGGGGCAGTTGAAATGTCCAGATCGCTTTTGAAAAAATAATAATATATGAACACGAAAGAAGAATACATAGAGCATGAAGCGCGGCGCCGGGCCGAATACGAAGCCCAGTGCATGCGATGCGGGACATGCTGCGGCGCTGATACCGATCCGTGCGCGAACCTTAAGGTCGACGGCGCCGGCAAATATTACTGTGACTCATATGACGATCGTTTCGGTGAGCGCTTTACGGTATCGGGCCTGAAATTTACCTGCGTTCCCATAAGAGATGTGTTGGTGTATGCGCCGCCATCTGCCGATTGCGGTTATGCGGATTAGGAGATTTGATATGAGGATCATGATAATAGTTCTCGGTATAGTTTGTTTATTGGCTAATACTGCTACGGCAGCGCTGATGATGCGAGAGAGGTCCATGTCGGACAATGTCCCGGACCCGGTTCTCCTGTCTCCCGTACAAGAGTCGGTCGATCTCACGGGCAAGGCTTCGCTTGAATTCAGGTGGAGTCCCCACGAGAGAGCCAGGGGTTTCAGGAGATTTTATGATTTCAGGCTATATGAAGGCACAAACGAAGTAGAGTCTACGCGAATATATAAAGAAGAGGTGCCTCCGGAGCAGCATAATAAGAGCCTTCCAACGAAAATGTTCGACAACGGAAAAGTTTACACGTGGACATTGAGACAGGTCTATGATGAGGGAAGGAAGAGTAGGCGTAGTTATAATACGTTTAAAGTCGTAAAATAGTTATTTTGTGGATGATCCGGGGGTTTGAAAAGGTGATTATCGTAGCTATATCAGTGACGCTGGTTATATTGTCTTTCGGGATATTGTGCGTTCGGCGGCCGGAAAGAGCCATAGAAATGCAAAAAAAGTTTTATGAAAAAATAAATTGGAGATTGGAGCCGATCGTCGTAAAAAGGGAATTGAAAAATACCAGGATCATGGGAATATTCATGGTTGTCGCGGGCGCGCTGACCCTTCTTCTCATTATTCTGAGGACCATGAAGAAATAAAGAGATAGATCATGAAACGATGGATCGTGATATTAATATCGGCGGTTGTTATATTGGCGATGTTCCGCTTCCTTACAACGCGCGGGAAAGAGGGCGGGATGTGGAAATTCAGGGAGTGTTCGGGCGTGACGAGGTTTGGCCCTTCCGGGCCAGTCGAGGATAACGCCCAGCCTCTCAGCGATCATGTCTATGTCGTTCCTAAGGAAGGAGAATGCAAATGAAGCCGGCTCTTGTTGGGACTTCCATATTGCTATTATCGGTCATTATCGCATCTACCCCTGCTTTGACATTTGCAGAATTAAAAAAAGATAATACTGGGAAAATATACGTTGTTAAAAACAACGACAGGGCAGGGACGCCTGCCCGGGCGATAGAATTCCAGCCGGCAAAAGACCCGGCCTACAAAGACACGATCCAGAGCGATAACTTCTTCAGGAAACGTTATATGGATATTGTGAATGAGGGGATTTGCTGTGTGCAACAGGGCCAATATGAGCAAGCGGTCGAGAAATGTAATGCTGCTATCAAGATAGAACCGGGCCTGCCTTATGCATATGTCAATCTTGCCGACGCCTGCTGCGGGTTAAAAAGATATAAAGAGGCTAAGGATAATTATAAGAAAGCCGAAGAAATATTCCGGGGAACGGGGAACTCGGAAGGTATCAGGAAGGTAGAAGAGTCCCTCGCTCTTATTACGCAATAGAGACGAAAGGCGCAGGAATGAAAAAGATACTGATCATAGACGATGAAGAGGAATTCGATACTTTTATAAAAACGAACCTTGAATTAAGGGAGGATTATGAGGTCAGTTTTGCCCTGGACGGCGAAGAGGGTTTGAGGGTCGCGAAAGAGCTGAAACCGGATCTCATACTTCTCGATATCATGATGCCCAAGATGAACGGTTTCGAGGTGCTGAAAGGCCTGAGGGGGGACGAAAAGACGAAGTCTATTCCCGTTATTATGGTCACTGCCAGGAGCGATGATGATTCTATGATAGAGGCATTGAAATTGCACGACGACGGCTATATAATAAAACCGGTAAAGATAGAAGAATTGGAAAGAAAGCTGGAAGAAAAACTGGAAACGTAGGAGGCCCAATTGAAGATATTATTTTTCGTTATGGTCGTGATAATGCTGGCTCTTAACGTAAGTTCGGCGGAAGAGAAAGATAAAGGCGGCGGCCTGTTCTCGGAAGGCAGTTTTCTTTCGGAAGCCATATCTTCCGTAACCGACAAGATAGGCAAGGTAACGTCCGGTGAGGAAAAGATCGTAGACGATAACGCAAAAGGCGTTGATAAGGATATCCTGTCTTATGACGCGGAGCGGTTCGGCAGGTCCAGGAGCGCATTAAATAACGATGATTACCGGAATTACCGAAAAAGAGTAATGCAGGAACAGGAACAAAAAAATGGGGTAGTGTCCGGGGATGGGACGCATTAGAGAAGGAGGACGTTTGGATAATGTCATGATCATCGGGACCATAGCGGCAGTATGCACTACCGCATCTTTTGTTCCGCAGGTTATCAAGGTTTACCGCACCAGGCATACCAAGGACCTGTCATTGCCCATGTACGTGCTTTTTTCATTAGGTGTATTTATATGGATGTGCTATGGTTTCATGACCTATAGTTTTCCGATAATATTGGCAAACGGCATAACGTTCCTTTTGTCGATATACGTATTGATAGCGAAGATGAGGTATAAATAATAATGCATGACCTGACATTTGCAAATGAAATAATCTCAGTCTTGCAGAAAAAACTGTCGGCAATGGGCAAGAGTTCTTTATCTAAAAGGGCCGTCATCAATGTGAGGTTGAGCCCGCTTACGCATGTTACACCCGACGGGCTTAACGAGATCTTTAAACAGATCGCCGAAAGCCGGGGGCTGGGCAGCGCCGTCTTGAGCATAAAACCTCTGGAATTCGGGATGCGCTGCAATGCTTGCGGGTTCGTATCGAGCCACTCAGCGCCGGTCTTCGAATGCCCGAAATGCGGAGGCAGTGATTTTGACATAAAAAAAGAAAAAGAATTCGTAATAGATTCAATCGACATATGAAAAGAAGCTAAATTGCGGAAAGGAGGATGAAATGGCTAAAAAAAATACAAGAAGATCGAAGAGACTTGCCATGAGACGCAGGAAAAGAAGAAAATTGAGAAAATAGCGTTAAATAAAAAAGGAGGAGGCATGAGAAGATATAAGGCCGTATTGTTGGCGATGTGTATCATATTTTTTTCGGCCTCCCAGGCCGCGCAGGCGATATCGTGGGAACATGACCTGACGCAGGCCCTTAAAGAGGCATCCGGCAAAGGAAGCCCGGTAATGGCAGATTTTTATACAGAGTGGTGCGGTTGGTGCAAAAAACTCGATTCTGATACCTACTCGGATAAGTCGGTAAACGATCTTTCCGGCAAATTCATCTGCGTTAAGGTGGATGCAGATAAATCCAGCGAACTGGCGGGTAAGTACGGAGTTCGCGGCTATCCCACCATAATTTTTCTGAACAGTAAAGGCGATGTCGTAGAAAAGGTCGTCGGCTATGTCGATGCCGAGGGTTTGAAAAAGACGATGAATAAAGTTTTGCAGCTTAAATAGGAGATCCCAGGATGAGAAGGATGATCGCTTTTATATTGATCTTCGTATTTATAATAGGCCTGGAGGCGCCAGGTTATTGTTACGGGCCGATCAGGAAGCTGGAGCGGGGCGTATGGAATATGCTTACGTGTCCTGCGGAAATTCCGCATAGGATGATCGAGAAGACCAGAGACACAAAGTTCCCGGACGGCGTAGTTGTTGGTTTCATAGAAGGCTGCACTATGATGGTTTTCAGGGCAGGGATAGGTTTCTTCGAGGTGCTGCTTTTCCCGATCCCTATTCCGCCGAAATATGAACCTTCGCTAAAAGATCCCGAATTTTTCTTTTTGAAAGTCCCGGATGAGAAGAAATAGAAAAATATTTAAATTAGCGGCTGCGCTTATTTTTGTTTCATCGGTTTTCGCACCCATCTGCAGGGGTGAAGGGGAGGTCAAGGACCTGAAACAGTTCGAATACTGGGAAAACAAAAAGATCAGGACGTGCACAGTATTCGACGTCAGCGGTTATATCAAAACGAAGGCGTATTGCAGGCAGGACGGGACCGTAGAAAAGATAGACAAATTCGACCGTTACGGCAACAGGATAGAAGAAGGTTTCTACGACCAGAAGGGCAGGCTTAAGACAGGCGTGGACGGCTGGGCGGCGATGCGGTGGTGGTATGACGGCACGCGCCTCACGGCGCAGGTATCATATGACGAAGGCGGCATGCCGATGGACAGGAGATATTTCAGCGAATCCGGGCGCCTGGTGCTCAGGCAATACAGGGATGACGTGAATTTTAATCCGTATGAGGACGCGGCAATGGCGATGCTCCTGGGCCCACAGAACGTTCCCTGTGTCATAAAAGAGAAGAGAGACCGGTAAAAAAAGGATGAAGGTATGAATAAAGCAAATCTGCTTAAGATAACGAATGTTTTATTGTTTATTTCGGCAGCTATTCAGGTTTTAACAGGTGTGACGTTATTCTTCGATCTTTTTATTGCGCAGGCAAAAGTCTTTGAATTTATAACCCAGGTGCATAGACATAACGGCCCGGTCTTCGCTCTGCTTGTGGCTTTGCACCTTTCATTGAACTGGGGTTGGATAAAAAACCAATTTTTTAGCAAACATACAGCTAGTTAAGATTTCTAAAAGGTGAAGTTGGGTATATTCTTCTTGACAGAGAATATTAGCTCAATATATACTTATAGAATTATTATTTAAAGACAAAAACAGGAAGGAGCCTTCTGATAATGGGAATCCTTGAACCAAGCGGTATCAGGAATATCATACTTCTGGGCCATTCCGGTTGCGGCAAGACCTCTTTGGCCGAGGCCATGCTTTACGCGGGCGGCGCCATACCCAAGATGGGCAAGGTCGATGAAGGCAATACAATTTCGGATTATAACGAAGACGAGAAAGGGAAGAAGCATTCCGCAAGCTCATCCCTCATGAGCTTTGCATACAATTCAAAGAAGATAAATATAATAGACATCCCCGGTTATACGGATTTTGTGGGAGAGATGATAGGCGGCCTGGCAGCTGCCGATGCCTGCATAGTTGTAGTCAATGCAACAGGCGGCATAGAGATAGGTACTGAGCGCGCATACAGGATGGCGATGGAAAAGGGAGTTCCCTGCATCTTCTTCATAAACATGCTCGACAAAGAGTATTCCGATTACGACAAATGCTTTGATGACATTAAGAAAAAATTCAGAAAACACTGCGTTGCCGTGGATGTTCCCGTGGGGAAAGAAGCGGCATTGAAAGATGTCGTAAATATAGTGAACCGTAAAGGGCTCGATACGCTCTCCGATGCCGATAAGGCGCACGCCAAAGGCCTTGCCGACGAACTTGCCGAAGCCGTTGCCGAGACCGACGATGCGTTACTCGAAAAATATCTTGATAAGGGAGAATTGCCGCTCGAAGACCTGAATAACGCTTTCAAAAAAGCCGTTGTGAAAGGCGACGTAACGCCCATACTTTGCGGCTCGGCCCTGCGGAATGTGGGCATCAAAGAACTCCTGGAAATGACGGTGAATTATCTTCCGTCGCCCGCTGACAGGCCGGCGGTAGCGGCAGTCAAGCCGGACACGGGCGAAAAGGTGACTGTAGCGATAGATCCTAACGGCCCGTTCGCGGGGCTCGTTTTCAAGACCTTATCCGACCCTTTCTTGGGTCAGATATCGCTCTTCAAGGTATATTCCGGCAAACTTCAATCTAACGGCAGTTTTTATAATGTAACTAAAGGCGTAAAAGAAAAGATCGGCGCTATATTCACTCTCATGGGCAAGACTCAGATACCGATGGATTTCGCGCTGGCCGGAGACATAGCGTGCGTCTGCAAACTGAAAGAGACACAGACCGGCGACTCGATAGCCGATGAAAAAAATCCGGTAAAGTTCGAAGATATACAATTCCCGGAACCCGCCATCTCTTTTTCGCTGAAACCTAAGACAAGAGCGGATGAAGATAAGATATCCACCGCGATCCATAAGATAAGCGCCGAGGACCCGACTTTCAGGATGACCAGGGATGAGCAGACCAAAGAGATGATAGTCTCCGGTATGGGCGACGTGCATATCAATACGATGATAAACAGGATGAAGATGCGCTACGGGGTCCAGGTCGAGGTCGGTACGCCAAAGGTTGCTTACAAAGAGACCATAATGAGTAAGGGCGATGCCCAGTACAGGCATAAGAAGCAGACGGGCGGCGCCGGGCAGTTTGCGGAAGTGTGGATGCGCATAGAGCCGCTTCCGCGTGGTACGGGTTTTGAATTTGTCAACGAAGTCGTGGGTGGGGCAATACCGAGGCCTTTTATCGTGTCATGCGAGAAAGGTGTAAGGATGGCTTTGCAGTCCGGTGGTATGGCAGGTTATCCGGTCGTCGATGTCAGGGCCATAGTATATGACGGAAAGACGCATCCGGTCGATTCCAAAGATATAGCTTTCCAGACGGCGGCGCGCCACGCGTTCAAGGAATCTATGGAGAAGGCAAAGCCGGTCCTTCTGGAGCCGATAATGGATGTCGATATTGCGGTGCCCGATGAGTTCATGGGGGACATAACGGGAAGCCTGAATTCCAGGCGGGGCAGGGTAATGGGGATGGAGCCGGGAGACGGTGTGCAGACGATAAAAGCGAAAGTTCCGCTTGAAGAGATGTATAAATATGTGAATGAGCTGAAGTCTATTACAGGCGGCCGCGGCACGTATTCGATGAACTTTTCGCATTATGAGATAGTGCCGTCCGTCCAGGCGCAGGCTATTATGGAAAAAGCGAAGCATAACAAGAAAGAGGAAGTGGAGGAATAATGAGCGGACATTCAAAATGGGCGACGATCAAACACAAGAAAGCTGCGACAGACGCAAAACGCGGTTCCTTGTTCACGAAACTGATAAAAGAAATAACGGTGGCGGCAAGATCAGGCGGTAAGCCCGAATCGAACCCGCGCCTGAGGGTTGCCATCGAAAGAGGAAAAGAAGCGAGCATGCCTGCGGAAAACATCGAGCGCGCCATAAAAAAAGGGACCGGAGAGCTGGAGGGCGTAAGCTATGAAGATATAACGCTCGAAGGTTACGGCCCGGGCGGGATCGCGATCTACGTAGAAGGCGTCAGTGATAATAAGAACAGGACGACAAGCGAGGTGAGGACTATATTCACCAAAAAAGGCGGGAATATGGCAGGGGCAGGTTCCGTCGCGTGGATGTTCGAGAAGAAGGGGTATATCGTTGTAAGTAAAAAGACGATCGACGAAGATAAGTTGATGGGCATAGTCCTTGATGCCGGCGCGGAAGACATGGTCGTGGAAGACGAGAATTACGCGATAACGACATCGCCCACAGAATTATTCAAGGTCAAGAAGGCGCTCGACGACAATTCCATAAAGACAGAGGACTCTGAGATCACGCGGATCCCGAAAACAACGGTTAAAGTGATAGGAGACGAAGCCAAAAAGGTCCTGGATCTGGTAAATTCTCTCGAAGAACACGAGGATGTCCAGCATGTCTATGCTAACTTTGACTTACCAGACGACCTGCTGAAGGAATAATTCTGCTACGCTACTCCAATTAGACCGTGATGGAGCTTCGCAGCAATCGCTCCGAAGCTTCACTACGGTAAGACCATTGCAGCGAAGGAGGATAATGCGGATACTCGGAATAGATCCGGGACTGAATACGACCGGATATGGGATAATCGAAGACGGGACGTTCAAACTGGTCGAGGCGGGTATAATCAAGACCAGGGCGAATACCCCGATCCAGGACAGGATAAATAAGATATTCGACGAAATATCCGTTTTGATAGAAGAGCACAAGCCGGGCGTCCTGGTCCTCGAAAAGATATACTCGCACTACAAGCATCCCACCACCGCAATACTGATGGCCCACGCCCGTGCAATGGCATGCCTGGTTTGCGGTAAATTCGACGTTAAGCTGGTGAATTATCCTTCCACCAGGATCAAGAAAGCCATAACGGGCAACGGGCACGCTTCAAAAGAGCAGGTCCAGCGCATGGTCCAGGGCATATTGAAACTGAAAGTTCCGCCGGAGCCTGTCGATGTGAGTGACGCGCTGGCAATGGCGATGAGTTATTGTTATATAGAAAATGGGCCGAGGGTAGGATGATCTCGCAGATATCGGGAAAGATAAAGAAGAGGAAACAGTCGAGCGTTGTCGTAGACGTGAACGGGATATCGTATGAGGTGATGATACCGCCGTCCGTGATGCGCGGACTGGATAAGTGCGATAGCGCAGACGGCGTCGTAACGCTCATAACATATCATTACTACCAGATGGACCCATCGAAGGCGATACCCGTCCTTGTAGGCTTCGCGAACGAGATAGAAAAGGAATTTTTCGAGCAATTCATAACCGTTTCAGGCGTCGGGCCGAAAGCGGCGTGCAGGGCGCTGACTTTATCGATATCAGAGATAGCGGGCGCTATCGACAGAGGCGACATGGCAGTCCTGAAAAAGCTGCCGGGGATAGGCGACCAGAAGGCACGCGAGATAATAGCTAAACTCCAGGGTAAGGTCGGTAAGTTCGGCCTTCTTCAGGATAACGCCGGAGGCATCCACGCATCTGTAAAAGAAGATATAAAAGAAGAAGCCTTGAACGTGCTTTTACAGCTGCAGTATAAGAGGAACGAGGCGGGCGAAATGATCGATAAGGCGATCAAACGCAATCCGAAATTGACAACGTGCGAAGAGATATTGAATGAAGTGTATAAAGGGTCTAGGGCCCAGATAAAGATATAATGAAAAAAGATATCGAAAAAAAGAAAGTAATGCCGGCGGGACGGGAAAAGCTTATTGCGACCCAGGAGACGGACGAAGACCTGATCCTGAATATTTCGCTTCGGCCTTCGAAGCTGACCGATTTTGTCGGCCAGAAGGAACTGGTCGAGAACCTTAAGGTTTCCCTCGAGGCTGCAAAGAAACGGCGCGAGCCTATGGAGCACACACTCCTTTCAGGCCCCCCGGGTCTAGGCAAGACGTCATTGGCGCATATTATCGCTCATGAGATGGGCACAAAAATAACCGCGACGAGCGGTCCCGCTGTGCAGCGGGCCGGCGACCTGGTGGGTGTCCTGACAAACCTTGAAGAAGGCGACGTTCTGTTCATCGACGAGATCCACAGGCTTTCAAAGACCGTCGAAGAATACATATACCCTGCAATGGAAAATTTTGAGATAGACGTGATAATGGATAAAGGCGCTTACGCCAGGACATACAAATTCAATCTAAAACGTTTTACGCTGATCGGCGCCACGACGCGCGCAGGCCTTCTCACTGCTCCCTTAAGGTCGAGGTTCGGCATATTCCATCATCTCGATTTTTATGAAATAGGCGACCTGGTAAAGATAATAATGCGTTCGGCAAAAATACTCAATATCCCGGTCGATGATGATGCGACCGTCGAGATATCGAGGCGCTCCAGGGGATCGCCGAGAGTGGCTAACAGGCTCCTCAGGCGCGTCAGGGACTGGGCGCAGGTAAAGAAAGACGGCAAGATCACCATGGAAGCGACTGAGGAGGCATTGAAGAGCCACGGCATAGATAAGATGGGGCTTGATAATGTGGACAGGAAGGTTATCAGCGTAATGCACGAATCTTTCGCAGGCGGGCCTGTAGGGATCGAATCGATCGCCGCGACGCTGAACGAAGAGCCGGATACGATAGTAGATATAGTGGAGCCTTTTCTGTTAAAGATAGGATTTTTAAAGAGAACCCCTCGCGGCAGAGAGCTTACAAAGTCCGCTTATGATCACATGGGTTTTTCCCGTAACGCAAAAGAAGCTCAGAAAGAGATGTTTTGAAAATTAATGAATATATTATTACATATATGCTGCGCTCCGTGTACCATCTTTCCTTTAGAGGATATCAGGAAGGAAGGCCATAAGGCCGCCGGGTTTTTTTATAATCCCAATATACATCCTTATTCGGAATACATCAGGCGCAGGGACGCCGTTGAAAAGTTTGCGATAGAGACGGCTTTAAACGTTATCGTATCCGATTATGACGTAGAAAAGTATTTTGAATTCGTCATATATAATGAGGCGCCGAAAAAAAGATGCGCTGTCTGCTGGTGGCTGCGGCTGGAGAGGGCCGCTCTTTTTGCCAAAGAGAACGGTTTTGACGCGTTCACGACAACTCTATTGGGCAGCCCTTACCAGGACAACGAGACCCTAAAAAGAATAGGCGAGGACGTGGCGGAGAAGGCAGGAATAAAATTTTACTACAAGGATTTCAGGCCCGGGTTCAGCAAGGCGCGCGAAACGGCGAAGTCAAAAGGCATGTACCTTCAGAATTATTGCGGATGTATTTTCTCGGAGATGGAAAAGCTGGAGAAGAAGGGTTCAGGGAAACGATGAAGAAAATATTTTATACAGTTTTGGCGCTCACATTACTCAGTTCTTTTGTTTTGGGCCCTCTGGTTTGGGCGGATGGTTCGGATACCGTGATGAGGGTGCTGATAATAGATGATAAGCCGTCCGTTTTTCTGGCGCTGAAAGGAAAATACAAAATATCCGAGATAAATTCGGGCAGGATTTTGATGGAGGGCCCGTACCTTGACGCCCAGATCGCCGGAACAAAAACAGGTCTTCGTATCGGAAATAAAGAGTCAAACGTCTACGGCTTCAAGGTCAAAGTATTACGCGATTCGAATATTTATGTCGATGGAAGAAGATTTAGGGGCGATATCGATATCATAAGAAAAGATAATTTGAAACTTGAGGTGATAAATTACATAGGTCTGGATGATTATCTTTACGGAGTATTATATCATGAGGTTTCGCATCGCTGGCCCCTGGAAGTTTTAAAAGCACAGGCGATCGCGGCAAGGACGTTCGCCCTGTATCAGGCTAAACAGAATAAATCTCAACCCTACGATCTCCGGAGCGACATATATTCCCAGGTTTACGGAGGAAGAACGTCGGAGAAGTGGTCGACTACGCATGCCGTCGATGTTACAAGGGGGAGGGTATTGGCGTATAACGGGGACATCCTGCCGGCATATTATCACGCTACATGCGCCGGTTTTACCGAAGATGCCGTAAATCTCTGGAATGTGGACCTGCCGCCCCTAAAAGGCGTGAGCTGTAATTTTTGCGTGTATTCTCCGCATTATAAGTGGACCAAAAATATCGCTCTCTGGGACCTGGCGCGTAAGTTAAAAGACGCTAATTATAAAATAGATAAAATAGCGTCTGTGAATATTTTGTCAAAGAATAGGTCCGGGAGGGTGGACAAACTGGAAATAAAAGATGATACCGGGGTGGCCATAGTGCTGACCGGGAAAGATTTCAGGCAGATGATGGGCCCAAATGAGCTGCGCAGCACTAAGTTCGATTCTTCGATAAAAGGGAATAATCTGGTCCTTTCCGGTTTCGGCTGGGGACATGGCGTAGGCATGTGCCAGTGGGGGGCCTTCGAGATGGCCAAGCAGGGCAAAAAGGCGGAAGAGATCCTCCAGTATTACTATCCCGGCGCTGAGATCACAACTATCGATAAGGTGAAGCAGTAAAATTTTTCGATGCCCGTGGTAGAATGTGCTGTGTCGAGTGGTTCGCAGGGACGCTCAATTTTGGACCATGCCAAAATTTTCGCTCGGAAAACTTGCGCGAACGCTGTCGCGCAAGTTTTAACGCCTGAGCTCACCACATCGCCACATCACATTCCTGGGGATGTGAAAAATTTTCATTTTGCAAAGACAAGGTCAGCTAAGAAGATATGAAGCAGAGACACATAAAAAAAGACGAGATTTTTCGAATTTATCAAGCAACAGGCATTAATTATTTACGTTTTTTAATTCCAACTGTAATAACTATTTGCTTGTTAAGTAGTTACATTTATATAGGCCAAGGAATAAAAAAAGATTTTTTTACAACTTTTCTTATAAGTACACTTTTGCTTTTTGGATATGGCACGTATAAAACTTTGGTTTGCCCGCAACCTCTTATTTGGGGTACAAAACATGGCTTGTGGTTAAATATTGTTCCGTTTAACAAAGGTTATTTCGTTCCCTGGGTAGATCTTTATTCGGCTGAGTCTGATCAAATAGTGCATCGATATAGTAAGTATGATTTACTTGCGAAGTCTAGTCCGCCCCTAAAAATATTAGGAACAATGCAAGACGACCGTTTATTAAAGATACAGTTAGCATTAAACAGTATGTCGGGATTGCCGATTTTCCGCAAAAATGTTATTATGTGCGACAAAGAAACTCTATGGTTTCGTGTCGCAGGAGATATTATTAATCACGTGAACGAAATTAAGAGGTATAGAGATTTAGCGAGATAGGTATATAGCAGCGCCTCGTATAAAAATATTTCTAACCTGGTTAGATTTGGCAGGTTAGTAGACCTAATCCGAAGTTATGTGAGCACAACGAAAATTTTAGGCTGACGAATTTTAATTAAGACACGCGCGTGGCTTGACGCAGATTGTGTCTGGGGTTGATAAAAGTATCAAGATATTCATGTAGCTGTTAAATGGCCGACTGGCCATGGGGGTTGAGCCGAATAGATTTTGCGACCATATGCTCTACCACTAAACTATATATAGAAGAGTTACCATCACAGTAAAGTATAAAAGTTTTAATTAAGTAAAGACTAAAAATTCATGAGAGCAAAATCCGGCGAAGCCCCCTGGCCTGGCGGCCATTTATGGGAGAAGGCGAAAAATTTCAAAATGAGAGACCATGAAACTATCCGAATTTGATTATAACCTACCCAAAGAACTGATCGCCCAGTATCCAGTCGAAAAGCGCGAGAAGTGCAGGCTGATGGTGCTTGACAGGAAGGCGGGCGCATCTTCTCACAAGACCTTCGAGGATATTACAGCCCATTTCAACAGCGGCGATCTGTTGGTGCTGAATAATACTAAAGTTATCCCTGCAAGACTTTTCGGTAAGCGCCAGACGGGCGGTAAGGTCGAATTATTTTTGCTGGAGAGTAAAGGCCAGATTTGCGAAGCGCTCGTCAGGCCTTCGGGACGTCTTAAAGAAGGCGAGAGGATAACGCTTGAATCCGGAGATGAGGCAGAGATCCTGGGCTGGGGCGCTGTAGGAAGGATGGTTAAATTCAGCCGTCCTTTGAATGGAATAATGGAAACTGCCGGGCACGTTCCGCTTCCTCCTTACATAGACAGGGCCGACGAAGAATGCGACAGGCATGATTATCAGACCGTCTATGCCGAGCGCGAGGGCGCGACGGCAAGTCCGACAGCGGGCTTGCATTTTACCAAAGAACTATTGGATAGGGTTACGGGTAAAGGGATAAGGATCGCGTATGTGACGCTGCATACGAATTACGGGACGTTTGCGCCCGTGAAGACGGACGATGTCGAGGGGCATGTGATGCATAAGGAATATTTTGAGCTCCCGGAAGAGACAAAGAAGGCGGTCCTGGAAACGAAGAAGAGCGGCGGGAAAGTTTTTGCGGTAGGGACTACCACAACGCGCGTCCTGGAATATTGCGCCAGGTCCGATGAATATTACGGTTTAAGGATGAAGGCGCTGTGCGGTTATACCGATATGTTCATTTATCCCGGGTATAAATTCGCGGTAGTGGACCGCCTCATAACGAATTTTCACCTTCCGAAGTCGACACTGATGCTCCTGGTCAGCGCGTTTGCCGGGAAAGACCTCATATTTAAGGCCTACGCGGAAGCAGTCAAAGACCGCTACAGGTTCTTCAGCTATGGCGATTCCATGCTGATAGTGTAAAATTTTTCGTTTTAAGCCGATAGGGCAGATTGACCGGCAGGGGCCCTTTCGGCTAATTTTGTGGCTCGCTGCAATTGGTATGTACAAGATTTGTATCATTCAATTGCGACGCTCGCTCACAAAATTTAACGCCTCAAGGGCACCCTGCCGGTATCTGCCCCTGACGTATCGAAAAATTTTATTGAGAGAGTGAAAAATGTTCCAACTGATTCACAAAGATAAGTCGAGCAAAGCCAGACTGGGGAAGCTCGTGACAGCGCATGGCGAGGTTAATACGCCTGTGTTCATGCCGGTCGGGACGCAAGGGACTGTAAAGGCGATATCGAATTCGGAACTTGAGGACTGCGGCGCGGAGATAATTTTAGGCAATGCCTATCACCTTTATCTGCGGCCCGGGCTCGATATCATAAAGAAGGCAGACGGGCTTCATAAATTCATGGGATGGTCCCATCCTATCCTCACCGACAGCGGCGGTTATCAGGTCTTCAGTCTAGCAAAATTACGAAAGCTGAGTAACGACGGCGCCGAATTCTCTTCCCATATAGACGGTTCAAAACATTTTCTGACCCCGGAGAAAGTCATCGATATCCAGCAGGCTCTCGGCAGCGATATAATGATGACGTTCGATGAATGCGTCCATTACCCGGCAGCGCGCGACTATGTCGAACAGTCGCTTGAGCTGACGACTAAGTGGGCGAGAAGAACGAAAGAATATTTCGAAAAGTCACAAGTCGGCTGTAAACAGCTGCTTTTTGGCATCGTTCAGGGAAGTACATATCTCGATCTGCGTAAGAAGGCGGTCGAGGACCTGCTCAAGATCGGCTTCGACGGTTACGCGATCGGCGGTGTAAGCGTCGGCGAATCCAACACCCTTATAAATGAAATAGCAGCGTACACAGCCTCGTTATTGCCCGAAAACAAGGCAAGATATCTGATGGGTCTGGGAACGCCGCCTGATATGTTAGAGGCGATCGCGGAAGGCTTAGACATGTTCGACTGCGTAGTTCCCACAAGGAACGGCAGGAACGGCCAGGCATTCACTTTTGCGGGCGATCTTCAGCTCAGGAATGCCGGATACAAAGAAGACTTTCGTCCCATAGAAGAAGGTTGCGCCTGTTATGCGTGTAAGACGCATACGCGCGCCTACATAAGGCATCTTTTTAACACGGAAGAACTGCTGGGATTACGCCTTGTATCATTGCATAATATACATTTTTATGTTAAACTTATTGGATTATGCCGGGAAGCCATAAGGCAGGACCGGTTCCTGAAATTCAAAGGAGATTTCGTAAATTCATACAATAAATAAAGGAGAATCAAGATGGGTCAGTCGATGAACATGACGTTTATATTGCAGTTTGCTTTGATAATAGTGGTATTCTATTTCCTCCTGTTCAGGCCTCAGAAAAAGGCGCAGGACGCGCACAAGAAGATGGTAGCCGGCCTTAAGAAGAATGACGAGGTCATAACATCCGGCGGCATTCACGGCACAATAATGAACATCAAGGATCATACGCTTATACTAAAATTAGACGATAATGTAAAGGTCGAGATCCAAAAGAGCCATATCTCGACGATGAAAAGAAAAGCGGGGGAATAAATGACGAACAGAACTACTCAATGGAAGGTTTTAGGGATAATCGCCATTGCTGTCACGTGCGTGTGGTTGATATGGCCGCCGTTCGCTACCAAGGATAATGAAGGCAAGGTCGTCCAAAAAGGAAAGATAAATTTAGGTCTCGATCTTCAGGGCGGCATGCACATTGTATTGAAAGTCGATACAACCGGACTTTCTTCCGACGTTAAAAAGGACGCCCTGGACAGGGCCACTATTATTATACGTAACAGGATAGATAAGCTCGGCGTCGGTGAAATGTCGATACTAAGGCAGGGCAAAGAACACATAATAATCCAGCTCCCCGGAGTTACAGACAGAGAAAGAGCCCTTTCCATTGTAAGCCAGGCCGCGCACCTCGAATTCAGGCTCGTTTCGGACAATGTCGAAGACCTGAAAAAGGCGATCGACAAACAGCCGGTCGAAGGGTACGAAATTAAATATATGGAGAACGGCCGCGCAGGCCGCGAACCGCTTCTTGTAGCAAAAGAGTCGCCTCTTGGCGGCGATACGATCGTCAAGGCGAAGACCGATTTCAGTTCCCGTGGTTTTGGTGAGCCGTATGTTTCGCTTACCTTTAACTCAAAGGGCGCCCAGGTTTTCGCCGATCTTACAGCGGCCAATATCGGCAAAAGGCTTGCCATAGTTCTCGACGGCAAGGTAGTATCCGCGCCGGTGATACGAAGCGCTATCCCGGGCGGCCAGGCGATGATAGAAGGCAATTTTACCGTAGATGAGGCAAATGACTTATCCAATATCCTCGAGTCAGGCTCGCTTCCTGCGCCTGTATCCGTGGAAGAAGAGCGGACCGTCGGGCCGCTTCTTGGGGCAGATTCGATACGCGACGGTGTCCGTGCCGCGATAATAGGCACGTTACTTGTAATAGGTTTCATGATATTTTATTACAGGCTTGCCGGATTGGTTGCGAATTTTGCGCTGATCCTGAACGTCCTTATCATATTGGCGTGCCTTTCGTTATTTAAAGGGACACTGACATTGCCCGGCATAGCCGGTTTGATATTGACTATAGGTATGTCTGTCGACGCGAACGTGCTTATTTATGAGAGGATACGCGAGGAACTGCATCTCGGGAAAAGCCTGCGCGCCGCGATAGCCTCCGGGTATCACAGGGCGTTGTCCGCTATTATAGACTCGAACCTTACTACAATAGTGGCAGCAGCTCTTATATTCAAATTCGGCACAGGCCCCATTAGAGGGTTTGCCGTTACATTAACGATAGGCCTTTTAGCCAACCTCTTTACCGCCGTTACGTGCACAAGGGTGATATTCGAACTGATGTGTGACCAGTTCGATCTCTCGAAACTTAACTTCATGCACATATTCAGCAAAGAGACGCATATCGATTTTATCGGCAAACGGCACATATGCTATGCAGCCTCGGCCATTTTGATCATAGCCGGTATAGTCCTCTTCGCGATGCGCGGCGAAAAGAATTTCGCCGTAGATTTTTCGGGTGGAACGTTGCAGCAATATATGTTTGATAAATCGGTCAAGATAGATGACGTGCGAAAGGTTTTGAAGGATATAGGTTACGGGAATGCTTCGATCCAGCAATACGGTAATCCTAAAGAGATCATTATAAGGACTCAGGAGAATATCAGTACCAAGCTCAGTGAAACTTTCAGAAAAGAGATGAAGGATAACGCCTTCCAGATCCTGCGAGTGGAGAGCGTGGGCCCGGCAGTCGGAAAGAACTTACGGCAGAACGCGTTGCTTTGCCTCTTCCTGGGTTTGGCCGGTATCACTATTTATGTAATGTTCAGGTTCGATATAAAATACGGTATAGCGGGCGTCATAGCTCTTATACATGACGTGTTTGTAGCGATAGGCGCAATGGCGCTGACGCACAGGCAGTTCGATCTTACTATAGTGGCGGCGCTTTTGACTATTGCCGGCTACTCCATTAACGATACGGTAGTCATCTATGACAGGATAAGAGAAAACCTGAGGATCGTCAAGAAAGGCAGTTTTAGCGACATTGTGAATTTGAGCGTTAACCAGATGCTTGGCAGGACTATTCTGACTACAGGCATTACGATGCTTGCCGTAGTAGCCCTGCTTGTCTGGGGCGGGGAAGTGCTGAATGATTTCTCGTTCTGTATATTTGTCGGTTTTCTGACAGGAGTCTATTCTACTGTTTACATCGCAAGCCCAATGGTAATATCCTGGCATAGGAAGAGAGTAGTGCTGAAGACCAAATAAGGATTTAATCGAATATGCAAGACCCGACAAAGACACATTATAACCGTATACGCTGGGTCCTGATCTTTATCCTGGTGCTGAACTGGGGTGTTTCCGCGGCAAAGATGATCATTGGCTATCTGACCCGATGCGAAAGTATGATAGCCGACGGATTTCACTCGCTTTCCGACGGCGCTTCCAACATAATAGGCCTGATAGGTATAGCCCTCTCTTCTAAGCCTGTAGATGCCGACCACCCTTACGGCCACAGGAAATATGAAACGTTCTTTTCGCTGGGCATAGCAGTTCTTCTTTTTATCCTTGCTATCAACCTGATAAGGGAAGGGTTCGACCATCTCTTTCATCCGGCCGCTCCGCAAGCCGACATGTGGAGTTTTAGCGTCATGATAATAACCATCGGCGTTAATATGTGGGTGATGAACTATGAATACAAAAAGGGGAAGTTCTTAAAAAGCGATTTTCTCATAGCGGATTCGATGCATACCAAGGCGGACATATTCACTTCGCTGTCGGTTATAATCGCGCTCGTCTCGATAAAACTGGGTTTTCCTATCATCGATCCTATCGTTACAATGGTTATTTCCTTATTTATCGGTTACGCCGGCATGGAGATCGTAAAAGACGCATCAAAGGTATTATGCGACACGGTTGCGATCATGGATATCAATAAGATCTCGACTGTGGTATTGACTGTTAAAGGGGTTAAGACGTGTCATAAGATAAGGACGCGCGGCAGGCCGGATGACATATGCGTCGACCTGCATGTCCAGGTAGATTCCGCAATGCATGTCGACGAAGCTCATAAGATATCTTTTGCCATTGAAGACGCGCTTAAGAAAAATATCCCGGAAGTGTCCGATGTCCTTGTTCACATAGAACCCAAAAAAGACAGGAAGGAATAACAGCGAGCCTATGAGAAAAATATGGAAAGTAAAAGATTCGGATCCCGCCACAAGGGACAATCTTGCGTCCTCGCTCAACATATCTAAAGTCACTGCCCAGCTTTTATTGAACCGCGGCGTCGGAACGTCCGAAGAGGCGGCCGATTTCCTCAAATGTTCTCTTTCGTCCTGCCACGATCCGTTCCTTTTTAAGGATATGGATAAGGCCGTTTCCAGGATCAAGAACGCGATGGCTGACGGTGAGAGGATGCTGGTTTACGGCGATTATGATGTTGACGGCATGACGGGAGTCGCGCTTCTTTATTCGGCGCTCAATAACGTGGGCGCGCACGTATCGACCTATATCCCGAACCGGCTTGAAGAGGGGTACGGGCTGAATATGAAGGCCATAAAGAACGCGCATAAAGACGGCATTAGTTTAATAATCACGGTCGATTGCGGGATAACCTCTTTTCAAGAGGTGGAGTATGCCTGCTCTTTGGGCATAGACGTTATTGTTACAGACCACCATGAAGTCCTGGAATCGCGGGTCCCTCCGGCGGTTGCAGTAATAAATCCTCTGCAGCCGGATTGTAAGTATCCTTTTAAGCACCTGGCCGGCGTGGGCCTGGCATACAAGCTTGCCAAGGCTCTTTATGAAGACACGCCGTTCTTTGCCGAAGATTTTCTCGATCTCGTGGGCTTGGGGACAGTAGCGGATATCGCGCCGATAGTGGGCGAGAACAGGATACTGACAAAACACGGGTTGACAGAGCTTAATACGCGCGGCCGCGTCGGGTTAAAAGCGCTGATGGATGTCGCGGGCCTGGAAGGTAAAGATATATCGAGCACCCATATAGGGTTTATGCTAGGTCCAAGGATAAACGCGATGGGCAGGACCGGTTCCCCGCAGAAAGCGCTAGAACTTTTATTGAGCAAAGATCCCCTGGAGGCTGCAAAACTGGCAAAGATGCTCGATGCCGAGAACAAGAACAGGCAAAAGATAGAAGCGCGCATCCTGGAAGAAGCTCTTTCTAAGGTTGAACGCGAGGTCAATTTCAAACACCACAGAGTAATAGTGCTTGCGAGCGAGAACTGGCATCCCGGGGTCATAGGGATAGTCGCCTCGAGGATCGCCGACAGGTTCTATCGTCCCGCGATACTCATTTCACTGGACGGTAAATTGGGTAAAGGCTCCGGCCGCAGTATAGAGAATTTCCATTTATTCGAATATTTATTGAGGTGCAAGGATATTCTTACCGGCTTCGGGGGGCATGAATCCGCCTGCGGTGTGACTATCGAAAAGGACAGGATAGATGAATTCAGGGATAAAATAAATGAAGAAGCTGCAAAGGACGCAGTGGAAACCATATTCAATCCGAAGCTCGATATCGATATGGATATCGAGCTTAACATGCTGAGTCAGGATGTGATCAGGGAGATCGAAAGTCTCGCTCCGTTCGGCGCCGACAATCCCAGGCCGGTACTTTCATCGCGTAACCTGATCATGAAAGACGGGCCGCGCCAGATAGGGAAGAGCGGATTCAAAATATGGGTTACCGATAATAAAATTACATGCGAGGCCGTGAGTTTCAGTAAGGGCAATCTCGACGTTCCAAATGCAGGATCGAATCTCAATCTTGCCTATATTCCGTCGATAAATGACTGGCAGGGCGTCCAATCCATACAGCTCGAGCTAAAAGACATACAATAATAATGAAAAGATGCGCGTCTGTCGTACTCACCCTGTTGATATTGATGAGTCTCCAGGGTTATTGTGCCGCGCAGGAAAAAGAAAAGGCAGTCCCGCGCGTCGCGAGTTTCTGGCAGAAGCTGAAAGATAATGTAGTTCACTGCGAACTTTGCCCGCGCAGCTGCGTCATAAAGCCCGGCCAACGGGGTTTTTGCACGGCGCGCATCAATAAAGACGGGATCCTCTATACTTTAGGTTACGCCAACCCCATAGCCGTTAACATCGACCCCATCGAAAAGAAACCCTTTTTCCACGTCCTGCCCGGAACGAACGCTTTTTCCATCGCTGTGGCCGGCTGCAACATGCGCTGTCTTTTTTGCCAGAACTGGCAGATATCCCAGGCAAAGCCCGATGAGGCCGCCTCTTACGACCTGCCGCCTCAGGCAGCGGTCGATCAGGCCGCTAAAAATAACTGTCCCTTCATCGTATATACCTACACCGAACCGACCATATTTTACGAATATATGCTTGATATCTCAAAACTGGCCAGGGCAAAAGGCCTCAGGAACGGCATGCATACATGTGGTTATGTAAACCAGGAGCCATTGAAAGAGTTGTTAAAATATATGGATGCCGTCAATGTCGATCTTAAGGGCTTCAATCCGGGATTTTATAAAAAGATGGGGTCGATGGCGGAGATAACCCCGGTCCTCGAAACGATAAAGACCATAAAGAAGGTTGGGGTATGGCTCGAGCTTACAAACCTGATCATACCCGGCCAGAATGACGATCCGAAAGAGATCCGCAGGATGTGCGAGTGGATAAAGGAAAATATCGGCGATGAAGTGCCGCTCCACTTCAGCCGATTTATGCCTTCTTTCCAGCTGCAGAACCTTCCGCCCACCCCCGTTGAAAAACTTGAGGAAGCGTATCGCATAGCTAAAGATGTGGGGCTTAAATACGTATATATAGGGAACGTTCCGGGGCATCCGCAGGAAAATACTTATTGCCCGAACTGTAAAAAGATCGTAGTCGGGAGGATAGGATATGAGATCCTTGAAAATAATATAAAAGACGGCAAATGTAAATTCTGCGGCAAAAAAATCGCCGGCATATGGAAGTAATCGGTAATGCTTAATGCTCTCATAACTCATCTGCAGCTCTTCGGAATAGGATTCAGTCTCGGGATAGCGGGACCCTGCCTTTTAGTCTGCACGCCGGCGCTTCTTGCGTATACCTCCGGCACGAAAAGAAGGTGGAGCGGGGTATTGGGTGACGTACTTACCTTTTTATCAGGCAGGCTCGCGGCATATATTTGCCTTGGTTTTCTAGCCGGTTTATCCGCGCTCGTGCTCAGGCGATTCATTAATTCAGGGTTGATATCATTTTTCAAACCGGCAGCCGGCATATTTACCATTATTTTAGGCGTCCTGGTTTTTGTTTATAAAGATACTGACACCTGCGAATGCCGCTCAAACGGGAAAAGAATATACAATTTCGGCGGCCTATTCGTTTTTGGATTTCTTATCGGAATAACGCCGTGCGCTCCTCTTACGGCGCTTCTTTTCGAGATAGTCCTGATCTCGAAAAATGGCCTGGAAGGAGCGTCTTACGCCTTATCATTCGGACTGGGCACGGCCCTTTCAGGGCTTATTGTTTTGGGCCTTTTGGGAGGCGCATTGGCCCGGCTTCCTGTCAACGTATTGAAATCAAATACTGCCAGGATTGTCTTTAAATGGATATGTTCTATATTCCTTATCTCAATGGGCCTGGTCCTGATAATATTATGAAAAAGACAATACCATTTTCCATATTCCTGATCGGCTTTACGGCTATGGCCATCCAGATCATTTTCATGCGGGAATTTTTGACGGTCTTTTACGGTAATGAGCTATCGGTTAGTTTCATCCTGGCGAACTGGCTTCTCGGCGGCGCTATCGGCAGCTTTATTTTAGGGAGGTCGAGCGACAGGATACGCGATAAAATAGCGGTTTTTTCACTATGCCAGATGACCCTGGCATGCCTTTTGCCCGCAGGCGTCATCGCAATAAGGCTTATAAAAAATACCCTCAACATCAGTCCGGGCGAGATAATACCTTTTTTCCCGATGTTGGCATCAAGTTTCATTATACTGGCGCCCATTTGCATGATATTGGGTTTTATGTTTTCCCTCGCATGCCGTATGTATGAATCCAGATCCCGCCTGGGCGCAATAACTATAGGTAAGGTCTATATCCTCGAATCTGTCGGGGCTATTGCCGGAGGGGCCCTTACGAGTTTCATTTTAATAAGATCATTCGGCTCCATCCATATCAGCGCAGCACTTTGCCTGTTGAATGTCATCTTTTCCATGCTGATCTTGTCTAAAGATAATGCCGCTCATCAGAGACTGCTGAATGTCATAACATTTATTTTGGCGATCATTGCGGCCATGTGGGTATTCAACGGCTGGGGCAGTATTGAGAAGCATTCGCTTGAAAAAGAATGGAAAGGATATCAGTTACTCGCTTCGAATAATTCTATATACGGGAATATAGCCGTAACCAAGAGAGGCACCCAGGTGTCTTTTTTCGATAACGGCCTTCATCTTTACACGGTTCCCGATGAGCTTGTTTCAGAGGAGAGCGTCCATTTCGCGCTGCTTGAACATCCGCATCCGCGAAAAGTGCTTTTAGTGGGCGGCGGCGCCGGCGGATTGGTCGAAGAGATCGTTAAACATCCTGTCGAAAAAGTCGATTATGTGGAGCTTGACCCCCTCATCATAAAGATGGCCAGGCAATATCTCCCGTGGGCCCGCTTCATGCCACTGGAGGATAAGAGGGTGTCGATAATTAACGGGGACGGCCGCTATTTCATAAAGAGCACTGACCAAAAATACGACTGCGTCATAATCGCTTTGGGGGATCCCTGCACGGCGCAATTGAACAGGTTCTACACCGTGGAATTCTTTAAAGATGTTTCGCGCGTCCTTAATAAGAACGGCATAATATCGTTCGGTGTGACGTCTTCGGAAAATTATATAGGCCGGGAACTGAATGATTTTCTGAGTTCGCTCTATGCTACACTAAGGAAAAGTTACGCCGATATTTTGATCATCCCGGGCGATACGGCATATTTTTTGGGGTCGGGCACCAGAGGAGCGCTGACCTATGATTATAAAGTGCTCATGGAACGGGCGCGGAAAAGGGGGCTTAAGCTCCAATATGTGCGCGAATATTATCTATTCTCTAAGCTATCCCCGCAAAAGACATCATACATCGAAAAAACGATAATAAAAAGTGCCGGCATTAAGGCGAATTATGATTTCAGGCCGATCTCATATTATTATGATATTATTTTCTGGTCGAGCCGTTTCAGGGGGTCGTTGTTCAGCACGATATTGAAGGCTGCTACCGAAGCCCGGATATGGCTGGCGCTTATATTGGTTTGTATCTTTATATTTTTGTACGCACTCTTACGATCACGAAGGAGAGGCTTCGTGAGACGAATAGCTTTGATCGCGATCATGTCAGCCGGCTTCAGCTCCATTGCGTTCCAGGTACTGATACTGGTTTCATTCCAGATCCTCTACGGTTACCTGTTTTATAAACTGGGGATCATACTGACTTCCTTTATGGCGGGGCTTGCGCTCGGTGGTTTTGCAGTAATAAAAATAATGCCAGGATTAAAAAAAGACAAACTGGCGTTTGCCGTTACCCAATGCGCAGTGTGTCTCTATCCGCTTATCCTGCCCGTCATCTTATGGATGCTGGCGGGCTCAGGATCTAAGGCGATATTATGGCTTGGCTCGAATGTGGTTTTTATTCTTTTGCCGGCAATATCGGGTTTTATAGGAGGCTTCCAATTCCCGCTTGCGAATAAGATATACCTCGGGAAGAGGGAAGAGGTAGGCAGGATAGCCGGTTTAAGTTACGGGGTGGATCTTTTTGGCTCGTGTCTCGGAGCGCTTCTGACAGGAGCTGTCTTCGTCCCGGTCCTCGGGATACCTAAAACATGCCTGGCGATATCGCTTGTAAGCTTCGCGATCCTCTTTGCTATGGCCTTTCAAAAAAAATCCGTTTAGACTTGACAGGGATTCATTCTTGTGGTATATTTAACAGTGTTGATAGTTAACATAGTTAAATATCAAGGAGGTTTAATATGAGTAACCTGTCTTTAGCGGCGTTTGCAGATAAGGTGGGAGAGCTCATGCCGGTGATCGCTCGGGAATTCATAAGGCACCAGTCCAAAGATTTTTATAAGACCAAGATAACACCGCCGCAGTTTATCGTCCTTGATATCCTGGGTAAGCATGAAGAGTGCAAGATGAGCGAGCTGGCGCGTTTTATCAATGTGACGACTGCCGCCATGACAGGAATAGTTGACCGGCTGGTACGGGATGGATATATCGCAAGGATCAATGACCCCAAAGACAGGCGGATCGTTAAGGTGAAATTGACCCCCAAAGGCCGTAATGCCGTGGATAAAATGAGCGAGCAGAGAAAGAAGATAGCGATGAAACTGTTCGAGCGGATATCGGAAAAAGAGCGCGAAGATTATCTCGGCATACTTACTCATATAAGCGAGCAAATTGTGGAGCCGCAAAAAGGGCGTTAAGATGAAACGGATAATCGTTATAATAGTCATATTTACCTTTATCGCGGGGTGGCCGTATTACGCGGCGCCGGCAGATAATCCTGTGGCTCCTTTGTCTAAAGTTATACAGAATCGGTCCGGCTCGCCTGATATCGATGTGCCGGAAACTGCGCCTTTAACGCTTTCCGACTGTTATGCTCTCGCGCTCAAACAAAGCGAGATCATTGCCATCGACGAGCAATTTATAAAGATTACGGAAGCGCATTTCCTGCAAGCCCTGTCTATCATGATGCCGAACGTCTCTTTTATTTCAAATGACATACAGCAGGCAAAAGCTAACGGCGGAGCAACGGCTATAGCAGGTTCCGCCATATCGTCGACGAAAGATTCGCAAAGGCAGTTCAACGTTACGCAGACGCTTTTTAACGGGTTTAAGGCATTCGCGGCCCTAAAAGGAAGCAGGTTCGAACGCTATCAGCGTATAAATGAAAAGATACGCGCTGAGCAGCTGCTCCTGGTCGACGTTGCCAATGCATTTTATCTCCTGAAAGAGAAGAGGGAGGACCTGAAGGCACTTCAGAATATCAGGGTGGCCCTGAAAAACCGCATTAAAGAATTGCAGGGAAGAACAAATCTCGGAAGGTCGAGGCCGGCTGAAATAGTGAATGTGAAGGCACAGCTATACGGCGTTGAAGCAAATATCGAGCTTGTGAAGAGCCAGGAAGTATTGGCACGGGAACTTCTGGAATTTTTGGTGGGAGGGTCTATCTATAGTACTGCCGACACTTACGACATCCCCGTGACTTTGCAGCCGGAGAGTTATTATGTGGCAAAATCGGACGCCCGGCCGGACGTGAAAGCAACTAAATTCGCGTGGGAACTGGCTAAAAAAGAGATCCAGATCGTAAACAGTGATTTTCTCCCTAATGCGTCCCTTGCGGCAAATTATTATACCCAACGCACCGGCTTTGATAAAGGTATTAACTGGGACGCGACACTAACGATAACGGTCCCTATTTTTGACGGGGGCCTCACTATAGGCAGGTCTAACGAAGCCATAGCTGTTGCGCGCCAGCAGGAACTTACTTATAGAAGGACAAGGCGCCTGGCGCCCTACGACATACGCGATTCATACATAAGCCTGAAAACCGCCATTTCGGTATATAATGCGCTCAAAAAAGAATACTCAACCGCAAAACTTAACTATCATTTGCAGAAAAAAGATTACAAATTTAGCCTTGTCAACAACCTGGATGTCCTTACCGCTATACAGACGTTGGAGAATGCCCAGAGAGATTCTATACATGCCTTGTATGAAGCAAAACGCCAGTATTGGCAGCTGCGCGTGTCTATCGGCGAGAGCATAACGGAGACCTTAAATGACATTATCTGATATATCCATTAAGAACCCGGTTTTTTCCTGGATGCTTATGGCAGCCCTTATAATATTCGGCGCTATCAGCTATACCCGTTTGGGCGTAGGCCAGCTGCCTGACGTGGATTTTCCGATCGTGTCCATAACCCTTACCTGGGAAGGCGCCGCTCCGGAAGTAATGGAGACGGACGTCGTCGATATAGTGGAAGACTCCCTCATGAGCATCCAGGGCGTGAAGGAGGTATCAAGTTCCATAAGGCAGGGAATGGCAACAATAACCGTTGAATTCGATCTGAATAAAAATATCGATGTCGCAGTCCAGGATGTGCAGTCAAAGATAGACCAGGCGCAGAGATCGCTTCCGAAAGATCTCGATCCTGCCATAGTTACAAAAGTGAATCCGGAAGACAATCCTATCCTTATGCTGAGCGTGTCGTCTTCCACGATGCCGATCCGCGACATAATGACTTATGTCCAGGACCATCTTAAGGACCAGTTCGCGACCATAAACGGCGTCGGGGACATATTCCTCGGCGGGTTCGTCGACAGGAACCTGAGGATATGGGTCGATGCCGATAAATTGGAGGCGTATCAATTTACCGTACAGGATGTGATAGACGCCGTTAAGGCAGAGCATGAAGAAGTGCCTGCGGGCCGGATAGAGACACCGTCCAAAGAGTTTAACGTAAGGGTCATGGGCGAGGCCGCGACCCCTAAGGAGTTCGAGAATCTGCTCCTTCCAAAAAGGTCCGGCTTGCCCGTATTTAAGCCTATATATCTGAAAGAAGTGGCGACGATAGAAGACGGGCTTGCCGACGTCAGGCGCATCGCGCGTTCAAATAAACAACAGACGGTCGCGTTAGGCATCCGCAAACAACGCGGGGCGAACGAGGTCGAGGTATCGCATAAAGTATTGAAGAAGCTGGAAGAGATAAAAAAATTCAAACCGAAGGACATAGATATAGGTATTCGTTACAATCGGACCAAATTCAGCGAAGATTCTATCCATGAATTGACATTTACCCTTATTTTATCGGCTATAGTAACGTCTCTTGTCTGCTGGCTCTTCCTGGGATCCTGGAGCGCTACGCTTAATATATTGCTCGCGATCCCGACATCGGTGCTCGGGACGTTCATAGTCATTTATTTCTTAGGTTTTACGCTCAACACATTTACCGTGCTGGGGCTTTCCCTTGCCATAGGTATAGTTGTCGATGACGCGATAATGGTGCTTGAGAATATCGTGCGTTACAGGGAAAAGGGAGTTGATAAAGTCGAGGCCGCGCGCCGCGGCGCCAGGCAGATCACGTTCGCGGCCATTGCCGCCACCATTGCCCTGATAGCAATATTCCTGCCGGTAGCGTTCATGTACGGCATTATCGGAAAATTTTTCTTTCAGTATGGGGTTACTATATCGGTTGCGGTTGCGATCTCATTGCTGGAAGCACTTACGCTGGCGCCAATGAGATGCTCGCAATTCCTTGAGGTTGGGAGCCGCCATACCTTCATCGGAAAAGCTGTAGAAGAAGGATTCAAGGCTTTGGCCGTTACATACCATTCGTTCCTTGATAAGGCGTTAAATAAAAGGGCAATTATAGTCATCGTTGCGCTCATCTTTTTTGTAGCCTCGATCTTTTTACTGAAGCCGATCCGCAAAGAAATGCTTCCGTCTCAGGATATGAGCATGTTGATGTGCCGTCTTCAGACACCCGTGGGCTCGTCGATCGTGCTTACAGACGAGTGTTTCAAAAAGGCCGAAGATTATATTTCTTCGAGGCCCGAGATAGACGGATATTTTTCATTGATAGGCGGCTTCGGCGGCGGCGAAGTGAATTCCGGCATGATATTCTTAACGCTGAAAGAGCCTAATAAGAGGCCTGTAGTTCCCCCTAATAAGCGGCCTCTTACGCAAAGCGACATGATGGTGCTCCTGCGCAAAGAGCTAAATAAGATACCGGACGTGAAGGCAACGATACAGGACCTGTCGCTTTCCGGTTTTTCGGCCCAGAGAGGATTCCCGATAGAATTTTCTGTCAGAGGGCCGGAGTGGGAAAAATTATCGAAATACGCGACCGACATCAGGCTGGCTATGGAAAAATCCAATCTGATGATAGACGTTGACACGGACTTCCTTGCCAAGATCCCGGAAATTCGCGTCGAACCGGATAGACAGAAGGCCAATGACAGGGGCGTCAGCATCGATGCCATAGGCGGCGCCATAAACGCTCTCATAGGCGGAGAGAGAATAGGTAAATATACAAAAGGAGGCCGGCGCTATGATGTGCGCGTTCGGCTTGTGCCGTCTCAACGGACTGAAACAGAAGACATACAACGGTTGTGGGTGTGGAATAATAGGAATGAGCTCGTCCAGCTTAAGAACGTAATAACCATAACAGAGAAGCCCACTCCTTTGACTATAACACGGCGTAATAGGGAAAGGGCAATAACGATATTTGCGAACGTCGTCCCGGGAAAATCCCAGGCCGACGCGCTGAAAGAAGTAAACCGCATAGCTAAAAGTATCCTTCCTGAAGGGTACAAAACAGTATTTTCCGGGAGCACTCAGACTGCGATCGAATCCCTTATAAGCCTTTTGATAGCGTTCGTTCTCGGGATACTGATCTCATATATGGTGCTTGCTTCGCAATTTAACAGCTACCTTCATCCTATATCGGTCTTGGTCGCTATATTTTTTGGTATATCCGGAGCGCTCCTTACTTTATGGGTATTTAATCAGTCTTTAAATATCTACAGCGCCATAGGCATAATACTTCTGATGGGTATCGTTAAAAAGAATTCCATACTTCTTGTCGACTTTACAAACCAGCAGCGAGAGCTGGGCCTTGAGGCCAAACAGGCGCTTTTAATAGCATGCCCGATCAGACTTCGGCCTATATTGATGACGTCGGTCGCAACGATCGCGGCTGCTGTTCCCCCGGCATTGGCAATAGGGCCCGGGGCCGAAACGCGCATACCGATGGCTATAACGATTATTGGCGGCGTCATCGTTTCTACGTTGTTTACGTTATTTGTTGTGCCATGCGTCTACAGTCTCTTTACAAAGATCGAAAGAAAGAGCTATAAAGCGATCATCCTCGAGGAAGAACCTGCCGATAAATCCTGATTTAATTATTTATCAAATTTTTGTTGACAAAAAGTAAAAGACGTGATATCCTCTCACAAAAACGGGAGGATTTTATGTTTATGAAGGTTGCGTTTGCAGTGATTTTAGTAGTGATGCTGGCTGTGCCGGCATATTCGCAAGAGCTATGGGTCGGAAAAGACGGCAATATCCGCAATGTCGATTCGCGCGCTATGGTCTCGGACGGGAACCTGCTTTATCTTGCGACACGCAATGAAGTATACAAAGGTACCGCCGGAAATGAAAAATGGGAGTCGATATTCTCCCTTGCGGCCGGCGATAATGAAGTAACGTGCCTTACCGGGAGGGGGAAGAACATACTTATAGGGACGAAGCGGGGGATATTCCGTTCCGAAGGCGGCGGGAAGGCATGGCGAAACGTCTTCAGGACGCTTTTCGCGGATAAGAGCAATATAATTTCGCTCGATACCTCTAAATATGATCTTAAGAAGGTTGCTGCGGTGACCGCAAAGGGCATATTCCTAAGTTACGATCTTGGCGAACATTGGAAAGACATAAGCGGAAATTTAAAAAATAAAAGCCTCCATTGTATCGCGCTTAATAAAGAGCTTATCTACGTCGGCGGCGAAGACGGCCTGTATGTTAAAAAAGAAGATTCTGATGCATGGGAGCGTATATGCGCGAGGTCAACGCCTGAGAGGCCCGAGGGTGAGGAAAGCGAAGAGCCCGCTGAGGAACCGGAATATAGAGGAGCGGTAAATTGTATCGCGGTTAAAGGTGCGAGCGTATATATCGGTATTGACGAAAAGATATTATACTCCGAGACCGGCGGTAAGGATTGGCGCGACTTTGAACGCCAGGGTCTGGGCGGCGTGATCAATGATATCATCATATCCAAAAAGGAAGATAAGCTGTATTGTGCTACGAGTAAAGGGGTATTTGAGTTCGACAAGGAGACATCCCGATGGCGCGAGCTATATAAAGGTATGGACAGGATCCGGGCGGTGAATGATATTGAGCTTGCCGGAGAGGAAGGAAGGTCGCTCTGGGCTTTAACGGAAAAAGGCGTATATAAATTCGAGCCCGGGAAATATACGGGAAACCAGTATACCGATATCGAAAATAGTCTTAAGACATTCAAGATAATCTTTGATGGCGAGCCAACCTACACGCAGCTTGCGAAGGCTGCGATGAAATTTAACGAGGTAAGTCCCGATAAAATAGCGAAATGGAGAAAAGCCGCGCAGGTCAGGGCGCTCATGCCGAAAGTGTCGCTCGGCATGGACAAGCACCAGTCGACCAATTATGAGATATATACCAGCGCGACAAGAGATTATGTGACCAGCGGCCCGGACGATATCTATAATGCCCTGAATTTCTCAGTATCATGGGACCTGTCTAACCTCATATGGTCGGACGACCAGACTAATATAGACGTGCGCTCGCGTCTTACCACTCAGCTGAGGAATGACATTCTCGATGATCTGAGGCGGACATACTATGAGCGCAAAAGGCTGCAGTTCGAGATCATGCAATCACCACCGCAAGACCAACGGTTGCTATTCGAAAAACAGATGCGTATACGGGAATTGACCCAGGAGATAGATGACTTGACGGGAAATTACCTTACTGAAAATATGCGAAAGAATACCGATAAGGCGCTATTGGACGGTCGCGAGTAATGCGTCTACCTCTGAAGGTTTTATGCGGGTAAATTCTATTCCGGCGTCTATCATGGGACTATATGTGGCAAGGCCTTCATTGACCCACCTTACCTTTCCTATTGCTTCAACGGTATTATCTTTTTCGGGATGGGATATTTTAATACGCAGGGTGTGCCCTTTTTTTATAATGCGCGATACCAGGATGCGCAGGCCGCCTTTTGAGATATCCTTAGCTATTGTAGAGCCTTCTATCGAAGCTATGCCATTTGTAGCATAGCATACCTTGAGCGAGCAATCGTAGCGGGGGAACCTTCTCCGTTCTTCCATGTTACCTCACCTTTTATATTGAAAGTATAGCATAAAATTTCAAAAATGGTAGAGGGTAAAAAGTCCGTATAATTTTTTTTCAGGATCTATTTTTTTATCCCGACGGAAAATTTGGTTTTTCTTGTCCCGTTAGGAATCAAAAAATCTGGCTTTCTTTCTACTGTCTTAACAAAAATTGAAACTTTTCTCTTGACAAAATATGGCTTGATGATATAATTTATAACAGATTTGCAAGTCGAAAACCCTTTCTATAGATAGAAAATCTACTCGAAAGAAACTAAACCCCAATAGATAGCTTAAAGATGACGATATTATCCTTCTACATTCAAACCTTATAAGGCTTGCCGTATAATGCCCAAGAGAAAATTATTTCTTATTGACGGAAACTCATTCTGTTACAGGGCTTTTTATGCCATCCGTAACCTCACAAATTCTAAGGGCCAGCCTACAAATGCCATATACGGTTTTGTTACGATGCTCAATAAAATAGTGAAAGATAATGCGCCTGACATGCTTGCCGTGGCATTCGACCTTAAAGGGCCGACATTCAGGCATAAGAAGTTCGAAGAATATAAGATACACCGTAAGCCTATGCCCGACGACCTGGTTGGGCAGATGTCGCATATAAAAGATATGGTCCGGGCGTATAACATACCTATATATGAAGTCCAGGGATACGAGGCGGATGACGTGCTGGCAACTTTGGCGAAGAAGGCCGAAGAGCACGATATAGAGACGTTCATAGTTACCGGGGACAAGGACGCACTCCAGCTTGTCAATCCCAACATAAAAGTTTACAGCACTCACAAGGACGGCTTTATATACGATGCCGCGAAGGTAAAAGAGGCATACGGCGTTGGACCGGAACGGATGATCGATATTATGAGCCTGATGGGTGATGCGACCGATAATATTCCGGGCGTCAAAGGTATAGGCGAAAAGACAGCCGTGGAGCTTATAGGAGAATTTGGCTCTCTTGACAACCTGCTGAATAATATTGATAAAATAAAGAGTGAATCAAGAAAGAAGATGCTTAAAGATAATATTGAAATGGCGCGCCTGTCGAGGGACCTGGCGGTGCTTGATATGGAAGTGCCTATAAAGATCGATTTTAAAGAACTTGAACTGAAGCCGCCGGATAATGAAAAGTTAGCGGAGATGTTCAAGGAGTTCGAGTTCAAATCGCTCCTTAAGGAATTTACTCCTAAAGGAACGCTCAAATCCATCTATGAGCTTATAGACGAAAAAAAGAAATTCGAGTCTTTGGTTGGCGAGCTTAAAGGCCTTAAAGGGTTTGTTTTCGATTTTGAAACTACGAGCCCCGATCCTATGCTGGCTGAACCTGTAGGAGTATCGTTTTCCTGGAAGATCGGTGAGGCGTATTATGTTCCTATGGCTAAATATTTGGACCGCGACGATGTGCTAAAAGCGCTCAAGCCGGTCTTTGAAGACGCGAAGATAAAAAAGACGGGGCAGAATATTAAGTATGAATATATAGTTCTTGCGAATTGCGGCATACATTTGCAAGGCATCGCGTTCGATACGATGATCGCGTCATATCTTCTTAATCCTTCAAAATTGAATCATAACCTCGAAGACATATCCATTGAATATCTGAATCACAAGATGACGACCCCGATAGAAGAACTGCTTGGTAAGGGTAAGAATGCTATTACCATGGATAAGGTCGACGTTGACAAGGTCTGCAGTTACTGCTGCGAAGATAGCGACGTGACGCTTAGGCTAAAAGAGATACTTGAAAGGGAGATCTCGGAAAAGAACCTCGACGTCCTTCTTTATAATGTAGAGATGCCTTTAGTGGAAGTGCTGGCCATAATGGAAATTAACGGTGTCGCGATAGATAAGGATTATCTTGGCGACCTGTCAAAAGAGATGTCTTCAAAACTCGACAAGCTGACAGCCCATATTTATAAGATAGCGGGCGAGGAATTTAATATAAATTCGCCGAAACAGCTTTCGAAGATATTGTTCGAAAAGCTGAAATTGCCGATAGTGAAGAAGACGAAGACCGGCATATCGACCAATGAAGAGGTCCTTTTGAAACTTGCTCCTTCGCATGAGTTGCCGCAGGAGCTTCTATCATACAGGGAGCTTGCCAAGCTGAAATCGACTTATGTCGATTCACTCCCGGAGCTGATAAATCCGAAGACGGGAAGGGTCCATACTTCATTCAATCAGACAGTGACGGCAACCGGCAGGCTTTCATCAAGCGATCCAAATTTGCAGAATATCCCGATCAAGACCGAGGAAGGCAGAAAGATAAGAAAAGCGTTCACGGCATCCGCGAAAGACGATCTATTGTTGTCGGCCGATTATTCCCAGATAGAATTGAGGATCGTGGCGCACCTGTCGGGCGACAAGTGCCTCGTTGATGCTTTTAAGTTGGGGCGCGACATTCACGCTTTTACCGCAAGCCTCGTCTTCGGCATTGAAGAAAAAGACGTTACGAGCGAGATGCGCAATATGGCAAAGACCGTGAATTTCGGCATCATATACGGCATGAGCCCGTATGGCTTGTCACAGAGTTTGAAGATAGACGTGAACAAAGCCAAAGATTTCATAGACGCGTATTTTGACAGGTATCCCGATGTGAGACAGTATCTTGAGGGGCTGATCGCCGAGGCAAGAGAGAACGGATTTGTAACTACGCTTCTCGGAAGACGGCGCTACATCCCGGAAATAAACTCACCCGACATGCGCATAAGGCAGTTCGCGGAGAGGACCGCGGTGAATACGCCGATACAGGGCTCGGCTGCCGACATCATTAAGGTAGCGATGATAGCGATCAATGAGAACATCTCTAAAGAAAAGCTGGAAACACGGATGACGCTGCAGGTCCATGACGAGCTTGTCTTTGACGTTCCGAAAAAAGAGCTCAAGGCCGCCGCGGCGATCGTTAAAGAAGGAATGGAAAAGATCATAAAGTTAAAGGTACCCGTGGAGGCGCATATAGAAGTAGGACCGAATTGGCTGGAACAAGAATCGTATAAAATAGGAGAGTAGATGGAAAAGTTAAAAGTACTGTTAGCGTCAAGTGAGGTAGTACCGTTCGCGAAGACGGGCGGGCTCGCGGATGTGGCGGGAAGCCTCCCGATCGCACTTGAAGAGATGGGCGTCGATGTCAGGGTCATCATGCCAAAATACGCTTCTGTGAAGGCGGGCGGTAATGAGGCTACTTTAGGCAAGAAAGTGAAGGTCTATTTCGTAGAGAACGACGGTTATTTCAATAGGAAAGAATTATATGGGGATAAATTCGGAGATTATGCCGATAACCTTGATAGATTCGTCTTCTTCTCAAGGGGGATACTCGAAAGATGTAAGAAGGAAGGTTTCGCGCCGGATGTAATACATTGTAATGACTGGCAGACGGCCCTCATCCCGGTCTATTTGAATACTATTTATAAATACGACCCGTTCTTTTCAAAAACGAAGACTTTATTAACGATCCATAATATGGCATACCAGGGCCTGTTCGACAAGGAGCAATTCCCCAAGATAGGGCTCGACTGGGCGCTATTTTCCATAAATTATTTTGAATTTTACGGCAAGGTCAACCTGATGAAGGCAGGCCTCATATACGCCGACGCCATATCGACGGTAAGCCCGACCTACGCCAAAGAGATACTCACGAAGGAATTCGGTTGCGGCCTCGAAGGCGTCCTGAAGACTCGGGAAAAATCTTTATACGGGATATTGAACGGCATAGATTACAACGTATGGAACCCGGCAAAAGATACCAAAATATTCAAGAAATACTCAGCTGACAACTTAGGCGATAAATACGTCAATAAGGAGAAGCTGCAGAAAGAGTTGGACCTGAAAGTCGACCGGGACATCCCGATGATCGGCCTTATCTCGCGGCTCGCGGACCAGAAAGGCCTGGACCTCCTGGCGAAAATAATAGACGAGCTTCTTAATATTAAAGTGCAATTCGTTCTTTTGGGGACGGGCGATAATAAATATCATATCCTGATGGAAAAAATGGCAAAACGGCATCCGAAGAACACTTCTATAAATTTAAAATTTGACGCTACTCTCGCGCAGAAGATATATGCCTCAAGCGATCTATTTCTCATCCCGTCAAGATACGAACCCTGCGGCCTCGGACAAATGATAAGTTTTAAATACGGGACCATTCCGGTAGTGCGCCAGACCGGAGGCCTGAAAGACAGCGTGCAGGAATTTGATCTGAAGACCGGGAATGGCAGCGGTTTTACCTTTGAAGAATACAGGGCCGACCATTTCTTCGCAGCTATTAAAAGAGGCTTATCCGCTTATAGAAATACCGCGGCCTGGGAAGATCTGGTAAAGAAGGACATGGGGCTTGATTTTTCATGGAAAACATCTGCAAAAGATTACATAGATCTTTTTCGCAAGATGCTTAAATAAATATGAGAACAATAGGTCTGACAGGCGGTTTTGGGACGGGCAAGACATTCGCGGCATCGATCTTCGGGCATCTGGGCGCGCGGGTGATCGACGCAGATAAGATCGCTCACAAGGTGATCGCTAAAGGCGGGAACGCCTATAAAAGAATAGTTGCCGGGTTCGGTAAAGATGTGCTCGACAGGCGCGGTAATATTGACCGGGCAAAACTCGCTAAGATCGTTTTCGCGAAAAAAAGCGAACTGAAGAAACTGAACGCTATTGTTCATCCCGAAGTGATAAGGTCCATAAAGGACAGCATAAAACGCTCGGACAGGAACGATATCGTAGTGATAGATGCCCCTCTCCTTATCGAGGCGGGCCTTACCGGCATTGTCGACAAGCTGGTAGTGGTAACGGCAAAAAAGAAAAATCAGATAGAACGATGCAGTAAGAAGCTTAAAATAGGGAGAGAGGACATCCTGAAAAGGATATCCAATCAGATACCGATGAAAAAAAAGAAGGCGTTGGCGGATTTTGTTATCGATAATGACGGTACAAGATCTGAAACGCGAGAACAGGTAAACAAAGTATGGAGGAAGATGGTATGGAAATAGCTGAATTAAAAACAATGAGTATAGTTGAATTGACAAAGCTTGCGAAGGACCTCAGTGTGAACGGTATAAGTGGCCTGAAAAAACAGGATCTTATATTTAAGATCCTGCAGGCCAAGACCGAGAAGGAAGGTCTCATCTTCGGTGAAGGGGTGCTCGAGATATTGCCGGACGGTTTCGGTTTTTTGAGAAGCCCGGATTATAATTATCTCCCGGGGCCCGACGATATATACATATCGCCGTCGCAGATACGCAAGTTCAACCTGAGGACCGGCGATACGGTGAGCGGCCAGATAAGGCCGCCGAAAGAGGGCGAGAGGTATTTTGCTCTTCTTAAGGTCGAGGCAGTCAATTTCGGGAATCCGGACGAGGCTAAAGATAAGACGCTATTCGATAACCTGACCCCGCTCTATCCGGACGAAAGGTTCGTCCTTGAGACTACGCCTCAGGAAGTGTCTATGAGGATAATGGACCTCCTGACGCCGGTAGGTAAAGGGCAGCGCGGTTTGATAGTGGCCCCGCCATACAGCGGCAAGACCGTCTTATTACAGAAATTTGCCAATGCGATAACGACAAATTATCCGGAAGCCGTCCTTATAGTCCTCTTGATCGATGAGCGGCCTGAGGAAGTCACTGATATGCAGCGCTCGGTCAAGGGCGAGGTCATAAGCTCCACTTTCGATGAACCCTCAGAACGCCATATTCAGGTAGCTGAGATAGTCCTCGAGAAGGCAAAGAGGCTTATCGAAAATAAGAAGGATGTAGTCATACTTCTCGATTCGATCACGCGCCTTGCGCGCGCGTATAACTCGTGCGTGCCGCATTCCGGCAAGATCCTGTCCGGCGGCGTAGATTCGAACGCCCTGCAGAAGCCGAAACGTTTCCTGGGGGCAGCGCGTAATATAGAAGAGGGAGGAAGCCTCACTATAATAGCTACCGCTCTTGTTGATACGGGCTCGAGGATGGATGAAGTCATTTTCGAAGAGTTTAAAGGGACGGGCAACATGGAATTACAGCTCGACCGCAATCTCTTCCAGAAGAGGATATATCCTGCTATCGATATAAAACGCTCGAATACGAGGAAAGAGGAACTTCTCGTCCATCCCGATGAGTTGAAGCGCATATGGCTGATGAGGAAAGTGCTCAATGAGCTCAATACCGACGAGGCCATGCAGCTTCTGATAGAGAAGCTTTCGAAGACGAAGACGAACGCGGAATTTTTAATGTCGATGAATAAGTAAAACTGATAAAAAAAGGAGAAGCAAAATGAAAGACAAGATCCATCCGGAGTATAAAGAAGCGACTATTGCGTGCGTATGCGGGAACGTGATACACACGCGCTCGACGAAGCCGACCATTCACGTCGACATCTGCTCGAATTGCCACCCGTTCTTTACCGGCAAGCAGAAACTGATCGATTCGGCAGGCCGCGTCGAGAAGTTCGCGAAACGTTACGCCGGCAAAGTGAAGCCGCGCAAGGTGAAGGCCGTAGAAGAGACGGCGCCAAAAACGGAAGCTAAAAAAGAAGAAAAGTCAGCTTAAAGGCTCATGATAGACAAGATACTGGAAGAGAAGAAGCGGCGTTACGACGAACTGCATACGCTCCTGGCAGATCCCAAGGTCATCGCGAATATGCCTGAATATCAGGGGTACGCCAGAGAGCTGTCCGGCCTTACGCCTATGGTTAACGAGTATTCTAAATATCTTAAATTAGCCAACGATATAAAGGATCTCGATAAAGTCCTCAGCGATAAGACCCACGATAAGGATTTTTTCGTCCTCGCCGAAGAGGAGAAGCATAAGCTCGAGGCCCAATTTAAATCTCTCGAAAGCGCGCTTGAAGAGATGATCCTCGAAAAAGAATCCGGCAGCAACCGCAACGTAATCCTGGAGATACGCGCCGGCACAGGAGGACTGGAGGCGAGCCTTTTTGCAGCGGACCTCTTACGGATGTACTCGAAATATGCCGGAAAAAAAGGATGGACGGTCGAGCTGATCGATTCCAGCGTTACGGAGAAAGGCGGCTATAAAGAAGTCATAGTCGCCATCTCGGGAAAAGGTGCTTATGGTGCCCTTAAATTCGAGAGCGGAACACACAGGGTCCAGCGCGTTCCTGATACCGAAGCTTCCGGCCGGATCCATACATCGGCCGCTACGGTCGCTGTGCTGCCTGACGTCGAGGACGTGGAGATAGACATTAAACCCGAAGAATTGAGAATAGACGTTTTTAGGGCGGGCGGCAAGGGCGGACAGAGCGTTAACAGGACCGACTCTGCTGTGCGCCTGACCCATATCCCTACCGGTATCGTAGTGACGTGCCAAGACGAACGGTCACAATTGAAAAATAAATCCAAAGCGCTCAAGGTGTTAAAAGCCAGGCTTTATGATATGAAGAAGAATGAACAGGATTCCAAGATCGCGCAATCTCGCCGCGCCCAGGTCGGCTCAGGCGACAGGTCAGAGAAGATACGGACTTATAATTTTCCGGATAGGCGCATCACGGATCACAGGATAGGTTTCAGCGTGCATAATATGGAAGAAGTTCTGGAAGGCGAATTAGACGAACTTATAGGCGCATTGAAAAAAGAAGAGAGAGAACTCAGGTTGAAAGCGGCATCATTACGATGAAAAGAATAAAACCTCATACGCCGGTGCAATATGTGATGGGCCATGTCCAGTTCTGCGATCTGGATCTTCTCGTTGACGAGCGGGTCCTCATTCCGCGGCCTGAGACAGAGATATTGGTGGATATTGCATCTGATATCATAAAAGGGGCCGGCATCCCGGCTTCAAAGGCCAGGATTCTTGACCTGGGCACGGGTTCCGGCAATATCGCAATTGCGTTGACAAAAAAGATACCTGACTGTAAAATAATCGCTTCCGACATATCTGGCGGGGCGCTTGAAGTAGCGAAGCTGAATGCCGGCCGGAACGGCGTTTCGGACAGGATCGAATTCATAAAGAGCGATCTTTTCGCGAGCCTGGACGGTAAGTTTGATATAATCGTCTCGAATCCGCCTTATATTTCACGGCCGGAGTTCGAAAGTTTGCAGAAAGAAGTGCTGATGGAGCCTCACGTTGCCCTTGACGGCGGCAGCGACGGGCTGGATTTTTATAGAAAGATAATATCAGAAGCCGCCAAGCGCCTGACGAGCGGCGGATATATAATTTTCGAAATAGGGTTTGCGCAGAAAAAATTGATCTGCCGTATAATTGAAAAGGAAAGCGTCCTGAAGGTGATGCGGGTCGAGATAGACCATAATGAGATAGAAAGAATAGTCGCTGCAAGGAAAACGTAATGGATAAATTGGTTGTAGAAGGCGGCAAACGGCTGGCAGGGAATGTTACGATAAGCGGGGCAAAGAACTCGTGTCTGCCTATTTTGGCGGCGACCCTTCTTTCGGAAGATAGATCCGTTATCAGGAACTGCCCGGATCTTCGTGATATATCGACGATGATCAAGATCCTGAAGAACCTCGGCGTCAGGGTCCAGCAGGACGGCAGCACAATAACGGTCGAGCCGGGAAATTATAAAAAATATACTGCATCGTATGAGCTTGTCAGCACGATGCGCGCGTCCGTATGCCTTCTGGGGCCGCTTCTCGCGAAGCAAAGAAAAGCCGAAGTCTCGTTCCCGGGAGGGTGCGTTATAGGTCCCAGGCCGATCGACCTTCACTTAAAAGGCATGAAAGCGCTGGGCGCGGACCTTAAGGTTGAGCGCGGTTACATCATAGCGGATGCAAAAAATTTAAAAGGCGGTAATGTCTATCTGGGCGGCCATTTCGGTTCAAGCGTCCTCGCGACGGGCAACGTAATGATGGCGGCTACGCTCGCAAAAGGCACTACCGTCATAGAGAACGCCGCATGTGAGCCGGAAGTCATAGACCTGGCTTGCTTTTTAATCAAGATGGGCGCGCGGATATCAGGCCATGCAACTCATCGTATAGTGGTCGAGGGCGTGAAAAAACTTCATGGCGCGGAGCACTCCATCATCCCTGACAGGATAGAGGCAGGTACTTACATAATCGCCGCTGCTATAACGAAAGGCGATATAACATTAAAGAATATGGAGCTCGATCACCTGGTAGCTGTAACGGATAAATTGATGGAGTCGGGCCTGGAGATAAAAAAGACGATAAGCGGGGTCAGGGCACGATACGTAAAAAAACTTAAGCCCCTCGACATCATAACGCTTCCGTACCCCGGATTTCCGACGGACCTGCAAGCGCAGTTCATGAGCCTTATGACCGTCACGGACGGGATAAGCGTTATAACGGAAAAGATATATCCCGAAAGGTTCATCCACATAAGCGAACTGGGCAGGATGGGGGCCGACATACAGTTGGAAGGGCCGAATGCCATAGTGAAAGGCATGAAGTCATTAAGCGGCGCGCCTGTGATGGCCAGCGACCTGAGGGCGAGCGCGGCTCTTGTGCTGGCAGGGCTTGTCGCGAAGGGAAGGACAGACGTTCACAGAATATATCATCTCGACAGAGGTTACGAGAATATAGAGGCCAAACTTACGAAGTTAGGCGCAAAAGTATGGAGAGAAAAGGAGAAATAATATGGCAGCAGTAATAAGACTTAAAAGGATGGGCGCGATAAAGAAGCCGGCGCACAGGATAGTGGTAATGAACCGGGAGAGCGCGCGCGATTCAAGGCCGATAGAGATCCTCGGCTTCTATGATCCTAAAACTAATCCTGCGACCGTCAAAGTGAAAAAAGAGCGTGCCGAATATTGGATCGGCGTAGGCGCGACCCCTTCACCGGCTGTGAGAACACTATTGAAGAAGCAGGGCATCAAGGTCAGATAACACTTAAAGTAGATATTTATGAAAATCGATGTATTAACGCTCTTTCCCAAGATGTTCGAAAATATTCTGGGTGAATCGATCCTGAAACGCGCCCAGTCTAAAGGGCTCGTTAAGATAAATGTTCACAATTTGAGGGACTGGACGAGCGATAATCATCGTTCGGCCGACGATAAGCCGTTCGGCGGCGGCCCGGGAATGGTGATGAAGGTTGAGCCGGTGTATAAAGCCCTAGAAGAATTGAAAATAGAGGCAAGGGTAATATTGCTTACACCTCAGGGGAAAAAGCTAAATCAGAAAATTGTAAAAGAGTTAGCTAAAGAAAAAAATCTGGTCCTGATCTGCGGGCACTATGAAGGCGTTGACGAACGGATACGGGAAATTGCAGATGATGAAATATCGATCGGCGATTACATACTGACGTGCGGGGAGATACCGGCGCTTGTCCTGATAGATTCAGTTGTAAGGCTTGTCCCGGGCGTCCTGGGCGATGAAGGGTCGAAAATAGAAGAATCTTTTGAAAATAACATGCTGGAATATCCGCAATACACCAGGCCTGCGGATTTTAAAGGTATGAAAGTGCCGGAAGTCCTGTTGAACGGCGATCATAAAAAAATAGAGAAATGGCGCAAAGACGAGGCATTGAAAAGGACTCGCGAGCGCCGGCCGGATCTAATAAAGAAAGGGAAGAAAAATGGATAATAAGTATATGAACCTTGTAGAATCGAAATATCTCAAAAAAGATATCACGAAATTCAATATCGGAGATACCATCGACGTGGCTGTGAAGATCGTCGAAGAAGGTAAGACGCGCCTGCAGACCTTCGAGGGAGTGGTTATAGCGCGAGCAGGATCAGGCCTTACCGAGACTTTTACCGTAAGGAAGATATCTTACGGCGAAGGCGTAGAGATGGTATTCCCGCTGCACTCACCGTCTATCGACAAGATAAAGGTAATGAAAAAAGGCGATGTTAACCGCGCGAAGCTCTATTATCTGAAACGCAAAGTCGGAAAAGAGACGAAAGTTGACGAAAAGATCACGCACGCGCAAGGCGTCGAGGCAGTTACTCCTCCACGAGAGGAACCTAAATAATTCCGGCTTTTTATTTATAGCCGGCGTTGACGAAGCGGGCCGCGGCCCTCTGGCCGGTCCTGTTGTCGCAGGCGCGTGCATATTAAAAACTACCGTTTTTACCGAAGAGATAGACGATTCCAAAAAGCTCACCCCTAAAAAACGCGACAAAGCCTTCCGGGAAATAATCGACAAATGTATTGTGGGTATCGGTATCATCGATGAAAAGGTGATCGACGAGATAAATATCTACCGCGCTACTATCCGGGCTATGGAACAGGCGATAGCCACGCTCGAGAGAGCGCCCGATTACGTGATAGTGGACGGAAGGATGCGTCTTTCCACGAAGTGCCCGATCAGATGCATTATCGGGGGAGACGGCAAAAGTCTTTCTATCGCGGCAGCGTCTATAATAGCCAAGGTTACCAGAGACCGCATCATGTTAAAATACGACGAATTATATCCTCAATACGGCTTTGCCCGCCACAAAGGTTATGGCACAAAATTCCACATGCAAGCCCTCAGTAAACACGGCCCATCGCCGATCCACCGTTTCAGCTTCCGGCCTGTCAGAGAGTGTAAATTAAATTCTATTTGACCCAGCCCCGCCTTTGTATTAAAATAGTTAGCCTATTAGCTTTATATATCATTATTATATATAGCAGGCTAACTTAAGATGAGCGGCAAGTGAATAGACCCAATCTAAAACCCATCGATCGTATAGCAAAAGACCTCGGCATACACGCAAAATATCTCGAACTTTATGGTGACCACAAAGCAAAAATATCATTAGATCTGCTTGGCGGGCTAAAGTCTGCGAAAAAAGGAAAATATATAGTAGTAACCGGCATAACGCCTACCCATCTTGGGGAGGGTAAGACCGTTACTACTATCGGCCTTGCCATGGCCCTGAGCAAGGGTAAAGAGAAGGCAGTAGTCTGTATAAGGGAGCCTTCGGTCGGGCCTTTCTTTGGAGTGAAGGGTGGAGGAGTGGGCGGCGGAAGATGCGAGGTTTTACCCGCCAATGACATAAGTCTTCATCTCACGGGAGATATCCATGCTGTGAGTGCTGCGCATAATCTGTGCGCTGCCTTCATAGATAACCATCTTTTTCATGGCAACAGGCTGGGCATAGATAAAGCAAAAATATTCTGGAAACGGGTCGTAGATATAAATGACCGCGCTCTTCGCAGCGTCAGGATAGGATTGGGCGGCGGCGTGAACGGTATCGAGCGCGATACGCGCTTTGACATAACCGCGGCGAGCGAGCTCATGGCGATACTTGCCTTGTCCGAGTCGATCGCGGATATGAGGCAGCGGATCGGCAGGATAGTGATCGGCCTGACAAAGAATGGAAAGCCGGTGACCTGCGAAGACCTGAAATGCGCCGGTGCAATGGCAGCGCTTCTAACGGATGCGTTAAAGCCGAACCTTGTCCAGACAACTGAAGGGACGCCATGCTTTATTCACACGGGCCCGTTCGCGAACATCACGCACGGCAATTCCTCTATCCTGGCGGATAGGATAGCTCTGCCGCTCGCAGATTACGTCGTAACTGAGGCCGGGTTTGGTGCGGATTGCGGCCTGGAAAAGTTCATCGATATAAAGTGCAGGGCGAGCGGCCTTAAGCCATTCGTGGTCGTTCTTGTCGCGTCGATAAGGGCGTTAAAGATACACTCCGGCATATATAAGATGGTCGTGGGCAGATCTCTTGATAAAGAGATCATGGGCGAGAACCTGGACGCCGTTGAAACAGGTTGTTCAAATTTAGAAAAGCAGATAGAGAATGTCAGGGCCTTCGATCTTCCCTGCGTTGTCGCGGTGAACAAATTCCCCACCGATACGGCCAGGGAACTTGCGATGGTGAAGAGTAAAGCGCTTGAAGCAGGCGCGTTCGCCTGCGAAGTAAGCGATATGTATAAGCGCGGGTCCGAAGGCGGCAGAGACATCGCGGAGGCCGTCAAAGCGGCTTGCCGCACAAATAATCATTTTAAATTTTTATATCCGCTGGATATCCCGATAAAGAAAAAGATATTGGTGATAGCAACGAAGATATACGGCGCCAAAGACGTTCGCTATGAGCCGGATGCCGAAAAAGATATAGCGATATTTGAAAAGTCGGGTTTCGGTGACCTTCCGGTATGCATGGCAAAGACGCACCTATCTTTATCGCATGATCCGCTCTTGAAAGGCGCGCCGCGGAATTTCACGCTTCCGGTACGGGAAGTGCGTCCGTCTATAGGAGCGGGATTTGTCTACGCCATTTGCGGTAAGACGCTTACGATGCCGGCATTGCCTTCTCGCCCCGTAGGCGAAAAGATAGATATAGATTCTAAAGGAAGGATGATATATGTACGATAGCGGATCGATAAAAGATTACCTTCGCGACCTGTCAGCAAAATTACCGGCGCCGGGCGGCGGAAGCGCAGCTGCGTTGAGCGCAAGTATTGGCGCAAGCCTTATGTGCATGGTGGCGAATTATACCGTACACAATCCTAAATATAAAGACGTTGAAGAAAAAGCAGCTGATATTTTAGTAAGGGCCGGTAACTTCAGGGACGAGCTGGAACTTCTGGTGGATAAAGATATTGAGGCGTATAAAAAATTGTCGAAGTTGACGAAAGAGTCCGATCCCGCTAAACTTGAAGAGGCGTATAAAGAAGCCCTAAAGCCGCCATTTGAGATATGTAAGGTTGCAAGCCGCGCCCTGGAGCTTTGCTCCGGCCTTGTGAAGGTCGGGAATAAGAACCTGATAACGGATACTGCGATCGCGGCGATACTGCTTGAGGGGGCATTCTTCTCCGCGAAATTCAATGTTTATATAAATTTAAAATATATAAAGGACATGGACTATGTAGGCGAGATCCATAAATTACTTGCGCCTCTGGAAGAATCGATGCCAAAGCTAAAAGAAGATATCCTTGAAGCATGCGAGGATGTTATATCAAGATAGGGGGATCGAATGGCGGCAAAGCTATTGGAAGGAAAAGCGATCGCGGAAAAATTGAAAGCGGTGGTAAGACAGGAAGTTGATTTGCTTAGGGCAAAGCAGAATAGAGCTCCGAAGCTTATTGCACTTCAGATAGGCGAGAACGCATCGTCCGCGGTTTACGTCAAGGCGCAGAGGAAAGTGGCCGAGTCACTGGGGATAGAATACTGGTTAGAAACTTTGCCCGACACTATTTCTCAGGCCGAGGCGGAACAAAAGATAAGCGACTTTAATAAAGACCATAGTATCACAGCCATTATAGTGCAATTGCCGGTTCCAAAGGGAATTGACGCCAAAAAGCTAGCTAACACGATCTGGCCTGCGAAAGATGCTGAAGGCATGCATCCGCAGAATCTGGGCAGGATCCTGCTCGGTAATTACAAAATAGGCCCGTGCACTGCGATGGCAGTCATGGAACTGCTTGAGAGTACAGGCGAAAAGCTATACGGTAAAGAAGCCGTTATTGTCGGGCATTCAGAGATAGTGGGAAAGCCCTTGGCGCTCATGCTTCTCAATAAGTTAGCGACTACCACGGTTTGTCATATCGCTACGGGCGAACGCGGCGTCCTGGCCGATCACGTAAAACGCGCTGAGATACTTGTAGTCGCTGTCGGTAAGGCAGGGATCATAAAAGGCGATTGGGTGAAACCGGGCGCGGTCGTTGTTGATGTCGGAATAAATAGAGTCGGCGACAAAATCGTGGGTGATGTCGAATTTGAAGCTGCGTCGCAGAGGGCCTCGTACATTACGCCTGTGCCTGGCGGAGTCGGGCCGATCACCACCACTATTCTTATGAGGAATACTGTAGAACTATTCAAAATAAGCTTTTAGCTTACAGCTTACAGTAAAAGCTTTTCCTGTGCGCTGTAATCTGTAAGCTGTTAGCTAAGCGAAGGGTTGGAGAGGAATATGACTTTCTGTGAAAAGATCAAGGCCGGTAAATTCATCGTTACAAGCGAGATCGGGCCCCCGAAAGGGACAGACGTAAAAGAGATGCTCGAGGACGCGGATCTTATTAAGAATAAGGTCGATGCGATCAATGTTACTGATCTGCAGAGTTCTGTAATGCGGGTGGGTTCACTGGCCGTGTGCCGGCTTCTTCTGGATAGAGGTATTACCCCAATATTTCAGATGACTTGCCGCGACAGGAACAGGCTTGCTCTTCAATCCGATCTTTTATCGGCAAGCATCCTCGGGATAGAAAATGTTTTGCTCCTGACAGGCGATTATCCAAGCCTCGGCGATCACCCGGAAGCAAAGCCTGTATTCGATCTGGGGAGCGTCCAGCTATTGGATGTTGCGAAGACATTGCAGGAAGGTAAGGATATGAAGGGTAATGCGCTAAAGGGCGCGCCTAAATTCTGCATGGGCGCGGTAGTGAATCCTGGAGCGGACCCTCTTGAGCCTGAGATACTGAAGATGGAAAAGAAAGTAGAGGCAGGCGCGCAATTTTTCCAGACGCAGGCCGTTTACGATATCGATCTGTATAAAAGATTTCTGGATGCTATTAAGCATATACAAGTGCCTGTATTTGCGGGAATAGTCCTTTTAAAATCTGCCGGAATGGCAAGATATATGAATAAGAACGTTGCCGGTGTTTTTGTGCCGGACAACCTGATAAAAGAGATGGAAGAGACGAAAGACAAGGCCGTGAAATCGATCGAGATAGCCGCGCGCCTGATAAAAGAATTAAAGCCTCTATGCAGAGGCATTCATATCATGCCGATAGGATGGGATAAAAAAGTGCCGCAAGTGTTGGATGCGGCAGGATTATCAGAATAGGAGAACGAGATGTCAAAGACATCAGAAATCACGGTAATGACGGTAGCATCGCTCATGGTGAGCGGCGCTAAGAAAGTGCTTAATGAAACGGACGCTCTTTTGAGCAAGGCGATAAAAGATAAGGGCGCTGATGGCAAAATAGGCTTCCCGGAAACGGCATTTTATCTGCCTTTGTCGAACGCACTTTTGGGGGCCGAAGTAAAAACCTTAGCGGATGCCAAAAAAGTATTCGATACAGCCAGGACGCTAGTGATAAAAGAAGTGCCTGCTGAAGATAAGTGGAGCAGCTTTTTAAAGGATTCTCTCAACGCCGGCGTGGCGACGATACTATCAGAAGAGCTGATCGTTGCGCTGAAATATATCTATGGCGAAGAGCCGCAAGCGGATTGCCCGGGATTTTTCTCGGATACGCTTTTAAGGGCGCTTGGTATACAGCTCGTTGATGGCAGGATCTCGGGGATAGCCGTTATACTCGGTAAAGCCCCGGACTCCAAAACCGCGGTAGCGATCGTGCGGGACCTGCAGAAACGGAACATCCTGACGCTTGTGGGAGGCAACGTTGACGGGGTCAGCATCATCGAACAATTGAAAGAAGGCGGCCTGAACATGGGGTTAGAGTCTTACGTCGTTCCTTACGGCAGGGATACTATCTCGGTCGTCTATGTCCTTAATTTTGCCATTCGCGCTGCATTGACGTTCGGCGGCATAAAGGCAGGAAATACGGCGGCGTGCGTGGATTATATTAAAAATAGAGTGCCGGCATTCGTAATGCTTTTAGGCGGCGTAGATGAAGTGAAGGCCGCAACAGGCGCCGGAGCCCTGGCAGCAGGCGTCCCTATTATAACAGATCTTGATCTGCCAGAAGTAAAGGTCCCGGGCGTGTGCGCCCATGAGGAGTGCCTTGTAAAGGAAAAAGACTATAAGCGCATCGTCCAGAAGGCTATCGAGACCCGCGGGATAAAGATAAAGATAGCGAAGGTGCCGATACCTGTCCCGTTCTCTGCGGCGTTCGAGGGTGAGCGCGTGAGGAAAGAGAATATGTTCGTCCAGTTCGGCGGAAAATATTCTGCCGCGTTCGAATACCTGAAGATGAAGAAGTCCGATGAGATCATGGACGGGAAGATCGAGGTCGTAGGGCCTGAGATAGAATCGATGAAAGAGGGCCAGAGTTATCCGTTCGGCATAGTGATCGAAGTGGCAGGCCGTAAGATGAGCTCTGATTTCGAGCCGATACTAGAGCGGCAGATACACCGTTTTCTGAATTATGCGATGGGCATATTCCATATGGGCCAGCGCGATATGAACTGGATGAGGATCTCCAAGGACGCCCAAAAAGCCGGATTCAAGATAAAACATTTTGGTGATATCCTTGTCGCGAAACTTCACGATGAGTACGGCGCGATAGTCGATAAGGTTCAGGTCACTATTTATACAAATGATAAAGACGTGCAAAAGATACTTCCCGAAGCGCGTAAAGTATTTACTTTACGGGATGAGAGGCTCGCAGGAATGACGGATGAAGCCGTAGATACGTTCTACAGCTGCACGCTCTGCCAGAGCTTCGCGCCCGATCACGTTTGTGTGGTAAGTCCGGAGAGGCTTGGCCTTTGCGGAGCGTATTCATGGCTCGACGCAAAAGCGGCGCACGAAATTACGCCGACCGGAGGGAATCAGCCGATAAAGAAGGGGAATGTTCTCGATGCCGTTAAAGGCGTCTGGGAAGGCGTAAATAAGTTCGTGTTGGATAGCTCGCACCAGAAGACAAGCCGGATGACCGTATATTCTCTTATGGACTCGCCGATGACGTCGTGCGGATGTTTCGAGTGCATAGTGGCAGTCGTTCCGGAAGCGAACGGCGTAATGATAGTGAATAGGGAATATTCGGGCGAAACGCCGGTCGGGATGAAGTTTACGACCCTGGCAAGTTCGGTAGGCGGTGGAGCCCAGACGCCGGGCTTTTTGGGTGTAGGTAGATTATACATCGTGAGCAAGAAATTCATTTCCGCCGAAGGCGGATTAAAACGTGTTGTCTGGATGCCAAAAGAGCTAAAGGAAGCACTAGCGGACAAATTGAAACAGCGATGCAAAGAGATCGGCATGCCGGACTTGTTCGACAAGATCGCTGACGAAACGGTCGCGACAGACGCCGCGGCGCTCGTCGAATATCTGACTAAAGTCAATCATCCGGCTCTTACAATGGAGTCGCTGGTATAAGGGAGAGAATAAACAATGGCTTTATCAGGATTGGATATCTATAAGCTTCTGCCGAAAACGAACTGTAAAGAGTGCGGTTTCGCGACGTGCCTTGCGTTCGCAATGGCGCTCGCGCAGAAGAAGGTTTCGCTCGACAAGTGCCCGAAAGTAACTGCTACCGCGCGAGAGGCACTGGAATCAGCCTCTCAGCCTCCGATAAAACTTGTCACTATCGGCAAAGGCGAGGATAAACTTGAGATCGGCAATGAGACGGTCATGTACCGCCATGAGCAGAAATTTTTCCATCCTGCCGGCATAGGTTGTCTTGTAGAGGATACGCTTAGCGATAACGAACTTACAGCAAGAGTCGCGAAGATAAATGCCCTCACTTTTGAGCGTGTTGGCCAAAAGATAGGCGTGAGCCTCATCTGTATTAAAAATAGTTCCGGAGATAAAACAAAATTTGTAAACGCCGTAAAAAAGGTCGCATCGGGCTCGAACCTGAATTTAGCGCTTTACAGCGGCAACCCGGAAGCTGTTAAAGAATCGCTCACGATAATAAAGGACAGGCGTCCCCTCATCATCTGCGCTGATAAGGCGAAGACGGACGATCTGGCCAGGCTTGCAAAAGAATTCAGCGCGCCGCTTGCTATCACGGCCGCGTCATTAGACGAAGCGGCCGAATTGACGGATAAAGTGAAGAAGCTGGGCGTAGATGAAATAATGATCGATCTCAAGACAGATGACGTTTCGAAACGCATCCAGGATTTTACATTTATGAGAAGATTGGCATTAAAGAAGAATTTCAGGCTGCTTGGATATCCTGTATTGGCCTTCACGGGATCAAACACGCCCGACCTTGAATTGGCCGAAGCGGTCTCTTATGTTGCAAAATACGCCGGGCTCGTAATTGTAAAAAATATCGAAAAAGAATTTATATTCCCGCTCCTGGTTGTGCGGCAGGATATCTACCAGGATCCCCAGAAACCCGTTCAGGTAGAGCCGAAGATATATGAAATAGGCAAGGTTACGAAAGACTCGCCGGTCCTTGTTACGACCAATTTTTCGATAACGTATTTCACGGTGGCCTGCGAGGTAGAATCGAGCAAAGTCCCGACTTACATAATCTGCTGCGACTCGGAAGGCATGTCTGTCCTTACTGCATGGGCAGCGGAGAAGTTCACCGCGGAGAAGATAGCCAATCTCCTGAAGACGAGCGGGATAACGGAAATGGTCGGCCATCGCAAGATCGTGATACCCGGTTACGTTTCTGTGTTGAGCGGCAAACTCGAAGAAGTATCAGGCTGGAAAGTGGCGGTCGGGCCGCGAGAAGCGTCGGGAATACCGAATTACTTGAGATCATATAAATAATAATTGTAGGGGAGGTTTAAACCTCCCCTACAATGTGGATAACTCTATGCAAGAATTTACAGTAAAATTTACGCCTCAAAATAAATTGGTCCGCGTGCCGAAAGGGACGGACCTTTTGAGCGCGGCAATAAAGGCGGGGATCGTTCTCGCCGCATCCTGCGGTGGCGTTGGGTTGTGCGGCAAATGCAGGATCGTTGTCGAAAAAGGCACGTTCAAGAGCGAGGCGTCGCCTCTTGTCGGGGAAGAGGACAGAAAAAACGGCATAGTTCTCGCCTGCGAGACTATTGTCGAAGGCGATCTTGAGGTGCGCATCCCGAAAGAATCGCTGGGGCTGCACGAAAAGATCAGCGGCGCTACAGAAGAATTCACCAAGGGCGTAGTGTTAGAGAAAGAAAAGTCGATAAAATATCTTCCGCTGGTGCGCAAGATCTATGTCGAGCTGACCGCCCCGACAGCCGATAATAGCACAAGCGACCTTGAAAGAATATATGATGCGCTTGCTGAAAAGATAGATCACGTGCATATATCGACGAAAGTGGCGAGCCTTAAGCATCTGGATGAATTGCTGCGTGACAGCGACTATAAGGTGACCGCGGTTATTGCGTATAACGATGATAGCGTCGAGATACTTACGATCGAGCCGGGCGATACTTCAAAGGCAAATTTCGGCTTCGCGTTCGACATAGGGACGACGACGGTCGCAGGGCAGCTTATCGACCTTAACACAAAGAATATCCTCGGCACGCGCATAGCTTTCAACAAACAGGCAAGTTACGGCAGCGATGTGATAACGCGCATAATTTACGCCTCCGAGCCCGAGGGGCTGAAAAAATTGAACGAAGCCGTCATGGAAAACATAAATGATATAATCGGCGACCTTACGGACGCATGTAAAATAAATTTAAGCGACGTCTACGGCCTGGTGATGGCGGGTAATATGACGATGATGCATCTCTTATTAAAGATAGATCCCTCTAATATAAGGAAATCGCCGTATGTCCCGACCTCGGTCGTTTTTCAAAATATTAATGCCGCGGAACTCGGCGTGGAGACAAACCCTAAGGGAACAGTGGCCTTTGCTCCGGGAGTTACGACGTATATAGGCGGCGATATAGTCTCGGGCGTATTGGCATGCGGGCTTGCTGAAAGCGACGAAATGTCGCTACTTGCCGATATCGGCACGAACGGCGAAATAGTCCTTGGCACTAAAGACTGGATGATCGGCGCGGCCGCGAGCGCCGGGCCTGCGTTCGAGGGCAGCGGACTTTCGCACGGCATGAAGGCGGTCAGAGGCGCCATAGAAAAGGTGAGGATAAGTAAAAGCCTTGATGTCGAGATAGGCACTATAGGCAACGACGCGCCAAAGGGCATTTGCGGGTCCGGCTACATCGATCTATTGTGCCAGATGCTGAAGGCCGGCGTAATAGGTAAGGACGGCAGGATAAATCGCGATATCAAGTCAAAACGCGTCCGCAAATCGGACGTCAATTATGAGTTTGTCGTTTCATTCAAGAGCGAAAGCGCGATAGGCCGCGATATAGTCATCCAGGAGGACGATATCGAAAACCTGAAAAGATCTAAGGCTGCAATATATAGCGCGATAATAGCGCTATTGAATAAAGTCGAAAAGAACATCAACGAGGTAAATAAAATATACATTGCAGGCGGCTTTGGCAATTATCTCAACATAGAAAATTCCATATTCATAGGCCTTCTTCCCGACCTGAAAAGGGACGTGTATGAATTCATAGGCAATTCATCGCTGGCAGGCGCGAGGATGTCGCTCATCTCGCACGAGGCCTTCGAAAAGATGAGCACAATTTATAAAAATATAACGTATATGGATCTTTCGAGCGAACCGAATTACATGGATGAGTATGTAGCGGCGCTTTTCTTCCCGCATACCGACCTGGGGAGGTTCCCATCGGCACGATCATAGCAGTTAACGGTAAGGGCGGGACAGGCAAGACGACGATCGCGTCGCTTCTGGTAGCGTATTTGGCCAGTGATAAAAAAGGGAACATCCTGGCGATAGACGCGGACCCGAATTCATGCCTAGCGGAGTCGCTCGGCGTGAGTGATGCCGAGACGATCGTAGGTATCTGTGAGGAAGTCTCGAAGAACATGGACAAGATCCCGTCCGGCATGACTAAGGACAGGTATATAGAGATGCGCGTGCAGGAAGCTCTCATAGAGCGCAATGGCTTCGATCTTCTGGTCATGGGGAGGCCGGAAGGGCCGGGCTGTTATTGTTACGTCAATAATCTACTGCGGAACATAATAGACAAACTGACGTCAGGCTATGACTTTGTGGTCATCGACAATGCCGCGGGCATGGAGCATATCTCGCGGCGCACCATGAGGGAGATATCCAAGCTCGTTCTGGTAAGCGACTATTCCATCCCCGGCGTGCGCGCCGCCAAAAGAATATACGATCTTGCCAAAGAAATAGGCATAAAGATCACAGACGCATATTTGATAGTGAATAAAGTATCGGGGCCGATAGATGCGCTGAAAAACGATATCAAAGATACGGGATTGAAGGATGCCGGCGGCCTGCCTTACAACGAAGAGATCGTTAAGTGGAACATCTCTAATCGTTCCATATTCGAGTTAAAAGATAAGGCAGCCTGGTCTGGCGTGAAAGAAATATTCAATAATCTTATAGGAGAGCGATATGCCGGTAGAGTTTGTAAAAGAAAAATATAACGGGGCAATAAATACGATCGAGATCGGAAACGGCGCGAAGTGCGTTAAAATAGGCGGTGAGACCACCCTGCCATTCCTGTTCGAAGAAGGAGCGATGCCGAATCAACCGGTCATTGCGCTCGAGGTGCTCGATACGGAATCGCCTGACCAGGCCATCGCATGCGGCGGCCGTCTATTGTGCGTGCGCCTTGCAAGCATCCATCCGGATAATGGGAACAGGCCTGCGGATGAGGTTATCGCGTCGCTTGGGTTGATCTTTAAAAAGTGCGGCTTGCCGCTCATTATAGTAGGATGCGGGGACGCCGAAAAAGATAATGAGGTCCTGCCGAAGGTGAGCCAGGCATTTAAGGGCGAGAATTTCCTGTTCGGCATCGCAACGCAGAATAATTACAAGACGCTTGCCGCGACCTGTCTTGCCGACGGCCATTCGATAGTCGCCGAATCGCCGATCGATATCAATATCGCGAAACAGTTGAACATACTGATAACCGATATGGGTTTTGATCCGGCGCGCATAGTGATGCATCCGACGACCACATCGCTTGGCTACGGGATGGAGTATGTATATTCGATAATGGAGAGGGGCAGACTTGCGGCTTTTCTGGGAGACAAGATGCTCTCCATGCCGTTCGTCCTCTTTGTCGGCCAGGAGGTTTGGAAGACTAAAGAGGCAAAGGATTCGATCGCGCAGGGAGTCAATTGGGAAATAGCGACTGCAGTATCCATGCTTCAGGCCGGCGGCGATCTGATCATTATGCGCGATCCCGCTGCAGCGAAGTCAGTCATGAAATATATAGAAATGGTGATGAAAAAATAAGAGAGAGGGGAAAATGATCGTAATAGGCGAACTTATTAACGGGATGTATAAGGATGTCGGAAGGGCAATAGCCAATAAAGAGACCGATATCATCCAGCACCTCGCAGCCGACCAGGTTAAGGCAGGCGCGACAGTCCTGGATGTGAATACCGGCCCGTATTCGAAGGATCCGAAAGACGACATGAAATGGCTTGTTGAATCTATACAGAAGGTTACGAACGTCTCTTTGGCGCTCGATTCTACAAAGGCCGATGTTATCGAAGAAGGCCTGAAACTTGTAAAGAAACGGGCTATAATAAATTCTACTAATGCCGACGAAGCAAAAATGGCGACCATTTTCAGCCTTGCGCGAAAATACAACGCGCAGGTCATCGGCCTTGCCATGGATAAATCAGGCGTACCGAATTCCAAGGATAGACGGATAGAGCTTGCCGCGACGATAATCGCCAAGGCGATGGAGTACGAGATGGACGCGGACGACCTCTTCCTTGACCCGATAGTCCTTCCTGTTAATGTGGCGCAGAACCAGGGCCTTGAGATACTTGAATCGATACGGGAGTTCAGGCACCTGTGCGAGCCTGCGCCCCAAACGACGATAGGGTTGTCGAACGTCTCTCAGGGTACCCAGTTCCGCAGCCTCATCAACAGGACCTTTCTCGTGATGGCGATCGCCAGCGGCCTTACCTCGGCGATAGTCGATCCGCTCGACAAGGAGCTCATGGATGCGATGATCACCGCGGAGCTCGTCCTGAACAAAAATATTTACTGCGACTCATTTTTAGACGCCTACAGAAAAAAATAGAAATTTAATAGTATAACTTAACCGGAGGTGGGGAATGATGAAGATGAAGAGGCTGATGTTGGTGGCAGTTTTTATTCTTAGCGTTATGCCGGTGGTCGGATATGCCTCGGATTATCAGGGTAACGAGAGAGAAGAATCTAAATCGATATTCCAGAAGATAGGCGACATGATAACCGGGAACTATATGGTAAAGAACGAGCCGGTTAAAAAAGAAGGCATATTTAATGTTATGGCCTCCCAGGTTAAAGAGATGAAGGCGAGTTCATCGAACATCGTCGAGAACCAGGAAAAGAAATAAGTACGGCTCGGTCCTCGAGCCAAAAGGAGCGATCCAATGGAACGGAAGAAATTTACTATTGTAGACATGCAGAACAAAAAGCGTGACGGCAAAAAGATAACGATGCTGACAGCGTATGACTATCCCATGGCACGGCTTGTGGACGACGCCGGGATAGATTCTATACTCGTTGGCGACTCGCTCGGCATGGTAGTGCTCGGTTACGAGTCGACGGTGCCGGTCACAATGGATGAGATGATACATCACGCGAAAGCCGTTCGCCGCGGCACAAAATATGCGTTTTTGGTCGGCGATATGCCGTTCGGCTCGTATCAGATCTCGAAAGAAGAAGCGATACGCAACGCAGGCAGATTCATGAAAGAAGCGGGATGCGATGCGGTAAAGCTCGAAGGCGGCGACGAGGTCGCTGAAGTCACTAAGGCGATAGTCGATGCCGGCATCCCTGTCCTCGGGCATCTCGGCCTTACGCCCCAGACTATTTCAAAGCTGGGCGGTTTCAGGGTACAGGGCAAGACTGCCGAGGGTGCGACAAAGATCCTGGACCAGGCATTGAAATTGGAGCGCGCAGGCTGTTTCGCCGTAGTTCTCGAATGCGTGCCTAACGAAGTCGCGCGAATGATCACCGAAAAACTTAAGATCCCGACGATCTCATGCGGCGGTGGCCCGTATTGCGACGGCCAGGTACTTGTTACAAATGACATGGTCGGCATATTCGACCGTTTTACCCCTAAGTTCGTTAAACAATATATAAAGCTCTCGCCGCTCATCCTCGATGCGTTTAAAAAGTATAAAGAGGAAGTGGAAAATGGCATTTTCCCGGACGAAGAGCATAGCTTTACGATAAAGGAAGAAGAATTGAATAAACTAAAGAAGAAATAAAATTGAAATTAAGTAGAAATTGATAGAAATTTCCATAAGTTTCAATTAATTTCTACAATTTTCTATAAATATCGTTAGAAGGAGTGGATATGAAAATCGCAGTAGTCGGCCCCGGAGCGCTTGGTTGTTTAATTGCCGGATTCCTTAAGAATAAGACCAAGGAAGATATCTGGTTGGTCGATACTTCCGAGGAGCATGCACGCCAGATCAGGAATAACAGCATCAAGATTGAGGGGATGAGCGGTTCTTTTTCAGTGAAGCTCAATGTGTCTGCCGATCCGAAAGAGATAGGTTTGTGTGATCTTGTCATAATCAGCGTTAAGAGCTATTCGACCGAAGATGCCTGTAAGAGCATCAAGGATCTGGTAGGAGAACACACGCATATCCTCACTCTCCAGAACGGCATCGGGAACGTCCAGATACTCGATGACTATTTCGGCAAGGAGAATGTCATAGCCGGCATAACGAATCACGGGTCGACGCTTTTAGGGGTTGGCCACGTGAGGCACGCCGGTAAAGGCGACACCATAATAGGTAAAGACGACGGAAAGATGTCCGGCACGCTGAAGAGCGTGGCCAATATTTTAACTAAGGCCGGCTTCGAGACGAAGATATCCAGGGATATCGACTCGGTTATTTGGGGCAAATTGATAATAAATGTAGGCATAAATGCGCTCACTGCCATAACAAAGCTCAATAACGGAAGGCTCATAGAGTATGAAGGGTCGCGATCTCTCTTGCGCAGTGCAGTGCAGGAAGCAGTTAAAGTTGTGAAGCGTAAACGCGTGAAGATCGCTTACGACGACCCGATACAGAAGGTCGAGTCCGTGGCAAAGGCAACGGCCGCGAACGTATCGAGCATGCTGCAGGACGTGCTGAATAAAAAGCGCACGGAGATAGAGTTTATAAATGGAGCGATCGTGAGGCAAGGCAAAGCGCTTGGCATTCCGACACCGGTTAACGAGGCCCTGACCAATTTAGTCAAGACAATCGAAGAGAGTTATGAGAAAGTAGTAAAACAGTAGGTCATGGAGATATAAGATGATAATAATAGGGGAACGGATAAATTCCACCAGGCAGAAGATACAAGACGCTATTAAAGCGAGGAACTCCTCGTATATCGTCAAAGAGGCGACCGCGCAGCTGGATGCGGGCGCGTATTATGTCGATATGAACTGCGCTGTTACATCAGGCGATGAGGTCCAGGACATCGACTGGCTGGTCAGCGTGATACAAAGCAATGTTAGAGGCGTCAGCCTGTGCATCGACAGCCCCAATTACCGTGCCATCGAAAGAGCGCTCAAGGTATATAACGGGGGCGGCAAGCTCATGATAAATTCCATAACCGGGGATGAAGAGCGCATAAAGACGATCATGCCGCTTGCGCGCGATAATAACGCGAAACTTATCGCGCTTACCATGGATGAAAGCGGGATGCCTGATACTGCCGAAGACAGGTTCAAGATCGCGAAGAAGATCTTTGAGAGGGTTACCAGCGATGGTTTTAGGGCTGAGGATCTTTATTTCGATCCGCTGGTCCGTCCGATAGCGACTGAGCCGAAGCAGGCGTATGAATTTTTGCGTTCGGTCCCCATGATAAAGAGCCTGGGCAACGTCAATACGATCTGCGGGCTATCGAATGTTTCGTTCGGCCTTCCGAACAGGAAAGTGATAAATGCGGCGTTCGTGTCAATGGCCGCAGGCGCGGGCCTCGATGCCGCGATCCTAGATCCCACAGACAAGTATGTCGTCTCGGCCATAACCGCTTCCATGGCTCTACTCTGCAATGACGAATACTGCGCCGAGTACATCAAAGCTTTCCGCGAAGGACGATTGGTGTAAAATTTTTCGCATTTCGTGATAGAATGTGATGCGTCGAGTGGNNCCATGCCAAAATTTTCGCTCGGAAAACTTGCGCGAACGCTGTCGCGCAAGTTTTAACGCCCCGCTCACCACATCGCCACATCACATTCCTGACGTGTGGAAAAATTCCCACCCGGGTGGGAACGGCAGCACGAGCCTCAAGGGCACCCTGTCGGTATCTGCCCCCAGACGAACTCGAAAATTTTATTGGGCTATATATGGAAAGGACAAGATATGGACATTAAGAAGACTCTAAAAGTAATACTATTTGTATTAGCTATTCATGCGTCATTCCTAATACCGATTACTCATTGTTCATACGAGGAGCGTAGCAAAGAAGAACAGCAGAGACTCTTGTCTGAATCCGATTTAGTTTTCGAGGGGACAGCTACAAATGTTGTTATGCCTAAGAAACCCGTTACTATAAATGCAATTGAAGATCATCCCGATTTAGGGTTTGTTGTTACATTTAAAATAAAGAATATACTAAAAGGTGAATTTTTAAACAATGCGTTTACCATAGCTGTACATAGCCCGACATTATCTTTCAAAATAAGACCCTGGGAATATGCGAAAGGGAATAATAATTTATACAGAGTATATATTAAGCTTTCTCCCACTGGGAGGAGAATGATCGCCAGTGAGATCCTTTTAAAAAAATGAAAATTTTAGGTCTTTTTGAATTTTTAATTAAGACACGCGCGTAGTTTGATTCAGATTGTGTCTGGGGTATTAAAAGTAGCAAAATTATCATGTAGCTGTTAAATGGCCGACTGGCCAGTGGGGTTGAGCCGAATAGATTTTGCGACCGCTTGCTCTACCACTAAACTATATATAGAAGAGTTACCATAACGGCAAATATAAAGGTTTTAATTAAGCAAAGACTAAACATTCATGAGAGCAAAATCCGGCGAAGCCCCCTGGCCTGGCGGCCATTTATGAGCGAGCCCGGAAGATTTCTAAGGAAGATATGGCGAAGAAGATATTCGTAGCGGCGACGCAGCAGAATGACGGTAAGACTACCGTTTCGCTCGGACTTATTGCCGCACTGAAGAAGCGTTTCGACCGCATCGGTTTTATTAAGCCGATAGGACAGCGCTACCTCATGGAGCAGGGTTACAAGGTCGATGAGGATTCCGTGCTGATCGAAGAGGTCTTCGGCATAAAATGCAACATCAAGGATATGTCGCCCGTTGCAATCGATAGAGGCTTTACCGAGCGCTTCATCGATAAAGGCTCGGATGAGGATTACGCGAAGTCTATCAAGGATTCTTTCGACCGTGTTGCAAAAGACAAAGACCTCGTCATAATAGAAGGAACCGGGCACGCGGGAGTCGGGAGCGTCTTTAATCTTTCAAACGCTACGGTCGCGAAACTGTTGGACACTAACGTCATCCTGATATCTTCGGGCGGAGTGGGAAAGCCGATCGACGAGGTCATGCTCAATAAGGCGCTCCTCGATAAAGAAGGAGTGAACCTAGCCGGCGTCATAGTGAATAAAGTTCTCCCCGAAAAATACGAAAAGATCGCGCGGCTTGTGCGAAAAGGTCTGGAGCAGAAAGACTTGAACGTCTTTGGCGTCCTGCCATACCAGAAGATCCTCGATATCCCGACGATGCGCGAGATAAAGGAAGAGTTGAAGATCACGAGCCTTTATGAAGGCAACTATCTCGATAATTCGGTCGAGCATGTCCTGATAGGCGCAATGAACGTAAAAGACGCGCTTGAATTCGTGAAGAATAATTCCCTCATGATAATTCCGGGCGACAGGGACGACATGATAGAGTCTATCTGTAAGGTCCACACAGGAAGGGTAAGGAAGAAGGCGAAGATAACGGGTATCATATTGTCTGGCGGGCAGATGCCCAAGAGAGGCGCCGTCAAAGCTATTGAGAAGGCCGCGATACCTGCGCTGATCACTAAAGAGGATACTTATAAGATAGCCTCGAGAGTCCATTCTATGGTAGTTAAATTAAAACCGCAGGACGCGGACAAGATAAAGATCATCGTCGACATGGTCGAGAAGTACGTCGACATCGATAAAGTCCTCGCCAACCTGAAATGATCCGCGCAATTCCTATGAATATAAAAAAATTTTTAATTCTCACGGCGTCTTTTTTTATTTCCGTAGCGGCACTATTTTTCTTCGTGCGCGCGACCAGGGACACGGTCATGGTCAGCTCCACGCGTTTTTTGATGGGCACTGTGGTCGAGATAAAATCGCCTGCCGCGTCTGTCGAGGAACGCAAGCGCGCGCAGGATGCGATCGAGAAGGCGTTCAAAGAGATATCCCGGGTCGAAGGCGTATTCAGCACATTCAAGATCGATAGCGAGATATCGCGGATCAACAGAGAGACCGTGAACGGGCCCGTGAAGACTACGGATGAAGTGCTCGGCCTGGTCGAGAGATCCATAGAGTTCAACAAAAAGACGGAAGGCGCGTTCGACATAACGGTCAAGCCGCTTGTCGAGCTCTGGCGCCACGCCAGAGCTTCTCAGAGGCTGCCGACAGATGTAGAGCTAAAGTCAGCTTTAGGGAGGATCGGCTCCAAGCATATCTCTATAAATAGGGCTGACAAAACAATAGAATTCACGATCTATGGAATGGCTATAGACCTGGGCGGCGTCGCAAAAGGTTACGCGACCAGCCAGGCCGTCAGGGTCCTGAAAGAATGCGGCATACAGAACGCGATAGTCAATTCCGGCGGCGACATGTATTGCCTCGGGATGCGCTCTCCCGCAAGCCAGTGGCGCGTCGGCATCCAGCACCCGAGAAATAAAAATAAAATATTTGCCGAATTGAAATTAAAGGACATGGCTATCGACACCTCCGGAGATTATGAGAAATTTTTTACCCTCGAAGGGAAGAGATACTCTCATATTATAGATCCGAGGACGGGTTATCCTATCGGTGACGATACTGTGAGCTCGACCATTATAGCCAAAGATCCCGCTGTAGCCGACATGATGGCGACCAGCATGTGCGTTCTGGGCCTCAAGGGCCTGAAGATAGTAAATGGCATGGACGGCATCGATGCTATTATAATAAAAAATAATAACGGTGTCCTGGAAATGCTGGCGTCCGCGGGAATAGAAAGAAAATATGATATCGTCAAAAAATAAGAAGATAGTTGTCGCTATGTCGGGCGGGGTAGATTCATCGCTTGCTGTTGCACTTCTTAAAAAGGCCGGATACAGCGTCATCGGAATCACGTTCAGGATGTGGCCGAAAGAGGAGTGCGGCTCAAGCGCCGGGCGCGCATGCTGCAGCCTCGAGGCGATAACGAGGGCAAGGGTAGTGGCCGAAGAGCTGAAGATACCGTATTATGTCCTCGATTTCAGCCCGGAGTTCAAACAGGTTATAGATTATTTCTGCTCCGAATACTTAAAGGGCCGTACGCCGAATCCCTGCGTAGTCTGTAATGAAAAGATAAAATTCGGCCTTCTTCTGGAAAAGGCCAGGGCCCTGGGCGCCGGATCGGTTGCCACAGGCCATTACGCCAAGGCGGGTTTCGACAAAAAACGCGGCCGTTTCATATTAAAGGAAGGAAAGGACAAGACAAAAGATCAGACGTATTTCTTATCCAGGCTTACACAGCGCCAGATCGAACGCGCGGTCTTTCCTTTAGGCGACCTTACAAAACTGAAGGTTCGCGCTTTGGCTAAAAAGATGAAACTGAAGACCTTCAATACCGTCTCCAGCCAGGATATATGTTTTGCGCAAGGGACCGATTATGGCGAATATATAAAGAAGAATACAGGCGTCGATGTAAAGCCGGGTGATATAGTCGATAAGGAAGGTAAAGTGATTGGCCGCCATAAAGGCATCCTTTATTATACGATAGGGCAGAGGCGCGGCTTAGGTATTGCCCATACGGAGCCTTTATATGTAACCGGTATAGACCCCGCGAAGAATCGTATCATTGCAGGTCCCAGAAAAGATGTCTTGAAGAAAGCTTTAGTTGCCGAGAAAATTAACTGGGTCGCGATAAAGGGCATCGGAAAACCTCTTAAGGCCCTGGCAAGAATAAGATATAATCACAAGAAAGCCGGGTGCGTTGTTACAAAGATCGGCCGCGATTCAGTGCGGGTCGAATTCAGCCAGCCGCAATCGGCGCCGACGCCCGGGCAGGCGGTCGTATTCTACGATAAAGATGTCGTATTGGGCAGCGGATGGATAAAATGAAAAAATTAGAAAATATCTTGAAAGAACTGAAGAGTGTTGTAGTAGCTTATTCCGGCGGACTCGACAGCACGTTCCTGCTTAAGGTAGCCATCGATACGCTTGGTAAACAAAATGTCCTCGCCGTTACGGCACGTTCCGAAACTTATCCCAATTCCGAGTATAAAGAGGCCGTATGCATCGCAAAGAGGATGGGCGCGCCGCATCAAGCTCTAAAGACAAGTGAGCTCAACATCAAAAACTTCAGGGATAATCCCGTTAACAGGTGCTACTATTGCAAAAAAGAGCTCTTTAAAAAATTGGACGCTATAAGAAGGAAGCGCGGCCTGAGATATGTGATCGATGGCACGAACTTTGACGACTTGAAAGACATTCGTCACGGCAGGAAGGCAGCCAAAGAGTTCGGCGTACGAAGCCCGCTCCTCGAAGCAGGTATAGGGAAAACCGACATACGAAAATATTCCAAAAAATTGAAACTTCCTACGTGGGACAAGCCGTCATTTGCTTGTCTTGCCTCCCGCATTCCCTTCGATACGCCCATCACCCTGGAGGCCCTGGATAGGGTGGCAAAGGCCGAAGACGCTATCCGGAGGCTCGGCTTCAGGCAGATAAGGGTCAGGATCCACGGCAAGATAGCGCGCATTGAGATCGCGAATAAAGATCTGGCGAAAGCGGTCAGGCTGGGGGACCTCATAGTAAAAATATTACGCGGCCTCAAATTTACCTACGTAACTCTCGACCTCGCAGGTTACCGCACGGGCAGCCTCCATGAGGCTCTACAGTAAAAAATTTATAAAAATCTATTGACAAAATTCCCCAATCCCGTATAATGGTGAAATGTTAGCACTCATTGCAAGTGAGTGCTAAAAAGCAACATACAAGCAAAATAAAGGGAGGTAATTGTATGAAGATTCAACCGTTGGCTGACAGGATAATGGTTAAAGTTCTGGAAGCCAAAGAAGTGACAAAGGGAGGGATACTCCTTCCCGACACGGCTAAAGAAAAGCCGCAGGAAGCAGAAGTGATAGCAGTTGGAAAAGGAAAAGTCTCTGACGAAGGCAAGACGATCACGCCAGAGGTTAAGGTGGGGGATAAGATCCTATTCGGAAAATATTCCGGCACCGAGATAATGGTGGATGGTAAAGAATACCTTATATTAAAAGAAGAAGACATTTTAGCGATCATTAAATAATAAAGGAAAGGTGATTGAAATGGCAAAACAACTATTATATAGCGAGGAAGCCCGCAGGGCGATACTGAGAGGTGTCGAACAGCTCGCTAAAGCAGTGAAGGTCACGCTTGGGCCAAAAGGACGCAACGTAGTAATAGACAAGAAGTTCGGCGCGCCGACCATTACTAAGGACGGCGTTACAGTAGCAAAAGAGATAGAATTGAAAGACCCGTATGAAAATATGGGTGCTGAGCTTGTGAAGGAAGTCGCTTCGAAGACATCAGACACTGCCGGTGACGGCACGACCACAGCCACGGTCCTTGCCGAGGCAATATTCAGGGAAGGCATGAAGAACGTTACTGCAGGCTCGAACCCGATGGCGCTTAAGCGCGGCATCGAGAAGGCGGTCGAGAAGGTGGTGGAAGAATTAAAAAGGATAGCGAAACCGATCAATGCCAAAGATAAGAAGGAAGTCTCGCAGGTCGCTTCTATCGCGGCGAATAACGATCACGGCATAGGTGACTTGATAGCCGACGCCATGACAAAGGTCGGGAAAGACGGCGTTATTACAGTAGAAGAAGGCAAGGCTTCCAAGACTGAGCTAGAGCTCGTAGAAGGCATGGAGTTCGACCAGGGTTATCTCTCGCCGTATTTTGTTACGGACGCGGAGAAGATGGAAGTGTCCCTCGACGATCCCTACATACTGATCCACGAGAAGAAGATATCTGCTATGAAGGACATCCTGCCGCTTTTGGAAAAAGTCGCAAGGGCAGGTAAGCCGCTCGTGATAATCTCGGAAGAGACCGAAGGCGAAGTCCTGGCTACGCTCGTCGTGAACAAGATCCGCGGCACCCTGCAGACAGCTGCAGTAAAGGCTCCGGGATACGGCGACAGGCGTAAAGAGATGTTGGAAGATATCGCCATACTCACAGGCGGAAAAGCCATTACCGAGGATCTCGGCATAAAGCTCGAGAACGTGAAGTTAGAAGATCTCGGCCGCGCCAAAAGAGTAAGGATCGACAAAGATACTACGACTATAGTCGAAGGAGCCGGTAAGAGCGCTGATCTGCAGGCGAGGATCGCCCAGTTGAAGAAACAGATCGAGACTACCGATTCCGATTACGATAAAGAGAAGCTTCAGGAAAGGCTTGCGAAACTCGCAGGCGGAGTAGCCGTAATAAACGTGGGCGCTGCAACTGAGACTGAGATGAAAGAGAAGAAAGCCCGCGTCGAGGACGCGTTACACGCTACAAGAGCTGCAGTCGAGGAAGGTATTGTTCCGGGCGGCGGCGTTGCTCTATTGCGCTGTATCGATGCACTTGCGAAGATGAAACTTTCAGGCGACGAGCAGATAGGCGTTGAGATAGTAAGACGCGCGCTTGAGGAACCGATCAGGACCATAGCCAACAACGCTGGCCTTGAAGGTTCGGTCGTAGTTAATAAAGTAAAAGATATGAAGACGAATGAAGGTTATGACGCGGACAAGGATACCTACGGCGACATGTTCGCGGCAGGTGTCATCGATCCGAAGAAAGTGACCCGTTCGGCCCTCCAGAACGCGGCATCGATAGCCGCTCTTATGATCACGACAGAAACTGTCGTGACCGATATCCCAGAGGAAGAGAAAGCGTCGGCAGGAATGCCGGGCGGCATGCCTCCGGGAGGAATGGGTGGGATGTACTAAAAAGTTGTAACGTGACAAGTTGCAAGTCACAAGTAAAAATGGCCTCGAGGAAACTCGGGGCCATTTCATATTTAACGGTCTGAAAAGACTTGCGGAAAACAGGGTAGTATATTACTATAGAAACAGGAAATGTATGACGGATTGCGCCAGTATGAAAAAGAACATCGTAGTTATCTTGCTATTTTCAATGATAGCATCGCCTTGTTATGCGATCAACATGCTCGAGAAGGTATTATTAAAAAGAGATACAATAAAGAGATGGGATGCTAAAATATTGGTGAACCCATTGACGCACAAGATAAAATATATATGGTGGAGGAATCCGACCGGAGGAGGCTCCTGGAAGCCTCTGGACGAAAGCGCGAAAGAGCAGTATCAGGCTATTTATGACCTGCAGGATAAAAAGGATTAGGGATCGATCGTATGGGTAACGGTAAAATTTTTAAAGCTTTTATAATATCTGCAACTTTTTCATGCATGCTTTTTCTCTCCGGGTGCGCGACCGTTACGCGGCACGCAGTGCCGTCGGGTCTCTTCAACAAGGCCGAACTCGCCGGCATGCCCGGCGTGCGGACTTTTTACGGCGTTACCAACGCTTCATTTCAGAAAGACATATTGGAATCGTTCTATCAGGAAGGCAAAAACGATTACCCTGTATCGGCTAAGGGGGTTAAGACATATCCTTTTCTCTTCATTTCCGGAGGAGCGGCGAACGGGGCGTACGGCGCCGGGCTTCTGAAGGGCTGGTCGGAAAGCGGAACGCGACCGTTCTTTAAGGTAGTCACGGGCGTGAGCACGGGAGCGCTTACGGCTCCTTACGCGTTCCTCGGGAAAGATTACGATGGCAAAGATGAGGATCTTTATACAAAAGTTTCCACCAAAGATATTATGAAATTCAAAGGGCCGATCAGGATACTTCTGGGGGATTCCCTGGCGTCTAATAAACCGCTTGAAAAATATATCGATGAGATAGTATCGCCTGAGATCCTGAAAAAAATAGCCGCCGAACACATGCGCGGCAGGCGGCTTTACGTGGGCACGACAAACATGGATGCGCAGAGATTTGTCGTATGGAACATGGGGGCCATTGCCCTTAAAGGAGACAGAGAACTTTTCGAGAAGGTATTGCTCGCCTCCGCAGCCATACCGGTTACGTTCCCGCCCGTATTTTTCCATGTAGAAGCTGATGGCAAAAAATATGACGAGATGCACGCGGACGGAGGGACTTCGTCTCAGGTGTTCAGTCTTTACAATATGACAGGGGACCTGCGGCCGGTGGCTGAAGCCGCTGGCATCGATATCATGAAAATAAGAGCAGACGAATACGTTATACGCAACGGCTACGTGACGGCAAACTGGCAAGAGGTTAAGGATGACATAGGTTCGATCGTCGGCAGGACTTTCGATACTATAATTGACCGACAGGCAGTAGGGGACCTGTATAAAATATACTTGTATGCAAAAGAAAGAGGCGAAAGTTTTTATCTGGCGTATATCCCGCCCGACTTTATCCCTGAAGGGAAAGAGATGTTCGATCCAAAAGAGATGCGCCGGCTTTTCGACAGGGGATATCAGGATGCCGTTAAAGGATATGCCTGGCATGCCACCCCTCCGGGTTTTGAGGAAGATAAAAAATAAGGAGAGAATATGTCATTACCAGTGAGACTGAAAACTTTTAAGGTGGCATTGACGGTAGTTATCGGGATTTTTTTATTTCAGCAGGCCGCCTGGGCGGGAGATCTTATAGATGTCGTGCTCAGCAATCAATATAATGACCAATCCCAGCTTTTCGCGCCTTCCTATCTGCAGAATCAACAATTCGGGCATGAAAGCCTGGTAGACCAAAAACAGTCCGCCGAGAATTTTTTGAACCAGTTCACGACCTCAGCCGCTGCAGGATCTAATGCCAGCCAAGGCGAATTGGCCTTGCAGGGTCCGCGCAGAGGTGCCAGTGTAATGAATGCATCGGCCATAGCTTCTGCACAGTCCTTAGGGGCGGGCGAAGATCTAATAATAAGCAGTGACACGACATGGTCTGGCGGCGTATATGACTACAAGTCTGTCACGATACAGGCTGGTAAGACCCTTACTATAACAGGCACAGCCTCTCTTAATAGCAGTATTTCGGGTACTGGAAATATCAACGTTCAGAATGGTGATCTTTACGCATCCAGCATAAGTTGCGGGACCCTTACTATAGGCGCCGGTAACACGGTGACCATAGCCCCCATACCGATGTGGCAGGTGCCGACGCAGCCAAGCCTTGTATATGTAGAGCCTGGCGACAGAAGGCTATATGTCCGCGATAGGAACGTGGATGGCAGCCTCGGAGCGCCTTATGCTTTCGTTGCGCGCGGTGTCAATTGGGAGCCCTATACTGCCGGAGCGCCTACGAGTACGCTTGCCGGGGAGGCTCATAATTGGTACGGTACCGACATACCGCTCATGGCGCAAATGGGCGTGAATGTAGTCAGGGTTTATTATGATTTCGGGACAGGCCCTGACGCAACAAAAATACTGGACGAGTTCTATAATTACGGGATAAAGGTTATCATGGAAGTTGATTCGCCCGCGTATGGAACAGTGGCCGATATGAGCAATATAAGCGTTGTGGTCAATGCCTATAAGAATCATCCCGCCATATTGATGTGGGATGTCGGGAACGAATGGGATATAAATAAATACTATGGCCATTTCTCTACATATCTTGCCGCGGCCGAATTCACGGAGAGCGCGGCCCAGCTTATAAAATCGCTCGATCCGAATCATCCGGTAACGACCGTCTGCGCCGATCCGCATATGCCTTACTTACATCCTTTGAGTCATGAGGCGTTTGGATATCAAACTGGTTACGCTTATATGGACGATATCGTAAGTAGCTGGGTTCCTTCTATCGATGTATGGACATTCAATGTATATCGCGGAAACAGTTTTCAGGATGTCTTCCAGCAGTGGCAATCGATCTCGCAAAAGCCGATGCTTATAGGCGAATTTGGCGCGGATTCTTATGACCATCGGATAGGCGCGGAGAATCAAGGGATGCAGGCTGCCATGGACGGCGCTCTATGGAATGAGGTCTACTTCAATCTTTCAGCTGAACGTGTTAATGGCACAACGATAGGCGCATTGGCTTTCGAGTGGAATGACGAATGGTGGAAGAATGGAGATATTTACAACCACAATGTATCTGATGAGTCGAACGGCGGACAACCTGACGGACACAATGATGAGGAATGGTTCGGCCTCGTCGATGTATATCGTAATCCGAAAGCCGCATATTATACGCTGCGGAATGAATTTAAAAAAGGCCAGGTATTCACGGACGCCACTCCGGTTATTCACGTGGAAAGCAGTTATACCGCCAATATGGAACTGGATGGCAAAACCGTCTTTTCCAGAGCAGGCGGCGGAGGCGGCGCAAGAGGCATAAATGTTGGGGTCCTGGATCAATATACGGGTATACGTATGACCGAAGTACGTAGTTTTGATACGTGGGCCTCTACTACTAATTTTCAATATCTTATCAATTATATTAATAGTTTGCCTAACGGGACCATCCTAATTTTTGCAGTAGCCGACGAAAGCGCTCTTGTGCGATCCACCGACTCTAATGTCCAGGCCGCCTATCTGGCTTTGCAGGCATTGGGAAGTACCCAGATAAGGAACGTTCAGGAGTGGGGTGGATGGACTATGATAGCGATAAAGGGTCAGGGCGCTTTAGCCGAAGTTGTTTCTGCTCCACATCAAACAGCTATTATAGAGGCCAGCGTATCCTTAAATATTGATCCCAATCACGGTAAGTATCCGTAAGATCAGGTTCATATAAGCTTGGCGCCATTCAAAAAAGGAGAGATATGTTTTTCCCAATCAGACTGAAGGATTTTAGGACAGTCGCGACACTAGTTGTCGGGATTTTTTTATTTCAGCAGACCGCCTGGGCGGGCGATCTGATAGATGCTGCGCTCAATAATCAATATAATGAGCAGTCACAGCTTTTCGCGCCTTCCTATCTGCAAAGTCAGCAATCCAATCAGGAAAATCTTATAAGTCAAAAACAGTCCACCGAGAATTTCTCAAACCTTTTCAAGGCACCAACAAATACAGAATCCGACCCTAATCAGGGGAAATTGGCTTTGCAAGGCCCGCGCGGCGGCGGTATCAGCACGATGAGTTTACCTGCAAATCCAAAGCCTGTAAATCCGGAAGCGCTCAATATGGGACCTTCCTATACGTTTTATCCTTCAGGCAGGCTTGAATCAACAACGCTTGTTTCTCCGGATGCCACCGGCAATATCTATTACCATTATCTTGATGAAAATTTCAACGGTCAGGGTTGCGGCAGGGTCGATAAGGCTATCCGTGCGGCTCCGGATAGTGATGGTGCTATAGCCTATACATATCAGTACTTCGGTCAAGGTCCGGATATAGTAATAAATACCGATACTACCTGGTCAAACGGTATATATGATTTTCGCTCTGTTACTATAGCAGCCGGCAAGACCCTTACCATATCAGGCACGGCCCAGCTATATAGTAACTCCGGTATTAGCGGCACCGGAAATCTTAACGTTCAAAATGGTAATTTATATGTGTCCAGCATAAGTATCGGAACCCTCACGATAGGAGCGGGTACCACAGTGACCATAGCACCAATACCAGGTGGTCCGGGAGGAGGTAGATTTGGAGTTCCCCTAGAGACGCCAGACCCTAGTAAAGTATATAAGACGAATGGCTACAGAAATATCGATTTTACGGATCTTGCAGTCACATCTATTAATTATGCTTCAGACCGGATGGAATCGAAAACCTTGACTGCACCCGATGCATTAGGCAATATTTACTACCACTACATAGATGAGGACTGGAACGGCCAGGGTTATGGCAGGGTGGATAAATCACAGCGGCAGACCGCCGTGAATAGCGAGCTTTCGCATAAATATATTTATGATGCTGTAACCGGAGTACTCAAAGAGATAAAGGCATATTCCGACAGAAATTGGACGTTCCTTATTCCGAAGACGCTCCAGGATTTTATCGACGTAGATTTCGATTATTTCGCTCCAGGAAATAACGTAGTAGACACTGTTTCCGGATATCCATTCGAGGGGTATAGCCATACGAATTATACTCAGCCTACCAACATAGGGTTTTATTCTCAGTTACTTGCGAATGTCATCAGCGGCGACATCGTAACGGAAGAGATGTCGCGCGATCAGGCGATAGTTGCGCTGGATAAGATGATGACTTCTCTTGTGCGCGATCAGGGTACCATAGGCTATCAGGGGCTCATGCCATGGATGTCATTTAACGGAGCGACGTGGCAGAGAGACGGCAGCCAATATGGCCAGCAGGTAATTCTCGGCGACAACGTGAATTTATCGGCTTCGCTCGGCGCCGCCGAAGGCGCGTTAATGAGCCCGGGTTTATCGGGAAACCCCGCGGTAACCGCTATAATACAGAAGATGGAGACATTCCTGAATGCGCAAGGCGTAGGCTACACGCTTCTATACGACCCATCTGTTAAGGAATTCCGGAATGGCATGCTTGTTTCAACTGGCCAATACGTTTCAGGTTATCATAACTTTTTCGGCGATGAATTTCGTTCCGGGATTTTATTTGTTACCTTGCGCTACAACTTTGACAGTACCGCCTCGAGGAACGGATACGAGGAGATGGACGGTCTTATCAGAAATTATATACTGAGCAGCGGCGATGCTGCCTATACGGTCTCCCCGTGGGACGGAGGCGCTTTCCAGATGCTCTGGCCTACGCTCACAATGCCGGAGATCGACAATCCGGGCTTGGATCAAATGCTTCAGGATTTTGTAACGATAGCGCTCGATTTTTCGGAACGTAACGATCTTCCCGGATTTCTTTCGGCATGTTATTCAGCCCCCGGCCAGTATGCCGGCGATGCCGGGATCCAGGATATCGCCGCTTCCGGCGGATCGCATAATCAGTCTGTGGCATCATTATATACATTGGGTGCGGCGCACATGGTCGATCCATCTGCCATAGACCAGTTCCTGAGAGACATCTTTATTGCGCATCCCGATCTTGTGACTACACACGGTTTGTGGGAGGGGTTTAATACATCGACCAATTCTGTGGTCCAGGAACAGATCGTAGCTAATATCGCGACATTTCTTATCGGCATGGCGGGTAAGGGCCCGGAACACATGACGCGATATTTGCAGAGCAAGAATCTGTACACCACTCTCCAGTCTATATATTCCCAGGGCGGATATCATGATATATTGCATAACAGCACGAATATTTATACATGGGGCGGCGCCGGCGCATGGGACATGGCGTATATTCAGAATAGCATTAATGCATCAGGGCGCAAAATAAAAATAAGGTATATAGATAATGTAGAAGGCGGGAGTCTCAATGTAGAGTTTAAGCGATGGGGCAGCTACCCCGATCCTATTCGTTTTAAGATATATGGGATACCTCTGGGAAATACGGCAGGCCTGGAAAAAGAAATCGTAATAGACCTTCCGACGACACCGGCGTTGTCCTCGCTGGATGAGGTGGTATTCGTAATAAGCGGAGGCGCCGGCGGGCCGGAGAGTGTCAATTTTACCGATGTAGAGATAATATAGGAATAAGGAGGCGTTAGATGCTCGAAGGGCTGAATAAACGGACGAAGAAACTGACCGTTATCGATATAGGGCTGACTAAATGGTCTGTTTTATTTGCGACCATAATTCTTATTAAGATATTTCCGCAAATTTTGAGGATCCATTACCCTATACTGATAATACTTCTGGTGCTATGTTCGGTGAAACCGATCTATGATTTTTGTTTTAAAAAATAACGCGGGGGTAATAATGAAAAGGGCAATAGTGTTGGCAGTGATACTTTTTATGGGATGCGTAAACGTTGTGTGGGCGTTCGATTTTTCGGCCGACGTAGTGAGCACTGCCGGCGGGCGTACTTTTAATTCGAAGATATACGTATCGAATGACAAGACGCGGATGGAGGCTGCGGGGGCTACGACCATTTCGAGGATGGATAAGAAAGTCGTATGGGTTATCATGCCTCAGCAGAATATGTACATGGAGCAGCCGGTGGATCTCGAAAGAGCCTCGGCTACCACCGAAAAGATGCCGGGAGAAATAGAGCGTACGCCGTTAGGGGCCGATACCGTTGACGGCAAGGCCGTGGAAAAGTATCGTATCAGGTACACGTCGAACGGCGCGGAGGCTGTAATGCTGCAGTGGATCGATCCAAAAACAAAGATCCCGCTTAAGACCGCCTCTGAAGACGGCAAGTGGATAATGGAGTATAAAAACCTTATCATAGGGCCGCAGCCGGAAGATCTTTTTAACGTTCCTGCAGGATACAAAAAGTTTGCAATGCCGGACATGAAAGAGATGATGCGCGCCGCGCAGGCCGGCTCGAAGTAATATGAATTAGTAAGCAGTTTAACAAAGGAGGCAGTTATGATGTTGACATTAACATGGGGCGCATGTGTAAAAATAGCGTTGCTAATAGCGTTCTTTCACGCTTCAAAGAACATGATCAAGAAACTGCAGGAGAAATTCTGCCCGCTGTGCAAAACCGACTCGTGCTGTAAATAACGCCCTGGGGGAATTTGAGGAGGGTGAGTATGAACAGAATATGCGCGATTATCCTGGCGGCCATCTTTTTTGCCGGGGTAGCGCTTGCCGATACCGTTAAAGGCACGCTGGAGAAAGTGGATATAAAAGGCCGTAATATCACAATAAACGGCATCACGGTCCATATCGTGAACGATACTACGATATACGGGGAGATCGGTATGGGCGCTACGCATACTATGACGCTCAAGGACCTCATACCTTACACTAATTACAAGATAAGCTGCCGGTATTTTCAAAGGGATAAAGCTGGCCTTGTTGCGGATCTCATCAGAATAGACACACGAAATTAAGGAGCCTTTTGGAGACATTCATAAACAAAATAGACCTTCTAACTTCGAAGGTCCTTTTGTAGGTGATAGGCCTGATGGCTTTCGCTATCGCTGGCATCTCCTCCAATATCTCTATAACAAGTATGCCATATAATTATGGTTTTGGCAAGGGTGCGGCGAGCGATTTATTGAGAAAGGGATGTGTATGAAAATATTAAGACTGTGTTCAATAATTATTTTCATAACAGGGGTTATTCTGATAACCGTGTTATCGCAAAAAATCTATGCTGCCGACACAAAGGCGGCAGGATATTCCGTAGATGCCGATGCGATGAAGAAAATAAAGGCCGGCATCGACGCGGACCGGGATAATATCATACGGGAAAATAAAGCAATAAATGCCGACAGGGCGATGTTGAAAAATGCGGAAAAAGATGCGGATAAAACAAAGGTCGAGCAAATAAACCAGGATATCGAAAAAAGAAAAATCGTTATAACCGACCTGAAAAAAGAGATAAAAAATAAAAAGAGACAGAAGGACGCTCTCGTATACGGTACAAACCGCCCCGGGCCGAATAAACGCGTCAAAGGTGATTAGAGAGAATGTTAACCTTTATAATTATTTTTGTCTGTCTTGCGGCCATAAATTATGCGGTATTCCGGATCATGTACAATATCCGGAAAAGGAAGAAAACGGGTGAAAGGAGGGAATTATGAGCTTCGGGCTGTTTCTGCAGATAGTTTTGCTGATCGTTATAGCTGCTTTTGTCATGACTGCGGTCAAGTGTCTGCATGACAAATTCTGCGTCCTGTGTAAAAAACCGGACCAGTGCTGTAAGTAATAATTTTATACTAAGGATGGGCAAATGGGCAGCCTTTAAAGGCTGCCCATTTTTTTGTCATTGACAAATAAGTGCATATTATATATTATATATCATCACATAATAACATATACCCATAACGTTCATTTATTACGGAGAAAAAAATGGCACAATTCTACATAGGAGTTAATAGAAAAGTTAGGCGTTGTTACGGTTTTGACGAGATAGCGCTCGTCCCCGGCAGGGTAACGATCAATCCCGAAGAAGTCGATGCCTCATTCGCGATAGACGGTAAGAAATTTGCCGTCCCCATACTGGCCGCTGCAATGGACGGCGTGGTCGACGTTAAATTCGCCATAGCTATGGGTAGAATGGGCGGCATCGCGGTATTGAATCTAGAAGGCGTCCAGACCCGTTACGAAAATCCCAACGAGGTGCTGGACAGGATCGCTCACGCTACGCCTGAAGAAGCCACAAAGCTCGTCCAGGGTATCTATGAAGAGCCCATCAAAGAAAAGCTAGTTTCCAAAAGAATAGAAGAGATAAAAAAGGCGAAAGTCCCCGCCGTCGTAAGCGCTATCCCTCAAAGGGCGGAGCGTTTCGGCCAGATAGCGCAGGAAGCGGGGGTAGACATATTTATAGTCCAGTCCACCGTAACTACCGTAAAGCATATCGCGAAGAAGTACAAAGCGCTAGATTTTTATAAATTCTGCAAAGCCATGAAAGTCCCGGTCGTTATAGGCAACTGCGTTACCTATGAAGTAGCGCTGGAGCTGATGGATACCGGCATAAGCGGGCTTTTGGTAGGGATAGGCCCGGGCGCGGCATGTACGACAAGAGGCGTCCTCGGTATCGGCGTTCCGCAGGTCACGGCAACGATAGACTGCGCAGCAGCGCGCGATACTTACTATAAGAAGAAAAAGAGATATGTCCCGATAATCACTGACGGTGGCATGTCCACGGGCGGAGACATCTGCAAGGCTTTTGCCTGCGGCGCAGACGCGGTCATGGTGGGAAGCGCGTTTGCCCGTTCGAAAGAGGCTCCGGGCAGGGGCTTCCACTGGGGGATGGCAACGCCGCACGCGAACCTGCCGCGCGGGACGCGCATCAGGGTCGGCGTTACCGGGAGCCTTGAAGAGATATTATTCGGCCCCGCGAGGGTCGATGATGGGAGCCAGAATCTTGTAGGCGCTCTTCAGACTTCGATGGGAAATGTCGGCGCGAGAAATATCAAAGAGATGCAGAGGACAGAGATCATCATAGCGCCTGCCATACAAACAGAAGGAAAAGTCTTCCAAGCCGCTCAGCGGGTTGGAATGGGAAAGTAACGTTTTTAGAGCTTTATAAATGACTCACTCCGATTTTGTCCATCTCCATCTGCATACGCAGTACAGCCTTCTTGACGGTGCCTGCCTTCTGGAAAACCTTATACAAAAAGTAAAAGAAGAAAAGATGCCCGCCTGCGCCATAACCGACCACGGCAATATGTTCGGCGCTATCGAATTTTACGACCTTGCGATGAAGAACGGCGTAAAGCCGATCATCGGCAGCGAGGTCTATATCGCCCCTGATTCCAGGTTCGAAAAATCGAGCCATGGCATTCAGGATGCCTCATTCCATCTTATCCTGCTGGCCAAGAACGAGACGGGTTACAGGAATCTGATGAAACTTGTTTCCATAGGCTTCCTTGAAGGATTTTATTACCGTCCAAGAATAGACAAAGAAGTCCTCGCCAAACATAAAGAAGGGCTAATCTGCACTTCGGCATGTCTTAAAGGCGAGATACCTCATCTCATTTATACTAACCAGCTCCATCAAGCCAAGAGAATGATAGACGAATACAAGAGCATCTTCGGCAAAGATAATTTTTATCTTGAGATACAGGATAATCTCATCCCAGAGCAGGACACCGTTAACCGCGAGCTGATAAAATTCGCCAAGGACATGGACTTGGGGCTTGTCGCGACAAACGACGTCCACTATATTGAAAAAGACCATGCTCGTGCCCACGAGACGCTCCTTTGCATACAGACGCAGACGACGCTTGATGACCCTAACAGGATGAGGCTCCAGACAGATGAATTTTATTTCAAGTCCAAACGCGAAATGGCGCGCACTTTCGGCGACCTGGCGCCGGAAGCGCTCAAGAATACGATAGCGATCGCTGAAAAGTGTAATCTGGAGCTCGATTTCAAAAGGGCGAGACTGCCGAATTACAAAACACCGGAAGGAAAGACAGGGGAAGGCTATCTAAGAGAGCTTGTCCAGGAAGGACTCAAGACGAGATATCCGGAGGGTGACCCGGAGGTAAAAAAACGTGTTGAGCATGAATTAAAGATCATCGAAAATTTCGGCTATACAAGCTATTTTCTTATAGCGTGGGACTTCGTCCATTACGCAAAACAAAATAACATACCCGTAGGGCCGGGCCGCGGCAGCGCGGCGGGAAGCGTAGTGAGCTACGCCCTCGGCATAACGAGCATCGACCCTCTCAGGTATGACCTTCTCTTCGAGCGATTCTTGAATCCCGAGCGGATAAGCCTGCCCGATATAGACATAGATTTTTGTTACGAGCGCCGCGCCGAAGTCATAGATTACGTCGTCAAGAAATATTCGAAAGAGAACGTCGCCCAGATAATCACGTTCGGGACGATGATGGCCAAAGCCGTCATTCGCGACACGGGCCGCGCTCTTGGCATGGCCTATAGTGATGTCGATAAAATAGCGAAGCTTATTCCCACGGAACTTAACATGACGCTGAACCAGGCGCTCGAACAGGAGCCGGAATTGCGCAACCTCTATAAAAGCGATCCAAAGATAGCGCAATTGATAGAGACGTCGCTTGTCCTCGAGGGGCTGACAAGGCATGCCTCGACGCACGCTGCGGGCGTTGTCATAAGCGAAGAGCCTCTGGTCAATCACGTCCCGCTCTACAAGATCCAGGACGGACAGATCACTACCGGCTATCCGATGACCTCACTCGAAAAGATCGGCCTTCTCAAGATGGATCTCCTGGGGCTTCGCACTCTCACTGTCTTGAGCGAGGCAATAAAGATAATAAGGCGCACCAAAGGCGTCGACGTCGACATGGAAAAACTGCTGCTCGATGACAAAAATACATATAAACTTTTGGCGAACGCCGAATCGATAGGCGTGTTCCAACTGGAAAGTTCAGGGATGAGGGACCTTCTAAAGAAGCTGAGGCCGGAGCGGTTCGAGGATATAATAGCCCTCCTGGCCCTCTTCAGGCCCGGCCCCATAGGTTCGGGCATGCTCGATGATTTCATGAAGCGTAAACACGGCGAGATAAAATTCCGTTACGACCACCCGTTGCTCGAGCCGATATTGAAAGAGACCTACGGCGTAATACTGTTCCAGGAACAGGCTATGAGAATAGCGTCGAGCCTTGCGGGCTTTTCGCTCGCGCAAGCCGACAACCTGCGCCGCGCGATGGCGAAGAAGACGCCCGAGGTCATGGTCCAGATGCGCGAGCATTTCGTCAATGGGTGCGTGAAGCACGATATCGACAAAAAGACCGCGAGCAAGATATTCGACCAGATAGAATATTTTGCCGGATACGGATTTAATAAATCGCATTCCGCGGCATATGCGATGATAAGCTACAGGACCGCGTACCTTAAGGCGAATTTCCCGGTCGAGTTCATGACGGCGCTTCTCACTAGCGAAAAAGATAACCTCGATAAGATCACCGTATATATAAATGAATCCGTTCGCATGGGGATAAAGATACTTCCTCCCGACATAAACGAAAGTTACGCGAATTTTACGGTCGTAGGATCATCGATAAGATTCGGGCTTTTGGCCGTCAAGAACGTGGGCGCCGGCGCCATAGATTCGATAATTTCGATGCGGCAGAGATACGGCAAATCCAAATCCATTTATGATTTTACGGAAAAAGTCGATTCGCGGCTCGTGAACAGGAAAGTCCTTGAAAGCCTGATAAAATGCGGGGCTATGGATTCTCTCGGCCTTTACCGTTCGCAGCTTTCCGCCATGATCGATAAGGCGCTCGAAGTGGCGGGCGGCATCCAGAAGGACAGGGTGAACGGCCAGCTTTCGTTCTTCGATAAATTCGAGGATGAAGAAAATTTTAAGAAGACGTTCCAGGACATCCCGAATATCCCCGAGTGGCCTGAGAACCAGCTCCTGGCTCACGAAAAAGAACTGCTCGGATTTTATATAACGAACCATCCTCTTGCGCGGTTCGAAAAGATGTTGAATACCTATTCGACGTGCTCGACCACAGACCTGCGGAACCGCTCTGACGGCGAGGAACTGCTTATTGGCGGCATCCTTTCAAAGGTTAAATTCACCACCACGAGGAAGACGAGCGAGAAGATGGCTATTGTTACGCTCGAAGATCTGGAGGGGACGGTCGAGACCCTCGTCTTTCCGAGCACTTTTGCTCGGTGCGCAAATCTAGTGAAGCAGGATGCGATAGTTTTTGTGAAAGGCAGGATCTCTTTGCGTGAAGAAGAGCCGAAAATAATTGCAAGCGAGATAGCCGCGCTCGAGACAGTGAAAATGAAGTATACAAAGTCTGTTATCATAGATCTTTTGACGGCCGGGCTTGAGGCGGCCACCCTGGACAGGCTCAAAAAAGTCCTCTCAAGATATCCGGGCCGCGTGCCCGTTTACCTTAATTTTACGAAACCGGACGGAGGCCGCACGCTTGTGTCTATTGCCAAGAATTTTTCCATTGAACCGCATGAGGGTCTCATACGCGATGTCGAAAAACTATTCGGCCGGGACGTTGTGAACTTCAGGACGTAAGATTTAGCCTTGACTTTACCCGGGACCGATGCTACTATAACTCCTTACAGAACAAAATGTTATGACCAATAAAAAGATCAGTTCCGACATACAGGCGATGAAAAATTTTCTCGAGTTCTGGGGCAGATTCCACTCGATCTACGGCGATATCATAGCAAAGGATATAATAACGGCCGAGGACGAAAATAAATTCCTGGAGACCAAGGTCATCCTGAATACCAAATATGATGAGATGAACAAGGCCCTTGTTTCCAGGTATATGCCTCATGGCCGCATGACGGACCCTGTCGGCGGCATACTGTCGATGAAGACCATACGTTTCATGTCGGAAGATAACCTTAAAAAAATAGAAAATGACTGGAAGGATTCTTATGTGTTCCTGAACAGCGTAATGGAACAGCTTAAGGGCCAGAAAAGCGTATCAGATAATCTTAACCCTGTCAGTTCTTTTTTCAGACGGATATTTGAATAGAGCGTATCCCGGATAAATCATAGAAAGGAAACAGGAGTGACAATGACCAAAAGAGAGATAGTAATGAAGATAGCCGAAGAGACCAGCTTAAAACAGGTGGATGTCAAGAAAGTCGTCCAGGGGACGCTCGACCACATAACCTCCGCGCTCGTGAGCGGCGAAACGGTTGAGTTGCGGAACTTCGGCGTATTCAAAGTGAAGTCGAGAGGTGCGAGGATAGGCAGGAACCCCAAGACCGGGGCAACGGTCCCGATACCCGAGAGGAAAGTAGTTTCTTTCAAATCGGGAATGGTGATGAAGAAGAAGGTTAAATGATAAAAGCAATAAGAGGGACAAGGGACATATTGCCGCCGGGATCGAACGAATGGCAGAAGGTCGAAGATCTCTCAAGGCGCGTCTTTAGATTATTCGGGTACAGCGAGATCCGTACGCCCATAATAGAAGAGACGGCATTATTCGTGAAAAGCGTGGGCGAAGAGACGGACATCGTGAAGAAGGAGATGTTCTCATTTGTCGACCGGGGCGAGAGGGATATCAGCCTGAGGCCTGAAGGCACGGCGCCGATAGTCAGGGCTTACCTGGAGAACAATCTCGATAAGACCGACCCGTTCCAGAAACTTTACTATATAGGCCCGATGTTCAGGGCGGAGCGGCCACAGGCGGGACGCTTGCGGCAATTCCATCAGATAGGCCTTGAAGCTATAGGGTCGAACAGTCCTGCGCTCGACGCGGAAGTTATAAATGTCCTTATCAGGCTCCTGGAAACTAATGGTATAAAAAAATATGAGCTTAAGCTGAACAATCTCGGGTGCCGAGAAGATAAGAAAAAATTATCGAAGACCCTGAAAGAAGTTTTTTCGGAAAAGACCGTTTCCGCGCGCCTTTGCGAGGATTGCAAGAGAAGGGTTGCGACCAACCCCCTGAGACTGCTTGATTGCAAAGAAGAAGGCTGCCGTCTCGTAATACGCGAACATTTCAAAAACGTAGAATTTCTCTGCAGTGATTGCAAGGAACATTTCGCGGAAGTGCTGAAATTCATAGATCTTCTCAAGATACCTTACAGCGTCGATCCGTACATAGTCAGAGGGCTCGATTACTATACGAGGACCGTTTTTGAGGTCACGCATAAAGATCTAGGGGCCCAAAATGCTATAGGAGCCGGTGGGAGATACGATAACCTTATAAGTGACATGGGCGGCCCGTCTCTGGGCGCATGCGGTTTTGCGCTGGGCGTGGATAGGATGATCATGGCTCTCGGGAAAGATGCGGAGACGGTAAAAGCGGCAGCGGGCATCGATCTTTTCGTTGCAACTATAGGAAAAGAGGCATATTCAAAAGCATTTTTATTATTAAATGAGTTGAGGGGCGCGGGGGTCTCCTGTGATATAGATTACGAGCTCAGGTCTTTAAAATCACAGATGAGGAGCGCGGACAAGCAAGCCGCGCGATTCGTCATGATAATCGGAGACGATGAAGTGGCAAAAAGCGAGGCTGTATTGAGGGATATGAAGACCAGAGAACAGACGAATATAAGATTTCCCGATCTTGTAAATTCTATTAAGGGAAAGATATGCTAAGGACAAATACTTGCGGCGAATTGACGGATAAATTTATAAACCAAACCGTTACGTTGTGCGGATGGGTGGGAAGCCGCCGTGATCACGGTAACCTCATCTTCATCGACCTTAGAGACGCTTACGGCGTAACGCAAGTGGCTTTCAGTCCTGAGCGGGGAGAGGCTATCCACAAGCAGGCCGAGGAGCTACGGCCGGAATTCGTCGTTAAGATAAAAGGCAAGGTCGCGAAAAGGCCGGCGGGGACGGAAAATCCGAAGATGCCGACAGGCCTCATCGAGATCAACGCCGAATCCCTGGAAATATTGAATAAGGCCGCGACCCCGCCGTTCGAGATCACGGATAATATAGTTGTTACCGAAGAGACTAGATTAAAATACAGGTATCTTGACCTCAGGCGTTCGACAATGCAGAAGAATATGCGTCTCAGGCATAAGGCATGCAAATTGGCGCGAGATTATTTCGATGAACTTGGGTTTGTAGAGGTCGAAACGCCGATACTCACCAAGTCTACGCCGGAAGGCGCGCGCGATTACCTGGTCCCTTCCAGGGTTAACCCCGGTATGTTCTACGCGCTTCCGCAGTCTCCGCAATTATTCAAACAGATACTCATGGTCTCTGCGTTCGACAGGTATTTTCAGATAGCGAAATGTTTCCGGGACGAAGATCTCAGGGCTGACAGGCAGCCGGAATTCACGCAGTTCGATATCGAGATGTCATTCGTTACCGAAGATGATATATATGAGATATCGGAAGGCCTGATGAAGAAGTTGTTCAAAGGGGCCATAGGGATCGATCTGAAAGTCCCGTTCCCCAGATTGAAATACGCGGAGGCCATGTCCCGGTTCGGATGTGATAAGCCGGATACGCGTTTTGGCCTGGAGCTGGTCGAGATAACCGATATAATCAAAGGCTGCCAATTCAAGGTATTCAGCGATATTGTGAAGAAAGGCGGCAAGGTCATCGCGATAAACGCTAAGGGCTGCGGTTCATATTCGCGGGGACAGGTGGATGAGCTGATAGAGTTTGTTAAAGAATACGGGGCAAAAGGTCTTGCCAATTTCAAATCCGAAAAAGGCTCTCTCGCCTCCCAGATAGATAAATTCTTTTCTAAAGAAGAATTGTCGGCCATCAAGAACGCGCTATCCGCCCAAGACGGCGATATGATATTCACGGTGGCGGACAAACCGAAGATCGCATACGACGCTATGGCTTCCTTGCGGAAGCTCTTCGGGAAACGGCTGAAACTGACAGATGAGAAGGCGTTCAATTTTATTTGGGTAACGGATTTTCCGCTCTTCCAGTACAGCGAAGAAGAGAAGCGATGGGTTTCGGAACATCATCCGTTCACGTCCGTGCACCCGGACGACATAGGGATGCTGGAAAAAGGCAAGGATCTGGGTAATGTCCGCTCCAGGTCGTATGACCTTGTAATAAATGGGACAGAGATAGGCTCCGGCTCCATAAGGATACACGAAAGAAAGCTCCAGGAGCTCATATTCAAGACAATAGGAATATCGGATGAGCAGGCTTCTCTTAGATTCGGATTTCTTCTCGACGCGTTCAAATATGGAGCGCCTCCGCACGGGGGCGTGGCGTTTGGCCTGGACAGGCTTATGACGCTGTTCGTCGGATGTGATTCTATAAGGGATGTCATTGCTTTCCCGAAGACGCAAAAGGCGTTCTGCCCTATGACGAACGCGCCGTCCGAGGTAGATGAAAAACAGTTGAATGAGTTGAGCATTAAATTAAAAAAATAAGGAGGATGCATGAAGACGATGTGTTTAGCAGTAGTCGCATTTTTAATAATTGGAACGTTGGCCGGTTGCGCTAATTTAGGCGAAACGAAGATAAGTAAGCCCTATATCATGGAGGTCGACAGAGTTGACCAGAAGGTAGACGGCAACAGGGGATATATCAAAGGGACTCCTCCTCCGGCGGAAGACAAGACCGGCCGCAAGAGACCTTTGATCACGATAGATGTAGACTTGCCGCGGACGAGCGATGAGGCAGGCATCCCCGATACAAGATTTGTGAAGTCGGGCGAAGCTAAAAAGGCGTCGTCCCAGCAAGGGAGCGCGCCCGTAAAGCAGGAAGAGACAAAATAGCGATCAAGGCGTATGAGAGAAATAAGAATCCTTAATCTGCACAGATCCTACAGGTTAAATGCGCGCCTTGTAAAAAGAATAGTTTCCAGGACCCTGAAATTTTGCAAAGGGTCCGAGGGCATGGAGTTAGAGTTTGTTTTTCTGGATAATAAAAAGATAAAGGCCCTTAACAAAAAATATAAAGGCCCGGATCGCGCTACCGATGTTTTAAGTTTCGGCATAAACAGGCGGGAGTTCGGGTTGCCGTTCTGCGGAGAGATAATCATATCTCTCGACCGGGCGCGCGAGAATTCAAAACTCTTCGGGACTGAATTCAATACGGAAACGGTTCTCTACATCGTTCACGGCATCTTGCACCTTTTTGGTTATAATGACCTGACGGCGGACCAAAGACTGAGGATGTCCGCGCGAGAATCTAAGATCTTGGAGTATCTATGCAGGAAAGAAGATTTGTCGAAAGTTTTAACGCGGCGGCAGAAGGCTTTATTTACGTCCTGAAGACGGAGAGGAACATGCGGGTCCATTTTCTCACCGCGTTCTTTTTTATCCTTCTCGGGGTGTATCTCAACTTCAGCTATCTGGAAATAATGCTGCTCTCTTTGACTATCACGCTTGTTTTGGCAAGCGAGATGTTCAATACGGCGATAGAGCTGACAGTCGACATGGTCAAGGCCGAGGTCGACCCGGCTGCAAAGCTGATAAAAGATATCGGCGCGGGCGCAGTGCTTTTGGCCTCGATAAATGCGGCGATAGTAGGATATATCCTATTTTCAAGAAAAATACCCTTTAACGTCGAAACCGCCCTGATGAACATCAGGCAGTCGCCGTGGCACATCACGTTCATAGCGCTGATAGCCGTATTCGGCTCAAGCATCCTGGGGAAGATCATATTCCATAAAGGCACGCCTTTGCGCGGCGGCATGCCGTCGGGCCATGCCGCGATAGCCTTCGCGATATGGACCGTCATCGTTTTTCTTACGAATAATTCTGTCGTTATAGCCCTGGCATTTCTCATGGCGTTCCTGATAGCCAGGCACAGGCTCAAAGACGCTGTGCATACTTTCGGGGAGATACTTGCAGGCAGCGTCCTGGGCATCTTATTGACGACGCTCATATTCCAGATATTCCGTTAAAAATGACAATACAAAAATCTGAAGGTATCGTCCTGCGGCGCCAGGACCTGCGCGAGACCAGCCTTATCCTGACGCTCTATACGCGCGATTTTGGCAAGATAAAAGGCATAGCGCGCGGCGTGCGCGGTTCCCGCGCCCAATATGGCGGCGGCGCGCTGGAATTATTCGCTCTCGACGAGATAGTGTTTTACGAGAGAAAGACCAGCGACATATATACGGTCTCGCAGTGCGACCTTCTTGAATATTTCAATCCCCTTCGCGCGGATCTCGCGAAATTATCATATGCTACTTACCTCATTGAGCTGCTGGACTCCGTAACGACCCTCGCCGATAAGAATGATGAAGTCTTCGACTTACTGCTTAACAGCTTGCGGCTTATGGCAGGGGAGTCGAGCGCAAAACGCGCCGCCAGGATATTCGAGATAAAATTATTGAATTTGCTGGGGCTTATGCCCAGTCTCGATCTTTGCGTGTCCTGCGGGAAACGCCCCGACACCGGCTTTAAATTCAGCCTTCAACACGGCGGCCTGGTCTGCAAGAATTGTCTTGAGTCGGACCGCGCGGCGCTTTCGATCTTACCGGGGACGGCGAAATTCATAGAGCATATCCGCTCTTTGCCATTCGAAAAAGTGGAGCGCATAAAAGTCACGCCTCAGGTCGGCAGGGAGCTCGAAAGCATCCTGCGCAAATTCCTGGATTACCAGATCGAGCGCCGCCTGAAGACGGTAGAATTTTTGCGCGAGATCGAGCGGTAAAACTTTTCGCATCTCGTGGTAGAATGTG